>NZ_JBSFDW010000051.1:0-47489 GCF_053594115.1 Streptomyces sp. NPDC001970 | reverse complement strand
CTCACGCCGTTCCATCAGCCCCAGCACCGACGGCATCGCACCCTCCTCGATCAACAGCAAGCCGTCCGCTGCCTGCCCCTACCCCTCCGCGATCACGCCCCGCACACGAAGAAGCCCCTGCTCATCGAACAGGGACTCCCTTTGCCACAACGCACTCAAGGAGTCCGACAGGAAAGCAGTGAGGTGGGCGTGACGGCACGGGGCGGGGGCGCCGGTACGGGGGCCGTGACGCGGCACAGCGACGCGAGGAGCGGCAAGCACGGCTGATCGCCGCCGGGCTGGAGCTGTTCGGCACCACCGGCTACGCGGCCACGTCGGTGAAGAACATCTGCCGGGAGGCCGGGCTCACCGAGCGGTACTTCTACGAATCGCTGCGCGACCGGGAGGATCTGCTCGCCACGGTCTACGACGAGCTGATCCGCGGGGTCCAGGTGGCGACCTTCGCCGCAGCCGACCAGGCCGGTCCGGAGCTCGAAGCGCAGGTCCGCGCCGGCCTGGACGTATTCGTCCGCACATTGACCGACGATCCGCGCAAGGCCCGCATCGTGCTTATCGAGGTGGTCGGAGTCGGCCCCCGCCTCGAACAGCGCCGCCACGCGGTCATGCACGAGTTCGCCGACTTCATCGCCGCCGTCGCGCTCCGGCACATGGGGACACGGACGACGCCGAAACTGCCCATGCTGGCGATCGCACTCGTCGGCGGCGTCAACGAACTCCTGGTCGACTGGACGCTCGGCCGCCAGCAAGGCAGCGTCGAGGAGATCGTGGATCTGTGCACCCTGCTGATCGTCGCCGCATACGACGCAGTGGCCCGTCAAGCCTGAGCACGCCACCCCCGGCGTTCATCGCGACGGGGCCGGGAGGAGGCCAAGGACACCGCGCCGTCGCCGGGCCGAGTTGGCCGTGGCCGAGCAGGAATGGATGGAGTGGGCCATCCGCCCGCTCGCGGTCGGCGAGGTGCCGGCCCCCGATGAGACCGGGCAATGCCACGCCCAAGCAGTCCGGACCTCGCCGGGCATCGAGGAGCAGGCCGGAAACACGTCGGCGCGGCGAAGGCGCACGTGCCGGTGTGGCACGAGGGGCTCGCCTGAGGAGCGCCGTCGGCATCCTGCAGGCCCTCGCCGATCGGGCCCGGCTCGGCCAGTGTCGACGGTCAGCCAATTTCCCGCCCCGAACGTCACGTAATGGGCCATGAGGACGCTGACGTCGCAATCGTCGTGGACATGGGGACGGTGACCGTGCGTCGAGATCCCCAGGGCGCCAGAGGTTCGGTGGCCGCCCGATAGCCAGAGCGTCGTTCAGGCTGGTCAGGGCTGTCCAGGGTGGCTGTGAGGCCAGCGCGGAGCGCCGCCGAAGGCGCCCTTGACTGGCCGGATCAGCCGCACACTCAGCAGTCGGGCGGCCCGTCACGACCCCAGCCCAGGTGGGGAATTACGCGACGCTGATCATGCAGATCGTGGGGAATTGCATGACCGCTGACAGCCAAGGCCCGGCGATCTGTCAGGAGATGGCCGACTACCTTGCTGCAGCGCAGCCGTCGGCCCACATCCGCGTGATGCGCCAGTGCCGCTCGCGCAGCCGGGCCAGCACGTCCGACCCGGTGCGCGACGAAGGCCCGGATCGCACTGGAGCACCACCCCCAAGCCGTGCCGGCGGACGCCGCGGCCGCACAGCGAAGGCGGCACGCCATGCCCGACCTCGCCCCGGAGCAGCGGCTCCAGAAACACAAGACCCAGCGCGACTGGCTCCGTTCTCAGCTGCAGCAGACCGAGAACACCATCCAGCAGCTCGAGCGGCAGGTACTAAGTTGGTGGCCCCGCGTGCGGCGTGAGGAAGGTCAGGAGTGTCATCAGATGTGCTCAGGGCAGCCTGTACTCGGTGCGCTCGGGGTCGGGGCGAACGATCACCCCTTCGTCCGTCAGATCACGCAGGGCCCGTCGCGCCTCCTTTTCTGCGGCCTGCTGACTGGTCGGCTCGTAGCCGGCTACGCGCAGCGCCAAGGCGGCACGCGGCGGGTCCCACGTGCCGCCCAGGGCTCGTATTACTGCAGCCAAGGCTTGCTTGTGCGTCAGGGGCTTGCCCATCATCCGGTCCTTCCCGCGGGGGTGGTACGCGAAGACACGTTGCCTGGACGGCAGAGGTAGTCGGTCGCCGGGCGACGTACCGTCGAGCGTTCGCGAACGACGAGAGCCGCTGGGCTGCTGTCTTCCGGACTCCGGTCACTGCAATAGCGTCCGGTGCGATTGTCGGCAGTCCATGGCCGGGGAAGCAAGAGAAGGGGCGTTGGAGCCTTGGTGCTCGCTAGCAGCGTTGTGCTGACTGGATGCGAGACGCAGAGCGGCACGGGAAGCCGGACCAATGAGCCCGCGCCTCCCTTGGCCACTCAGCATGGCAAGCCGCTGTCGAGACCGAGAGCGGTGTGCCGATGACGACGAAGATTCTGCGCCCGCATCAGCGAGAAGCTGTCGATGCCATCGTCCGGGCGTTGGACGCGCAGGCCGGTACCGGCCTGACGGAGCGCGGCCTGCGCACCCAGGTCGTGATGGCCACCGGTAGCGGAAAGACACTGGTGGCGCAGCGCACCGCGGAGGAACTGCGCGCAGCACGGGTGCTGGTGCTGGTGCCCTCGCTGGACCTTTTGACGCAGACCGCTGCGGCGTGGCGAGACGGTGGCCGGACAGGGCCGAGGGTCGGGGTGTCCTCGCTGCGTGGCGACGAGGCCGGCTTCCCGAATACCACTGACGCCGAAGAGCTGGCGCTGTGGTGCCGGGATTTGGAGAAGGTGACCGTGTTCGCCACGTACGCGTCGCTGGGCCTGGGTACCCTCGAGCGCGCCCACCGGGCGGGACTTGCGGCCTGGTCGCTGATCTGTGTGGACGAAGCGCACCGGACGTCCGGCACGATCGGGAAACCATGGTCGGTGGTGCACGACAACCTGCGGGTGCCGGCCGACCGCCGCCTCTACATGACGGCCACGCCCCGGCTGTGGCAGCTCGGCGAGGACAACGGGGTTGTGCGGCCTGGTGAGCTGGTGGCCTCCATGGACGACGATGCGGACGGCGTGTTCGGGGCCCGCTGTCACACCCTGTCCCTGTCGGATGCGATCGATCGGCGTATCTGTGCCCCGTACCAGGTCGTGGTGGTGGAGGTGACCGATCCGGCCTACCAGTCGGCGGTACTGCGGGGCGTGGACGCCACCTCGGAGGAGATGCGCGGGGCGCGGCTCGCCGCGCTGCAGACCGCGCTGGTCAAAGCAGCCGCCGAGCAGGACCTTGCGCGCACGCTCGTCTTCCACCACCGCATCGTCGAAGCCGAGGCGTTTGCGGCCGGTCTGCCGCAGGTGGCGGCGAAGCTGCACGCAAGCGAGCCGGAGCTGTACCCGCAGACCATCTGGGCCGACTGGCTGTCCGGCGACCACAAGCCGCGATACCGCCGACGGGTGCTGGACGAGTTCGCCTCCCGCACCGCCAATGATGGCACGGTGGTGGAGAAGTCGTTCCTCAGCTCGGCGAAGGTCCTCGGCGAGGGCGTCGACACGAAGAGCTGCGACTCCGTGTTCTTCGCCGACGTGCGCGGCTCCATGCCCGATCTCGTGCAGGCCGTCGGCCGCGCCCTGCGCATGCACCCCGACGAGGACAAACTCGCCTCCCTGGTCGTGCCCGTACTGCTCGCCCCGGGCGAGACACCGGAGACGATGATCACCTCCAAGTCGTACGACGGCCTGGCCCGCCTCTTGGAAGCGCTGCGTGCACACGATGCCCGCGTCCTGGAGACCCTCGCCCAGTCTCAGGCGCCGAGCCGCTACACACCCGTCGACGAGCGGTCCGAACCCAAGCCAGGCACAGGGGAGGTCAGCGGCCTGGCCGCCGGCCTGTTGCGGTTCTCCACCCCCAGGGACCCCGCTCAGCTGGCCGCGTTCGTCGAGCTGCGCGTCATCAATCCCGAGCAGGAGCACTGGCGGCGGGGCATCGACGCCGCCCTCGCCTACGCCCGAGCCCACGGCGACCTGCGTGTTCCCTATGGCTTCGCGATGCCCGACAGCGACGACTGGCCGGGGGGCCTGGCCGGCTTCCCGCTCGGCCGGTGGATCGCCGAAGCCCGCCGCGCCAACGGCCAAGGACGACTCGATGAGGACCGCATCGAGCAGCTGCACCGGCTCGGCATGGTCTGGTCACACTTCGACACCGCCTTCGCCGAAGGCCTCGCCGCCGCCCGAGCATGGGCCGGCGAACACGGTCACCTGCTGGCCCCCGTGGATGCCACCTGGGACGGCTACCCGGTCGGGGTGTGGTTGAAGAACCAGCGGGCCGCCGCACGCCGCGCCGACCTCGACACGCAGCGCCGCGAAGAAGACCTGCTGCCGGAGGTGAACGACAAGGGCGCGCTCGCCGCATTCAGTGACGAACGGCGCGAGGCGCTTGAGGAGATCGATCCGTCTTGGTGTCCGGCCTGGCCGGTTGCCTGGCAGCGCCGCTTCCACCTCACCCGGGTCCACCTGCAGGCCAGGCGGGCACTTCCGCTCGCGCCTGGCGAGACTGTCGTGCAGGGCGAAGACCTCGGGCAGTGGGTCCAGGCGCAGCGCACGGGCTGGGACAGTCTCAGCACGGTCCAGCAGTGGATGTGTGAGCAGGTTCTTTGGATCGAACCGGCCGGTGAGGACGAGAAGCCGAAGCCGCATACAAGCCAGGCGGAGAAGTGGGCCATGCATCTCGCTGCGGCCCGGCAGTTCTTCGAGCGCGAGGGACACCTGCGGGTGCCGAGGAAGCATGTCGAGACGATCACCGTCGGCGGGAGCGACAGCAAGGACCAAGACCAGCGGGAACTGCGGCTGGGTGCGTGGGTGAGCAACCAGCGGTCCCGGGCCGCCACGCTGAAACCGGAGCGGATCGAACAACTGTCCCAGCTCGGGATGCGCTGGGCGTAGTTGCCGGCGGCCACACCGCGGGGCCCTCCAAGGCGCCCGACGCTGGGAAGGCGCACGCGACTGCCGCCTGTCGGTATTCCGCTGGATCACGCGCTACAACACCCGCAGACGGCACAAGAGAAACTGCCAGCTCAGCCCCGTCGCCTACGAGACACAGCACGCAGCTACACTCACACTTGCCGCATAAGAACACGAACTGGTGTCCACTTCTCGGGTGGAACCCCCGCCCTCGACTGGGACAACGCCTGGCGCCTCGACACCGGCAGATCGGATCACCTGGACCGCGAGGTGATCGACGTCTCGGTCCGCTTTGCGGCGCGGATCCCTGTCCGGCCGGTGCGACTGATCGCTGAAGGTTGCGGTCTTCCACGGGCCGAGGTCGAGAGACTGATCAAGGAGGGGAAACTCGTTTCGGCAGTCCGGCTGAGCGGCAGGCTCTCCGGCGACTTCGGCTTCACGCTCAAGCGCTGAGCCCTCCCCGGGACCAGGGGCCTGTCCGGCAAGATCCGCCGGACAGGCCCTACTGGGACCAGCCGCCGACGCCGTCCAGACGCCTCGACCCGATGGCACACCGGGTATCCGGTGACGGCGGCGCGGTGACCGCAACCGGATGGATCGTTTGTTCGTCCGCAGTGTTGAAGCCGAACCCACAGCATCGAGAGGCGGCTATGTCGCAGCCCCCGGAATCCCTCGTCGAGTACTGCTTCATCATCACCTTCAGCCACCGTGAACGGGATCTGATGACCTTTTCCGGCACCTACACACCCGTGCTGGGCATGAGCAGGCATGACGTCTTTAGCACGATCCGCGCCGATCACCAGCGGCAGCTGCCTTCGCATTTTCAGAGCCATTGCCAGGTGACGTTCTTCTCACTGGAACGCAATGAGCTGACGTGACCGGTGGTCCGCCGGACGGAAGTGGGTCCCCAGCGGCCCGTAGGTGGCGGCCTGTTCCATAAAGTTCAAGCTGGCGAGATTTGCCTACTTGCGGCTTTACGACAGGGTGGGTGGACAGTGCCGACGCCGACCAATGGCGCCAGGAAGTGCAGCAGATCCTCCAGGACCTCGACACTGGGTCTGTTCCATAAAGTTCAGTACTGGCCAACACGTTCCGGCAGGACGGGGGTTGGGGGACATCCGTGTCAGATCGCGCGTCTGTATGCTCAATGACGGAGTTAACGCAATTGTTGGCCCGATATCCGTGTCACCGGGGATCGGGCGGTGTGGTTCTGCGGGGCGGACGTCACCGTCAAGGGCCTTCGTGAGGTTGGTCCGTGGAGAGGTTGTTCGCTGCCGCGGCCTCTCTGCGGCGGGCGTCGATGACATCGGCTCGGATGCGGTCCTCGATGGCGGCGGCTCGAGTGTTGGCGCCGATGGCCTCGTAGAAATCGCCCACCATGATCAAGGGGGTGTAAAGGCCTTTCAGCGCCTGGGCTTCGAGCCAGTCGTTGCCGAGCTCCTGGGAGATTGCGACGGCCCGGAAGAGGGCGTCGATGACCTCGTAGGCCCGGGCCACCGGCCCGTCGTCTTTACGCACGTGCAGCGCAAAGACGAAGCCGAGGTTGGTCAGCACCCGGGCTTCGTTAAAGCCGTCGCCCAGCTCGCGGTAGACGGCGGCGGCCCCGGTGAGCCTGCCCCGTCCTCGCCGCCGGGGTACGTATAGGCCATGCCGGTCAGCCCCGCGCGGAGGGCGTACCGGGACCGGGGTCGGTCGGCGGGGTGGTGGTGACGGAGATCCCGGAGAAGTCCCGGCCCTGCAGCACCGGCCCGTGGAAGGTACCTCCGCTGATCTCGCTGTGCACCTCGCCGTCGCCGGTGCGCACCAGCCTCGCCTGCTCGTGCCACCGCTCCAGGTCGGCGCGGAAGTCCGCGTCCACCGCAGCCCGCACCGCCAGCGCGGTACTCAGCACCTGCGCGCACGCCCGATCGGCCGGCGCCCGCTCCAGCTCCGCCAGCTCCACCTCCCCCATCGCGGAAGCATCCTCGGCGTCCTGGCCGCCCCGGACGGGCGCCGCACCAAAGTACTCAGCCCCGCCCACCCCTGCCGACCGATCTCACCGCCGGCGCCACCCGCCAACGCCGCCAGCAGCCCCACCGATACCGGATCCAGCCCGCACCACCCTCCCCACCTACACGCCGACCGGAATAGACACGCATACGAGGAACCACATTCCGGCCACACGGCAAACCCGAACTGCCGCCCACCACCACAGGCCACAAACCGTGGCTCCTGCACGCCTCGCGCCGCACGACGCCGGGGTGGCCCTCCTCCAGGTGAAGAGCTTTGGAGGAGAAGACAGCTCGATGGACTCCCCCGGGCGCGTGGTGCTCGACGTGACCCTCTGGAAGTAGGACTGACGGACGCCGACGAGGAGGCCCAGCCCCCTTCCCCGGGGCACACCGGCAGTGCCGGTCCCGCCTACGGGCCGAAGGATGTCGGGCCAGGGCGCCTCAGCGAGGGAAGCAGGCCGGAGTGTTCGACGTCAGCTCACATGTCCGGTTATCCCCGCTCGAAATCTTGTACCAGCGGAAGGCCGGCACGGTCTGGTAGGTCCCGTTGATGTTGTAAATCCGGTAGGTCGATTCAACCATCAGGGCGTCGGTGTCCCAGTTCGTCCCATTGATCTGATCGTCCGCACGACCGGACGGCAGCCAGTAGGTGCGGCACCAATAGGTGGTGCCGTTGGTGGCCGCGCACCGCTCTGGCAGGTTCGGTCCCGAGAATGTTGCGATCTTGACGGTGTAGCTCGAGGGAAGCCGGTTAGTGACGTCTCCGTCAAAGACACCGGCGGAGGCGGATTGCGCGGGTGCCACCACCGATGTTGTGACGGCCGCCCCCAGGGCGAGGGCCAGGACCAGGCGCAGACGTGTCGTGCCGTCAGCCCCGCTGGTGCGGACCGGCCGGCGTGTATTGCTCGGCCTGCTGCCAGCTCGCGGGGATGCCAAGCGCGGTGGGGGCGTCCGCGATCCCCGCGCCCAGGCGGGGGTCGGCGCCGGGCAGGGGCTGGCAGGCGGTGCGCAGCAGCAGGTACAGCAGGTCGGCGCGGGCCGCGGTCCGCGGCACCGCCTGGGTGCGCAGATGGTCGTGGTGGGCGAGCAGCAGCGCCGCCAGTCCGGTGACGTGGGCGGCGGCGATCGCCGTGCCGTCCACCGCGGCATAGCCGTCACCGAGTGCGGTGGCGATGACCGCCGTGCCGGGCGCGACCAGGTCCACTCCCGGACCGGTGGGGGTGAACGGGGCCGGGTAGGGGCCGGGCCACGGCGGCTGCACCCAGGTGAGCGGGCTGCTCACGGGATAGGTGCCGGTGTGCGCGATCGCCCCCACCGCCAGCACCCCCGGCAGGGTAGCCAGCTGAGTGAGGGGGCCGGCGGTGTCTCCCGCCGGGGCGATGACCGTGGTGCCGGCGGCGTGCGCATCGGCGAGTTTCCAGGCGGCCAGCTGGGACTGTACGGGATAGGCGAGGCTGATCTGGGCGATGTCGATGTCGTGGGTGATGCAGTAGTCGACCGCCTCGAGCAGGTCGCTGAGGTGCCCGCCGGGGAACAGCTTCAGCGCATGCACCTCGGCCTCCGCCGCGATCCCGGCGATGCCGGCGTTGTTGTCCGCCGCGGCGATGATGCCGGCGCACCACGTGCCGTGCCCGGTCACATCGAGGCCCCAGGTGCCGTTGCCGGCGCCGGTGAAGTCGTGCCCGTGCTGGACGGTGTCCTTCAAATCGGGGTGGGCGGTGTTCACCCCCGAATCGAGCAGCGCGATCTTGATGCCGTGGCCGCGGTAGGTCGGCGGGATCTGGTTGAGCCGCATTGCCTGTGCACCCCAGCCTGTGAGCGCCTTGCCGGGGAAGCCCTCGAAGGTGTCCGACAGGGCCTGCACCGTAACTACCGCCTCGCCGTTGTCGGCGGGTTGGGGGGTGCCGGTGCGGGCCGGCCAGTAGTCGGCCACCGGGCGGACGTAGAGCGCCTGGAGCGTTTCGGGGGTGTCTGCGGCCAGGGTCATGGTGACGCGTCCGTCCGGGCCGGTGACTCCGTGGACCGGGCCGCCGGTGCCGATGGCCCACACGTGCGCGCCGGCCACCGCGTCCCCGTCACTGCCCACCACCCGCAGGGTGAGATGTTCGGGCTCCTCCAGGGTGACCGCCAGCATCGGGTCCAGTACCGGCACCGGGCCGACACCCACCGGCGGGGTGGGGGTGTAGGAAAGCGGCTGGTCGATCTCCACGACCACCTGCGGGTTCCCGGCCAGGGCGCGGGCCCGCTCCTGGGGCATCTTCACGACCGCGACCGGGGGGCAGGCCGGGTGCGGATCCGCGATCGCCCCCAACCCGCGGGAACGGGACGGCCGCACCTGCGCCACGGGTTCCACATCGGGGTCCTCCTCCAGCAGCTTGAACAGCGCGGAGGCCTCAATCGGCGGCACCCCAACGGCAAGCAGCCCCAGCGGCCGGGGCGCCACCAGATAGCGGCCCCACCCCGCCCGCGCACCCCGACCCTGGTACCCCAGCGCCTGCGCCTCCCTGCCCATCCGTCCGGCTGGCTCACCTGCCCCGCCCGCAGCCGCCGCCGACTGCCCGGCCTCACCCGCCGCGCCCTGCGCACGCGGGGTCTTCCCGCCCTTGCCGTTGCCCGGCTTCACACCGTTGCCGCCCTGCTCACTCATTCAGCCAACCGCCATCTCAACGTAAAGCGTCGTCGTACGCCCCGGATCTTCAGTGGCTGGCCGGGGAGCGGGCGTCCATGAGCTCCCCGGCCAGCGAACCCGCCGCGCGTTTGCCTCGCCCCGCCGCGGCATCCGGCCAGGCAGGCCCGCCTTCCCACACGGGAGGGAGAACGAGCGCTACCCGGCCGGGTGTCTCACATGCCCAGAGGCGACAGCTGCCCGTACTGCGGCTGCTGCCCGAACATCCCCTGGCCCGGGAACTGGCCGAACTGGCCCTGCGGCTGCATGCCCGGGAACTGGCCGAACTGCTGCTGGCCCTGCTGGCCCTGGCCCTGCTGGCCCTGCTGGCCCTGCTGCACCAGCGTCAGGATCGCAATAGGCAGCGCCTGCTGCACGGACTGCTCCACAGCGCTCCGCACGCCCTGGAGCAGGGTGTGGTGCAGCGCGACAGCCAGGTACGGGTGCGCCTGGTGGGCCAAGCCCTGCTGCTGCAGCTGCTGCTGGACCTGCTGCAGCTGCTGCAGCGTCTGCTGCAGGCGCTGCGCCACCTGCTGGCTCGCCTGCTGGCAAGCCTGCTGGATCGACTGCTGGACCACCTGCGCGATCTGCTGCTGCGGCTGGCCGATCTGGCCCCAGGGCTGCTGCTGGCCGAACAGCTGCTGCTGGTTGTAGGGCTGCTGGGTCTGCGGCTGGCTGATCTGCTGGGGGGTGTAGACGGACATGCTGAACTCCTCCTTGAGCCTGGCGGATGCACACGATGAACGGCGCGCCGAGAAGCCCGGCCGCCGCCACCGAGCAGCAAACCACCAATCGACCAAGAACACATTCCGGGACATACCGCCAAGCGGGGAGCCGCGTAGTGGACGCGTTGACGATCGCGGCAGTCAGGGCATCCGCTCTGCTCACAGACGTGTCGACCAGACAGGAGGAGTGGGTGGCCGCAGCAGGCCGCCGGGCGCAGACTGGAACCATGAGCGTGGACCCCTCCTGAGGCGCTCATGACGTTCTGCCTCTGCTGGCCCCGATGCTCGCGGTGATCGGACCACCGCCCAGGCCGGAGACCGAGGCCGAGTACGCCCACGAAACACTCTTCGGCGGTGCCCGGGTCATCGCCCATCTGCCCGGGGACGGAAGCCTGCGGCTTCTGTCCCAGGCCGGGATGGACGTCACCGCCCAGTACCCCGAACTCGAGGCGCTGTCCGGCCTGCTGCCCGGACCACAGGCGGTCCTCGACGGAGAGATCATCACCCTCGACAGCGTGGGGCGGCCGTCGGTGGAGCGGTTGCAGCAACGGATGAGCCTGCACCACTCCGAGGCGGTCACCCACGCCCTGGAAGACCCGCCCGTCCGGCTGATGATCTACGACAGCCTCCACCTCGGCGAACCGACCGTGCAGCTTCCCCACACCGCCCGCCGCGACCTCCTCGACGACCTCCCTGACTGGTGCCGGCATCACGGTGCCCGCGGCCTGGCCCGCACTCGCCGCCCAGGCCATGGAACGGAGCGCCAGCGAGGGCTTCGACGGCGTCGTCGCCAACACCCAGCCCCTACCTGCCCAGCCGCCGCACCCGCGACTGGATCAAGATCAAGCACCTGGGGGCGTCGGGGAAGTAGCCCACGGGGTTTGCCGGCCCCATGACGCCGGTGGTGGATGGTCAGGTCGCGTCCCGGCCCGGCGGCGCCAGGCCGCCGGGCGGAACGTGAGTGCTCAGCGCGAGACCGTCTGCGCGTCGTGCTGCCACGACAGGATCCGGTCGTCGTACGGCTGGGCCGCATCAGGCCGGAAGACGATCGGCTTCGACTCCGCACGGCTGCGCCGCCTCGACCCGTTCGGGCCGAGGTTTCCCGCCCGGATGTTCCCGCGCAACGTGGCGTAGGCGTCCACGACCTTCTTCACCACCCGGACAGCCGGTTGGGCCGCAAGCCCGAACTCCGCCTTGAGTCGGGCATAGACCAGCTTTTGCAACTCGTTACGGGACGTGGCGCCGCGCTCGTACGCCACCACCCGCCACCTCGGGCGACGGCAACAGCTTCACCTGCACCACGACCTTCACCCCATCAACCTAACCGCCACCACTGGCAGCTACCGAAAGCACAGGTCACGACAGACACGGAGGAACTCCGCCGCTTCGCGGCTCCGCTCCAAGGACCCATTCCTCCCCGGCCTGAAGGCCGGGGCCTCCTGGGAGAAATCAGGTGAAGTCACGGCGGGAATCCAAGCCGCACCAGCGGCGACTGTGCGGTGCTCCGGGAGCGCGCCTCGAAGCTGTGTCCGCGCCGTCGTGAACCACAGGCCCGGATGGTTTGCGACCGATCCATTGACCAGGACCAACACCCCACTTACTCGTGACTGAGGCCGGCAGAGGAAGACCGGCGTCCTGGCGTCCACGCTCACCGCAAGGAAAGATTTTATTGGACGCTTAGAGTACGACGCGTAGGGTGGCGGCCTATGACTACTGAGAGCACCAAGGTCATCACCAACAACCCCGAAGAGGAGCAAGAAGAGACCACGGATTCTGTACAACCCGGGAAGTCCTCCCTCGACAAGGCCGCAGAGGAGAAGGGGGCGGACGTCGGCACCTACGACGACACGAATGACACCGACCCCCTGGACAACTCGGCCGGCATAGCCACCACCGGCGGTTTCGCGGCGGGTGCAGCCGCCGTCGTGAGCGCCGGGCTGGGGCTCTGTTCCCTCACCGGCACCCCCCTCAGCGACATGCTTCGCTCCCGCAAGGAGCTGATCGGCCAGATCGAGGCCAGCACCGGCGGTGGTGTCGACCAGATCGAGGCCTTCTACGGCGCCCCCTGGCACACTGCGGCCCTCTTGAACGGCATCTTCGCCCTGGCCGCCGTTGTCATCGGCGGGGTGCTGCTGGCCATGCACGCCGGGCGGGCCAGCACGCGCCCATGGGTGAAGGCCGTCGCCCTGGGCGGCGTCGTTCTCGGCGCGATCGGGCTGCTCATAGCCGGCGGCATGTACCTCGATCTGTTCGCAAGCACTCCCGAACTGCCCACTTCCCCACGTACCAACTGAGTCCACTGCTCCAGGGCTGCGCTCCATCGCCTGTGACGGGTAGTACGACCGGTCGAGCAAAGACAGTGACTGCGACCGGACGGCATTGACCTTGAACCTGGGCCTGTTGACTACGAGCCGGCCGGAGAGACGTGCTGCGTGCACAGGGGGCGACGACGAGCAGGGTATGGCACCTGCTGCCACAGACCTGGTGGGGGCCTTGTGAGGTGCTCCTGATGTGCTGTGCGCGGATTCCCGGGATCAGAGGACGAAGCAGGTGTCGAAGATCTCGGTGGGCTCTACGGGGGTGAATCCGCGCTGGGCGCACCACTGGCGGTGCTGCTCGGATTCGGCGACGGCCCGGCCGAGGAGTTCGGCCTGGCGGGCGCCGGAGATGCTGGGCTTGACGGTGGCCCGGTAGCCGCCGAAGTGGGCGACCGAGCTCCAATGTGGGCTGATCGCGGGGGCGCTCCTCGTCCAGGCCCTCGTACGCGCCGGCGGCGTGGACGATGCGGCCGCCTGCGAGGGTCGGCAGGGACTCGATGTGCGGGATGTCCTGCTCCGGCACGGTGAAGAAGTCGTCGGAGAGGACGGCCAGGTCGCCGTAGTAGCCCGGGGCGCAGGATGCCCTGCCGTTCCTCCTGGATCGGCGGGTCTTTGACCCGGGTGTCAGGGAGGCGGAGAGTCAATGACCCAGCCAAGCGCCGCAGTCGGGATTGGCGTGGGCTGGCCCACCGACGGCCCGGCCAACCGGCTGCAGTGCTGCCCACCCCGGCTGCAGTGCTGCCCACTCAGGCGCGGACGATCGCCAGCACTTCGTCTCGCAACCGGGCGACCACGTCCGCGTCCGCGGCCTCCACATTGAGCCGCAGCAGCGGTTCGGTGTTGGAGGGGCGCAGGTTGAACCACCAGTCGCCGGCGCTGATCGTCAGCCCGTCGAGCTCGTCGGCGACCGCTCCGTCCCGGTCGGCGAAGACCTCGCGCACGGCGGCGATCGCGCCCTCCTGGTCAGGGACGACGCTGTTGATCTCGCCCGAGGCCGCGTAGCGCTGGTACTCCGCCACCAGAGCGGACAACGGGCCCGGCTGGCCGCCGAGGGCGGCGATGACGTGCAGGGCCGCCAGCATGCCGGTGTCGGCGAACCAGAAGTCACGGAAGTAATAGTGCGCCGAGTGCTCACCGCCGAACACCGCGCCGGTGCGGGCCATTTCGGCCTTGATGAACGAGTGGCCCACCCGGGTGCGGACCGGGGTGCCGCCGTGTTCGCGGACCACGTCGGCCACCGCCCGCGAGGTGATCAGGTTGTGGATGACAGTACTTCCTGGACGGTCGTCCAGCAGCCGGGACGCGATCAGCGCGGTGATGGTGGACGGGGAGACCGGCTCTCCCCGCTCGTCGACCACGAAGCAGCGGTCGGCGTCGCCGTCGAAGGCCAGCCCGAGGTCCGCCCCGGTCTCCCGCACCTTCCGCTGCAGGTCGACGATGTTCTTCGGGTCGAGTGGATTGGCCTCGTGGTGGGGGAACGTGCCGTCCAGCTCGAAGTACATCGGGACCACGTCCACCGGCAGGTCGCGGAAGACCGCGGGCGTCGTGAGCCCGCCCATGCCGTTGCCCGCGTCCACCACAATCTTCAGTGGGCGGACGGACGAGAGGTCGACCAGCCCCAGGAGGTGGGCGGCATACTCCCCGAGTGTGTCCCGCTGCGTGACGGTACCGTGGCCAAGTCCGGCCTCTGGCTGCGGCTCGCCCGCGGACCAGCGCTCCACGAGCTCGCGGATCTCCCGCAGCCCGGTCTCCTCTCCCACCGGCGCCGCACCCGCACGGCACATCTTGATGCCGTTGTACTGGGCCGGATTGTGGCTGGCGGTGAACATCGCACCGGGCCGCTGCAGCTTTCCACTGGCGAAGTACAGCCCGTCGGTGGAGGTCAGGCCGATCGCGGTCACGTCGGCGCCGCGCTCGGCGGCGCCGTCCGCGAAGGCGCGCGCAAGGCCCGGGGAGCTGGGGCGCATGTCGTGCCCGATGACGATCGCGTCCGCACCGGTCACCTCGACGAAGGCCGCGCCGAACAGCCTGGCGAGGTTCTCGTCGAGCTGGTCGGGGACGGTGCCGCGGACGTCGTAGGCCTTCACCAGGCCGGAGAGGTCGACGCTGGGCCTGTCGTTCATTGGTTGCACTCCTTGAAGATCATCCAAACGGCCGTGTCCTGGGGGACCGTCCGTCCTTCCAGTGGCGCGCTGGACAGCAGCACCTGGGCATCGTCCTTGAGCGGCAGAGGCTCGGTGCCGAAGTTGACCACGCAGCGCAGCCCCGCACCGCGTTCGAAGCCGAACCACTCGCCGCTGTCGGGACCGTCCAGCTTCAGGGCGGCATCCGAGGCCGGGTGGCCGCGCCGTAGCCCCAGCGCCCTTCGGTACAGCGCGAGCATGGAGTCGCCGTCATCCTCCTGGGCCCGGGCGGTGAGCCCGGCCCAGTCGGCGGGCTGGGGGAACCAGCAGTCCTGCGGGGCGGCGGTGCTGAAGCCGTACGGGGCGGCGTCGCCCTCCCAGGGCAGCGGCACCCGGCAGCCGTCCCGCCCACGCTCCCGGTGTCCCGAGCGCTCCCACAGCGGGTCGCGCAGCCGGTCGTCGGGGAGTTCGACCTGCGGCAGCCCGAGCTCCTCGCCCTGGTAGACGTAGGCCGCTCCCGGCAGCGCAAGCATCAGCAGCGCCGCGGCCCGGGCACGCCGCTCACCGGCCCGGCCGCCGCCGTAGCGGGTGACCGGCCGAACTGCGTCATGGCTGGAGAGCACCCAGGTGACCGGGGCTCCCACCACCTGCATGGAGGCGACGGACTGCTCGACCACCTCGCGCATCGCCGCCCCGTCCCACGGGCACTCAAGGAAGGCAAAGTTGAAGGTCTGCTGCATTTCGCCGGGACTCACGTACCGGCCCAGCCGCTCACGGTCGAAGATTGCGGCCTCGGCAACCATCACCCGTTCCCCCGGGGGCACCGAACCGGCGGGCGCCGGATGGCTGTCCAGCAGGGCGCGCCAGTCGCGGAACAGCGGGTGCAGTTCATCCTGGTCGTAGTAGGGCATCAGGTGGTTGCGATGGATGTCCTTGTGCTGGCCGGGGCCCGCGTCGGGCAGGCCGTCTGCCTTGAACAGCGTGTGGGCGACATCCACCCGGAAACCGTCGACGCCTCGGTCCAACCAGTGCTTCAGGATCCGCTCGAAGTCGGCGACCACCTCGGGGTCGCGCCAGTTCAGGTCGGGCTGCTCCGGCGCGTGCAGGTGCAGGTACCACTCGGTCCGGCGACCGTCCCGTGCGGTGACCCTGGTCCAGGCGGGGCCGCCGAACGCCGACTGCCAGTCGTTCGGGGGCCGTTCACCGTCGTCGCCGCGGCCCGGCCGGAAGATGTAGCGCTCTCTGGCCCGCGAGCCCGGCTCGGCGGCGACTGCCTCCCGGAACCACGGGTGTCGGTCGGAGGTGTGGTTGGGGACCAGGTCCACCAGAACCTTGATGCCCAGCGCGTGGGCCCGCTGCACCAGGGCGCCGAAGTCGGCCGGGGTACCGAGGTCGGGTGCGACACCGGTGTGGTCGGCGATGTCGTAGCCGCCGTCCGCCAGCGGCGAGGGGTAGAACGGCGTGATCCACACTGCGTCCACGCCGAGGCGCCGCAGGTGGTCCAGCCGTGCCGTGGCACCGGGCAGGTCCCCGACGCCGTCCCCGTCGCCGTCGGCGAAGGAGCGCGGGTAGATCTCGTAGCACACCGCGTCCCGCCACCACGGAACGTCCGGCGCACCGGCGCCGCCGGTGCCCGGCCCGGCAAGGGCCGGGCCGGGGACGGGGGTAACGCCGCCGGGGAGTCGGTGCGCGGTCACCCGGACCCCTCCCCGCCCGACCGAGCCGGGACGATGACGGGCAGGGTGCGACCGGTCTGCGCGGAGCGGGTTGCCGCTTCCGCCACCGCGACGGCGGCCAGTCCAGCGCGGGCGTCGGCCACCGGGGTACCGCCGTGCGCCGCGCAGTGCAGCAGATCGGTGAAGGCGGCGCGCACGCTCTCGGCGTAGACGTAGGGCTTGCGCGGCTCGCCTCCCAGGTCCACGACGACGTCGACCCGGTGCGGGACACTGCGCCGGATGCCGCGGCCGGAGGCCGGAGGGTCCGAGCCGGCGTCACGGGACACCGACACCGTGATCCGCTCGTCCCCGTACGGACGCAGCCCGGGTACCGCCAGGAGGTCGCCGGCCCGCTCTGGCAGCTGCTCCCAGCGGGCGGCCCCCGTCTCGTCGGTCCATGCGGTGAGGGTCGCGTAGGTCGGTATCCAGCCGGTGACCCGGGCTTCGGCGAAGCCGTAGTCCAGGCGCATCAGCTGCCGCTCCGCACGGTGGGCGTGGGTGAAGGAGTGCGTGTGGGTGGCCACGGCCCCGCCGGGATGAACGGCGGTGGCCACCACGATGTCCACCGGCCGGCCGGCCGCCCCCACCGCGGTGCCCTGCACCTCGACGGGGTCGCTGCCCATCAGGGCGCTCGCCGCGTCGAAGAAGTGCACGCCGTGTTCGACGTGGATGCCGCCGCTGTGCGCCGGGTCCCAGAACCAGTGGTCCGGGCCCAGGTCCTCGTCGGAGGCGTCGTTCTCGAAGGCGAACCGCCGCAGCGGGTCCAGCAGGCCCTCCGCGCCGAGCCGCTGGAGCAGCCGCAGGATCGGGTTGTAGCGCAGCACGTGGTCGACGACGAGCACGCCGGGTGCCCGGTCGGCATCCTCCTTGACGCGCGCGGCGTCGGCGAGGGTCACGGCGATGGGCTTCTCGCAGAAGACGTGCTTGCCCGCGCGCAGAGCGGCCACGGCCGCGTCCGCGTGGGCGCCCGGCGGGGTGGCCAGGGCCACCACGTCGACACCCGGGAATGCGATGGCCTCCTCGACGGTCGTGAGGACCGCCGCGCCGTGCCGCTCGGCCAGGGCGCGGGCGCGGTCACCGTCCGGGTCGGCGCATGCGAGGACCCGCAGACCGGGGATGTCGCGCACCGCGTCCAGCACATAGGCGCCGAAGCCGCCGCAGCCGATCAGCGCCAGCCCGAAGCCCGTCCCGGGTACGGCGGTCACTCGGCCCGGTCCAGGCGGGCCACGCCGATGTGGGCGTCGGCCATGCCGTAGAAGACGTACCGCACGCCGTCGATCTCCTCGATGGCGGTCGGGAACACCACGTTGGGCACGGTGCCGGAGCGCTCCTCCTCGGTCTCCGGAGCCATCAGCGGCTCGGTGGTACGCGAGAGCACCGTGGCCGGGTCCGCGGGGTCGAGGATCATCGCGCCGGCCGCGTAGCTGACCGTCTGCACCTGGGCGAAAGGGTCCTCGATATGGCCGGAGACACCGTGGTGGATGAGCAGCCACCCCTCCTCGACCCGGATCGGGGCGGGGCCGGCACCGATCTTGAGCTCCTCCCAGGGGTGCTCGGAGAGCGCGACCAGGCGGTGGTGGCGCGGCCGGGTCAGCGCGCGGATGTCGTGCTTGACCTCGTCGACCGGGACATAAGAGATCCAGATGCCCGGACGCTCGTCGGTCACGCCCGCGGGCAGGTGCACGCCCTCACCCGGACGGAACCAGCCCAGGTCCCACATCGGGCGGTGCAGCATGGCGAAGTACAGTTCGCCGTCCGGGCCCGGCACGGGCTCGGGGAAGTGCACGACGTCCTTGTTGGGGAAGAGGTTGAGGTCGGTGTCCAGGTCGGCCTGGTACTCGAACTGGATCGGGCCGAGGCGCTCCCAGTTCACCAGGTCCTCGGAGACGGCGAGCGCCGGCTTGGGGCCGAGCGGGCCGTACGCCACGTAGGACATCACGTGCCGGCCGAGGGCCTCGATCCAGGTGATGCGGGGGTCCTCCACGCCGGCGTTGTTCTTCCCGCGCTCCCAGCCCGCGTCGGGGGCGAGGACCACGCCGCGGCGCTCGACACCGGTGGGCATGCCGTTCTCGACGACGACCTCGGCGAGCCCGACGCGGGAGACGTTGCCCTCCGCGACCAGGCGCGGCAGCAGGTGCAGCGTCCCGTCCGGCGTCCGGCCGGAGGCGGGGTTGAGCACGCCCTCGACCTCATTGGCCTCGCCGTCCAGGGGGGACATGACGACGCCGACCCTGGTGAGGCGATAGCGGATCGGGTTGGTGGTGCTGTGGGTCACAGGGTTCAGCCCTTCGTGGCGGAATCGATGTCAGTGGAGGAGAAGCGGCTCTGGAAGGCGATGTAGAGCGCCACCGCGGGAGCCGCCAGCACACACGCCCCGGCCAGGATGGCGCCGAACGGGTTGGCGGCGGCCGAGGAGACGGTGCTGATGTAGTTGGCCAGGGAGACGGCCAGTGGCTGCATGTCCTGCTGCTTGGTCACCAGGAACGGCCAGAGGAACTCGTTCCACGGCCCGGTGAAGCTCAGCAGCACCACCGAGACGAGGGCGGGCCGGCAGAGCGGCACCGCGATGCGGAACAGGATCTGCAGCTCCGACGCCCCGTCCATGCGGGCCGCCTCGAACATGGCGGGCGGCAGTTGCAGGAAGAACTGCCGGAAGATGAAGACGGCGCTGGTGTTGATCGCGAACGGCAGGATCATGCCCAGGTACGAGTCTGCCAGGCCGTAGTTGCGGACGATCAGCACGTACAGCGGGATCATCAGCAGCTGGAAGGGGACGACCTGCACCAGCAACACCAGGGCGAAGGTGGAGCTCCGGCCCCGGAAGTGCAGGCGCGCCAGTGCGTAGCCGGCGAGGAGGCCGAAGAAGGTGGTGCAGATGATGACACCACCGGTGAAGATCCCGGAGTTCACCAGCGAGCGCCCCAGCGAGATGGCTGAGTTGATTGCGGCGTAGTTGTGCAGGCTCAGGTTGCCCGGGTTGGGGAAGGCCCCCGTCGGGCTGGAGTCGGGCTCCGTCTGCAGGGAGCCGATGATCATGTAGTAGAAGGGGAAGAGGAAAGCGAACGCTCCGATGAGCAGCGCGATCTTCGACCAGATCGACCCGGACGCCGGTCCCGCGGTATCCGCCTTGCGCCGGTGCTTCGGCCCGGACGAGGCTGTGACGTCGGCGTTCATCTCAGTCCCTCTCTATGAAGCGCCGGTAGGCGAGTGATACGGCCGTGATCAGCACGACGAGGATCACGCCGATGGCGGCGGCCTCGTCGGGGTGCCCCTGCTGCAGACCCCGCTGGTACATCAGCAGGACGGGCGAGGTGGTGGCACCGTCGGGCCCGCCACCGCTGGTGAGCAGGTAGGGCTCGGTGAACAGGTTGGCCCCTGTGACGGTGGCCAGGACCAGGACCAGGAGCGTGGCGGGACGCACCGCGGGAATCGTGATCGACCGGAACATCCGGAACTTCCCCGCTCCGTCGAGTGCTGCCGACTCGTACAGCTCGTTGGGCACGTTCTGCAGTGCCGTCAGGTACAGCACCACGAAGAAGCCCAGTTGCTTCCAGGCGACGAAGACCGCGACGGTCGGCATCGCCAGATGGGAGTTCACCAGCCACGAGGGGTCCGGTGCGAGCGGTCCGAGGGCCTGGTTCACCAGTCCGTTGGTGTTGAACAGGAAGATCCACACGCCCACGACCGCGACGCTGGCCGTGACATAGGGGATGTAGTAGGCCGTCCGGAAGAACGAACGGAAACGCAGCTTCCTGTTGAGTGCGCTGGCGAGGAGCAGCGAGGACACCACGGTCAGTGGCACGTTGATGACGAGGAATACGGCGATGTTGAGGAAGGAACGCCACACCTCGGGATCGGAGAGCACCGTGGTGTAGTTGTCAAACCCCACGAAGGGCCGGTCCACCTGTGCACCGGGGGCAGTGAAGAAGTAGTCGTGGAAGGACAACCACACGGCGAAGCCGAGCGGATACACGAAGACCGCGGCCAGGTAGATCAGGTACGGCGAGACGAACAGCATGCCGATGGGCTGGTGTCCGCCGAGCCGCAGCCGCCAGAGCTGTCTCCGCTCCGTTGTGCCCCTCCCGGCCCCGGGCTTGCCGCGCCCGGGGCCGTGGGTGTCATGGTGTGTAGAGGACATGGCCGCGGATCACTGGCCCTCTGCCATCTTGTCGACCTTGCCGGCCGCTTCCTTCAGGGTGCCGGTGAGGTCCCCCTTGCCGAAGATGACGGACTTGGTGTACGCGTCGCGGAACGTCTGCCAAATTTCGACCGAGTTCGGCACGTTCGGGGACTCGATCGTGTGGGCGGCCTGCTCTGCGAAGACCTCGTACTCCTTGTGCGCGGAGAAGTAGGACGGGAAGGCGGCCGTCAGGTCCGTGCGCATCGGCATCTGGCCGGTCGCCTCGAGGAGCTTGCCGTCCTGCTCCTTGCCGGTGGCGAACTTCATGACGTCCCAGGCGGTCCCCCGGTTGTTGCAGGAGGTGTACATGCCGATGGACTTCTCGTCGCTGAAGGTGCCCTTGGCGGCCGCACCGTCGGCCGTCGGCACCGGGACGGCGCCCCACTCCACCTTGTCGCCGTAGACGGCGACCGCCCACGGACCGACGATGGCCATCGCGGACTTGCCCTCACCGAAGGCGTCGCCGTTGAACATCTCCTTGGGGACCAGGCCCTCGGAATACATGGTCTTCCACAGCTCGGCGGCCTTGATGCCCTCGGGCGAGGCGAATTGGGCCTTGCCGTCCTCGACCAACTGCTTGCCGGTCTGGGCCGCGAACAGCGGGTAGAAGTCGAACCAGGACTGGTAGAACTCGGAGGTCGGCGCGGGCCAGATGGCGGCCTTGGCGCCGCTGCTCTCCACCAGCTTGCGCGAGGTCTTCAGGAAGTCCTGGTAGCTCGCCAGCTTGGGGTTCTCGGCGTCCAGCCCGGCCTTCTTGAAGAGCTCCTTGTTGTAGAAGATCATCACCGGGTTGCTCTTCCACGGCATCTGGTAGTACTTGCCGTCCGGGGACGCGTACTGGGTGAGCCGGTCGCCGACACGGGACTCCAGGTACTGCTTGGCGTCGGGGAACTCGTCGAGCGCGACCAGCCCGCCCTGCTTCTGGAAGCCGGGCACGGCCGCCGGTGCGGTGTTGAGGACCAGGCACGGCGCGTTACCCGCAGTGATCGCCGCGCCGATGACCTCCTCGGAGCTCTTGCCGGCGGGTATCTCCTGCGCCGTCACCTTCTCATCGGGGTGGGCGGCGTTCCAGGCGGCCACCATGCTTTTTCCCCAAGCGACTTCCTGCGCGTTGTTGGAGTACCAGATCGTGATGGGTCCACGGGCGTCGTTGGAGGCGCTACCGGAGCCCGATCCGCCGCCGCACGCGGCGAGCGTCAGGGCGGCCACGGGCAGCAATGCGATAAGAGCCTTCTTCATTGGAGGTTCCGTTCTCACTGGGTGGGATCAGTTGGCAGTGCCGACGTCGCTGGGCTTGCGTCGGCCGCGTTTCTCAAGGAGGGAAAGTCTGGGTACCACCGTCGCCGGCGGTCATCGGCCCCCACGGGTGGGTGCGGGGCCGGTCGAGCCGCGCAGTACCAGCGTGGCCGGGTCCAGTTCGACGTCTGCGGTGGTGCCCTGTTCGATGACCTCCACGAGCGCCAGCGCGGCGGCCCTGCCCCAACTGGCCGGGTTGGCGCGGCAGGTCGTCAGCGGCGGGCGGGTCCAGGAGGCGAGGGGCACGTCATCGAAACCGACCATCGAGAGGTCGTCGGGAAGCAGCAGACCGGCCTCCTGGGCGACGGCTATTCCGGCAGTGGCCGACAGGTCATTGGCGTACACGATGGCAGTGGGCGGAGTGGCCCGGGCGAGAAGCACCTGGGTCGCCCGGGCTCCGCCCTCGGCGGTGAAGCCTCCGGGCAGTACCGGCCCGGACGGCAGACCCGCTTCGGCGAGCGCGTCGGCCCACGCCTGACGGCGGCGCCGAGCGTGCACGAACTCTTCCGGGCCGGCCACGTACGCGATGTCGCGGTGACCCAGTTCCACCAGGTGGTGCACGGCGTGGCGGACCGCCGGGCGGTCGTCCAGATTCACCGTCGGCAGATGGGAGCCACCCTCGACGGCGCCCACCACGACCGCGGGCAGACCCAGTTCGTCCACCAGCGCCGGCCGGAGATCGTCCACGCGCAGGTCCGTGAGGAACACGCCGTCGACCCGCCGGTCGGCCGCCAGCCGGCGGTAGGTCTCCATTTCGTCTCCGGGGCGGCTGATCTGCAGCATCAGGCCGTCCCCGGTCTCCGAGATCACCGACTCGATGCCCGCCATGAACGCCGGAAAGAACGGATCGGTGCCGATGAGGTCGGGTTCGCGGGTCAGGACGAGCCCCACGGCCCGTGCCCGGCCGGTGGACAGCGCCCGCGCACTGCGGCTCGGGGTCCAACCCAGTTCCTCGGCGGCCGCGCGGACGCGCTCCTGCGTGGCGCGGGCCACACCGGGTCGGTCGTTGAGGACGAAGGAAACAGTCGCGCGGGACACCCCGGCCAACTGCGCCACATCCGCAATCGTGAGACGACGGGCCATGCGCGACTCCAGTTTCTGTCGACGGAAGAACCTGCGACTGCTCCCCGGTTCGACGGCGTCCCGGCACGTGGGAGAAGCGCTTGTACAGCACTGCCTTCCGTACCGGAGCGGGATGCCCCCAGGCCATGGCGCCGCTGGTGGCGAACAGATGACCAGGACTTGAACCGGTTTAAACGAAGCTTGAACTCAATCTGGCAGCGAGTCAAGCGCCGCTTCACTGTTGCAGTTTTGACGCTATATGCCGATTTGTCAGGTTTTATGGACGCCGTCCCGCATGAGCCCGCGGGGCGCCCGTGTCTGGCGCAAACCCCACTCCGCACCTGCGCCACCCGATGCGCCTTGGCACGGGCGCGCCGCGGCTCGGCGGTGTTCAGGCGGCTCACACCGCCCGTGAACGGGGGTACCACGGCCAAGTCCCGGCGTGCGGTACGGCAGTCTCTGGCCATCAGAGCCTGCCGGGCCGGTGGTCGGCGGCGGCTGCCGGTTGATGACGTTGATGAGGTGAGAGGAATTCACGACGGAGGTGAGGAATATCCGGGCGTCGAGCTGGTCCTCGTCGTCGTGCTGGGCGGTATTCGCCCGGCCCTCGCCCGAGACATCGGCGGACGCGTCGGCGATGCGGGTGCGTGCCCTGTTCCGTCAGTTGCGCAGTTCCAGGGCGGCGCGCTCAGCACCGGTGAAGAGGTTGGCTCCCGCCGGATTGCGATCAGGCGAAGGCCGACCGAGCTCTCCCCGGCGCGCGCAGCCTCCTTGGTGTGCCCATCTATGGATAAGTCACAGCCTTTGATGTGGCTGGCGCCGCACTTCATCAGTTCCTGTGTCGTGTTCAGCGGCCTAAAGTTCGACACCACCTTGCCCGCTGAATCGATGTGCCTCTGGAATGTGGCCGCGAAGGAGTTGCCGAAGTGATTGAGACGGGCATCAAAGCGATCTCCTGTTCCCGTGATGGGGATTACACACCATTGACAAAACAGCTCGGCAAGATGTGACAGGGAGACGAGTGAGTTTGCGTTTCTTGGCTGTGAGTCTACTGATGGGTCGTCCAGTGCGCGGCCGCCGCGGCCCAGATCACCGGGTGGAGTTCGGACGGCGCGAACCCTGGGACTCCGGACTCCGCGGCGGCCTCGGTCTCGTTGATCATCATGTACAGGCGGCCCCGGAACCATCGCCGCGTGCGGACATCCTGAGGCGCGATGAGTGCTCCGTACCGCGGAGCGGCGCACACCGAGTTGGCGCGCGCGGCGCTCCTGGCGGATGAGGACCTTCCGCTGCTACTCCTGTCGAACGGCGGGCGCCGAGGCGGTGGCGTCTATTGCATACAGTATTCTGGTCTGCTCATGCGACTGACGAAGTCCACAGACCTGGCACTCCCCATGATCATGCGGTTGGCGGTAACCGGTACGGAACTCACCACCGGACGGCGGTGCCGGGCATGACGATTTATGGCGATGACACGACAATAAGGCAGATTCTCACCGCTGCCGGAGACACCTGGGCCGTGGTGGGCCTGTCCGACAACCCCGAACGGGCCGCTTACCGCGTGGCCGAGAAGCTGCAGCGCATCGGCAAGAGAGTCGTGCCCGTGCACCCAAAGGCCGAGACGGTGCACGGTGAGCAGGGCTACGCTTCCCTCGCGGAAATCCCTTTCCCGGTGGATGTGGTGGACGTGTTCGTCAACTCCGACCTCGCCGGAGGCATCGCCGACCAGGCTGTGGCGATCGGCGCCAAGGCGGTCTGGTTCCAGCTGGGCGTCATGGACCAGGCCGCCTACGACAGGACTCGCGAGGCCGGCCTGCTCATGGTGATGAACCTTTCCCCGGGACGGGAGATACCCCGGCTGGGGCTGGGCTGACGCTCCCCAGCCTGTGGGGGCTCGAAATGTCGTCGTTGCAGGTCACGCGGCGTATCGATCCTCGTTGACGATGCCGCCGAAAACCCTGGTGCGGAGCAGGCTTCGGTCGTCGAGGTCGTGCACGATTGCGTGCTGCTCGGTCGCACTGGGCGGTAGCTGTTGCCGGGATCGGTGCAGCCGGTGTCCGTTGTAGTGGTGGCTGCGCCACCGGGAACGGATGGCGCGTCTACGGACCACCGCGGCCGATCCCCGGCCTGGCACCGCGAAATGATCACCGCGAGCAGTCCGGCTGACAGCGCGAGCCCGACATCTGTGCTGCCGGAACGACGAACTCACGGACCCTGCAACCAGGCCAGCGCCTGCGCCGCAAACCGATGGAGCCCTGAGAGATCATGAGCGAATGACCCGCCTACTGACTCGAAGTGACTTGCAGGCCGTGCTGGAGCCGGTGTCTTGCATAGCTGCGCTGCGCGACGGCTTCCGCGCCGCCCTCTCCCCGATAGCCGGGCAACGGATACGTACTGACCTGCCATTTCCCGGAACGGCCACGGCTCTGATCCCTGGGCTACTGCCTGGCATCGAGGCGTACACCGTGAAGGTCAACGCCAAATTCCCGGGAGCCCGACCAGCTCTGCGCGGAGTTGTCTGCCTTCACAGCGGTCACAACGGTGAGCTCCTCGCGCTGATGGATTCCGCCACCATCACCGCATGGCGCACTGGCCTGGCTGCGGCCCTGGGAACCCACCTTCTCGCCGGCCCCGCACCTACGGAAGGCTCAGTACTCGGAGTGATCGGCGCAGGCGCACAGGCCGAGCTCATGGTGCGTGGCCTGAGTACCCTGCGACGGCATCGCGAGATCGTCGTTCACGACTCAGATCCGGATCGCGCCAACGCCTTCGCCTCACACCACAACGGCCGCCTCCTGACATCTGCCACACAGGTCACCGCGGCCGCTGACATCGTCCTGCTCGCCACCTGGTCACGCTCACCGCTGCTCCGGCTGGCGGATACGCGGCCAGGGCAGCACGTCACAAGCCTGGGAGCCGACGAACCCGGCAAACAGGAACTCTCTGCCGACTTGCTGGAATCTGCACTCCTGGTCGTCGACGACCGAGAACTCGCCGCGACCATGGGCGCTCTGTCGGCCGCCGGCCTTGCAGCCTCGGCTGCTCAGGCCACACTCAGCGAGGTTCTGCGTGGCGACCATCCAGGACGTACCAGCGCGACGGACCGCTCCGTCTACGCCCCTGTCGGACTTCCCTGGCAAGACCTTGCTCTGGCGTGGGTTGCCTACCAGCAGGCAGAACAGCATGACATTGGACAGAAGATCGACCTGCTCTCCTGACGCCTACACGGCCAGAGTCGAACATCAGGTGCGCCAGAGCCGGCATGCAACGACACCGATATCCTCCCCGAAACACAACGTCGGCGTGACAACGACCAGCACACCCACCACCAGCCGACACAGGCCACGCGGAGCAGCACTGGGCGCGGGATTCCACCTCCACGCCCACGCCACGATGGGCACAACCCACGCCAGACACCACGTCTTGCATGCGATCGCTTAGCTGATCAGAGACGCTTCAACACGATCTAGCACGGAACCCGGGGGCGTCACGCCCGGGAGGAAGCGCTTCTCTCGATTGTCCTGGCCCGTGCAGGATCACGGGTCTGCACCGTTGTCCTTGGCCAGGACGCTTCTGGTTCTCGATGTACTCCTTGATGACGGCGAGGGGTGCGCCGCCGCAGGAGGCAGCGAAGTAGGACGGGGACCAGAAGTGTTCGCCCCACAGGTACTTGCGGATGTGTGCGGGGACTCCTGGCGGAGCCTGCGGGCGGAGACGCCCTTGAGGCTGCCTACCAGCCGGGACAAAGCGACCTTCGGCGGGTAGTGCACGAGCAGATGGACGTGATCGGTCTCACCGGATAACCGGAGGAGGCCCCGGCCTTCAGGCAGGGGAGGAATTCGGCTTCCCGCGTAGCGGGGCAGAGGTAGCCGAATCGCCGCCGGGCGATTCGGCGTCCACCACGGAAGCGCTGAGGGCGACCTCGATGAAGTGCAGGATCTCAGCGTTGAGGGACCGCCGGTCCGCAGTCGCCCGGACGACGAGACGGGCATGAAGGTCTTCGGTCATTCGTAGGTTCAGCTTGATCATGAGACAACTGTAGGGCCATGATGGGGCCATGACGACGATGCAGACAGCCGAGGACGCCGGGTATGCCCGGTGGACGTTCCGGCTTCGCGTGTCGTCCACGGCCTACACCGCCTTGATGCGCGAGTGGGACCGGTGCCGCTGGGTCTGGAACGAGTGCGTTGCCAAGTCCAAGACCATCCATCTGCACAACAAGGCCACCGGCGAGAAGCGGACGTGCGGTCCGGCGCAGCTCGACAAGATGCTGACTGAGGCCCGCACCAAGGCCCCGTGGCTCCGCGAAGGCTCCAGCGTCCCGCAGCAGCAGCTCATACGCGACTTCGGCAAGTCCCGCGCCAAGGCGCAGAAAGACATCAAAGACCGGCTGCCCATGCACCGCCGGGCCGGGATGCCGAAGTACAAGAAGAAGCGCGGAGCGCTGCCGAGCCTCAACTACACCAAGCGTGGGTTCCGTCTCAAGGACGGACGGCTGCACCTGGCGGGCGGCATCGCCCTGACCATGGTGTGGTCGCGGAACTTGCC
Source organism: Streptomyces sp. NPDC001970 (assembly GCF_053594115.1). Classification (NCBI taxonomy): domain Bacteria; kingdom Bacillati; phylum Actinomycetota; class Actinomycetes; order Kitasatosporales; family Streptomycetaceae; genus Streptomyces; species Streptomyces sp. NPDC001970. The sequence goes on along the minus strand of NZ_JBSFDW010000051.1, from coordinate 19,924 downwards.
TGCTCACCCGTCGTCGGTGCGTGTCTATCAGGACAGTCTCGGGCACTGGTACTGCTCGTTCGTTGTTCCCGCCGAGGTGCAGCCGCTTGCGGAGACCGGCCGTGTGATCGGCGTGGACTGGGGCGTGAAGGAGATCGCGACCACCACGTCCGACGCGCACGACTTGCCGCACGCCGAGTACGGCAAGAAGGGCGCCGCGAAGCTGACCCGCTACCAGCGGATGATGTCCCGCCGTGAACCGGCGAAGGGCCAGCGCGGGTCGAAGGGCTACAAGGCGGCGAAGAAGCAGGTCGCGAAGCTGCACAAGAAGGTCGCACGCCAGCGGCAGGACACTGCCCGCAAGTGGGCCAAGCGCGTGGTCCGCGACCACGACGCGCTTGCGGTCGAGGACTTCAAGCCGAAGTTCCTCGCGAAATCCACCATGGCCAGGAAAGCCGCCGACGCCGCCATCGGCGCAACCAAGACGGCCCTGATCGAGATGGGCCGCAAGCACGGACGCACCGTGCACCTGGTACACCCCGCGCACACCACGATGGACTGCGCGCACTGCGATGCGAGAGCCAAGCACGCACTGCCGCTGGGGATGCGCACCTACACCTGCACGCGATGCGGAGTCTCCTCTCCGAGAGACAAGAACTCCGCCCGCGTGATGCTCATCCGGGCTGGTCTCAACCCGGCTGGTGCTGAGGGCGGAAGACTCGGCGGGACGCTGTCCCGTCAAGCAGCCTGAGCCAGAAATCCCCACATCAACCCTGGAGGGTGAGGAATCCCCTCCCTTCAGGGAGGGGAGGATTCAAGTATCCGGCGTAGTTCCGTCGGCGTAGAGGTAAACAACCGCCGAATGGGTCGCCTGATACGAGCTTATCGTGACGGTGAGCTGAGGCGCTGCCGCGGCGGTGCCCGCACCAGTGCTGAGGGAGAGACCGACCGTCACGGCGGTCGCCGCCAGCAGGGTGGCTATCCGGTTCCTCATGTTGGCCATCAAAGTCCTTCCGCATCAGAGCGATGAAAGTAGGGCGTGATCTTAGACCCCCGTGGTCACCGTGACGACACCTGCCCCCGCCGGAGGTACTGGTCTTCTCCGCGCACGAGCAGTGACTCAAACCGGGAACGGCTGGACGGCTCCGCCCTCCGCCCTCCTCATGGGGAAAGGTGACCGGGAGGGTGGGGAATTACGTGACGCCCAACCCGCGCGGCATGGGAAATACTTGATCGTCGACAACCAGCAGACGGTGTCGATCTGGACCACCGCCGGGCGCATCAAGAACGTCCGGTTCGCCTGTTCCCCGGACGCACTCAAGACCCTTCAGCAGCACCGAAAAGGCGAATCCGACCTCATCGAACGCGACGGTGCCTTCTACCTGATCGCCGTCTGCGAAGTACCCGAGGCCGAGCAGTACGAGCCGGCCGCCTTCATCGGCGTGGACCTCGGCATCGCCGACATCGCCACCACATCCACCGGCTACCAGGCCGGGGGGCGCGGCCTGAGCCGGCACCGCAAGCGGCAGCTCGACCTGCGGCGCAAGCTCCAGAAGAAGGGCACCAAGTCCGCCAAGCGACGACTCAAGGCCCGTGCCTGCAAAGAGCTGCGGCACGCCAAGAACACCAACCACGTCATCGCCAAGACGATCGTGACCGAGGCTGAACGCACCTCGGCTGGGATCTCCCTGGAAGAACTCAAGGGAATCCGGCAGAGGGTACGGCTCCGCAAGCCCCAACGGGTCGCACTCCACTCCTGGGCCTTCGCCCAGCTCGGGGACTTCATCGTCTACAAAGCCAAGCCGGCCGGCGTGCCCGTGGTCTTCGTCGATCCCGCCTACACCTCGCAGCAGTGCTGCGAGTGCGGCCACATCGACAAGAAGAACCGGGCAAGCCAGGCCCTGTTCACCTGCCGGAACTGCGGGGTCGTTGCCCACGCAGACCGGAATGCCTCCCGCAACATCGCCCGCAAGGGCGAGGCTGCGTGGACTGCGGGGCGTGAGTCACACGTCCCTGCCACCCCATAGGGGTGTCTGGACGGAGGAGTCCACCCAGCAGCCAGCTGGGCACTACCTCCAAGCCTGGCCCTATAGGGCCAGGTCAAGTTGACTTCGGCACTGCCATGACGAGGGCGAAGCGGGCGGCCGGGTCGGTCCACCAGTGGCGGACGGTGAAGCCGCCCTCCTTGAGTTCGGCGGTGAGAGCGTCGCGGCGGAACTTGCACGACAGTTCGGTGCGCAGGTCCTCGCCTGCGGCCAAGTCGAGGGTGAGATCAAGGTCGGGGATCTTGACGGTCTGGGCGGTGCGGGAGCGCAGCCTCATCTCGATGCGCTCGAATTCGGGATTCCACAGAGCGATGTGATCGAAGAGGTCGGGGTCGAAGTCGGCGCCGAGCTCGCGGTTGAGGACGTGCAGCACGTTCTTGTTGAAGTCGGCGGTGACGCCGGCCGCGTCGTCATAGGCACGGACCAGGATCTCGGGGTCTTTGACGAGGTCGGCGCCGAGCAGAAGTACGTCGTCGCTGCTCAGCGCGTGCGCCAGGGTCCGGTAGAAGGTGCCGCGCTGCTCGGCGTCGAAGTTGCCGATGGTGCTGCCGAGGAATGCCAGCAGGCGCGGGCCGGGTTCGTCGGACAGAGCGAGGCCGGTTTCGAAGTCGGCCACGGTGGCGGAGACGGTGAGCCCCGGGTAGTCGCGGCGGATGGCGCGGCCTGCCTCTTCCAGGGCGGAGGCGCTGACGTCCAGGGGCGCGTAGCGGCGCAGGGTGCCAGTGGCGGTGAGGGCATCGAGCAGCAGCCTGGTCTTGCGGGAGGAGCCGGAGCCCAGCTCGATCAGGGTGGCGGCCCGGGTCAGTGCGGCGATCTCCGGGGCACGGCGGGTGAGAATTTCCTGTTCGACCCGAGTGGGGTAGTACTCCGGCAGCCGAGTGATCTGCTCGAACAGCTCGCTGCCCCGCTTGTCGTAGAACCACTTGGGCGGCAGTGTGCGCGGCGCACTGCTCAGGCCCTCGCGCGCGTCGGCATGGAGCCTCGAGGTGAAGTAGTCGGCGGGCAGCTGGTCGTCGAGGATGAAATCGCCGTCGGTCATCAGCTGTGATTCCTTGTGGTGCGGGCGTGGGGTGTGCAGTGGGAGGATCCGGACGCTGGCCGTGGTGGCCAGGAGCAGGGAGCGGTCGGGGACTTCCCGCCAGTCACCGGGCGTGTCGTCGGGCTCGGAGGCGACGAGCGCCGTGGCGGGTCCCGTGCGGTACCACAGGGTGTCGCCCCAGGCGGTGGCGGCGATCGTGTGGCCGTCCGTGAGCAGGAAGTTCAGCCGAGCGGTGGGCCTGGCCGCGGCGACCTGACGGACCACTGCGGCCAGGGCGCCGGCGGGCGGTTCGCCCTGTCGCAGGCGTCGCACGATCATGGCCCACAGCAGGGCCGAGTCGCTGTGTGCGTCCAGCGCCAGCATCTCGGCGGGGGTGAGGCCGGTGGGCAGTCGTGTCCAGTCGGGGACGGCGCCGTTGTGGCTGAACAGCCAGCGGCCGTCGCGGAAGGGCGCGGCTGCCGTCTCGTCCTGGGTGGTGCCCTCGGTGGCCGAGCGGACGGCGGCCAGCACCGCGTGGCTGCGGATTGTCCCTGTCAGCTCGGGGAGGTTCGCGTCGGCCCAGATGGGCACCGCCCGCCGGTAGCGGGCGGGCCGGGGGAAACCGGCGTCGCCCTCGGAGGTGTCCGCCTCGTCCGGGTACCAGCCGACGCCGAATCCGTCGGCGTTGACCGTCCCGTGGCGCTGTCTGGCCGGCTGCCAGGACTGCTCGTACAGGCTGTGCGGGGGTTCGGTGAGCAGCCGCGCGAGTGTTACGGGCGGGCCTACGTAGGCGAGGTGGCGGCACATCAGTCGCGTCCGTTCTCGGAGGCGTCTCGGGCGGTGCGGAAGCCGGCGAAGATCTGCCGCCGGATCGGGTAGTCCCAGTTGCGGAAGGTGCTCCGGCAGGCGACCGGGGCGACGGAGAAGGCGCCGCCGCGCAGCACCTTGTATTCGGGGCCGAAGAAGACCTCGGAGTACTCCTTGTAGGGGAAGGCGGTGAAGTGGGGGTAGGGGGTGAAGTCCGAGGCCGTCCACTCCCAGACGTCGCCGATCAGCTGCCGGGCGCCGCTGGGTGCGGCCCCGGCCGGGTAGCTGCCGACCGGGGCCGGCTGGAGGTGTCGCTGCCCAAGGTTGGCGTGCTCGGGGCCGGGCTCCGCGTCGCCCCAGGGATAGCGTCGGGAGCGGCCCGTCGCGGGGTCGTGCCGTGCCGCCTTCTCCCACTCCGCCTCGGTCGGCAGCCGCCTCCCCGCCCAGCGGGCGTATGCGTCGGCTTCGTACCAGCACACGTGCAGTACGGGTTCGTCGGCGGGGACTTCCTCGATGATCCCGAACCGGCGGCGCAGCCACCGCCCGTGCTCCCGGTGCCAGAACAAGGGCGCCTCGAGCTCGGTCTCCTGGACGTGCTGCCACCCCTCGGGCGTCCACCACTGGGGGTTGCGGTAGCCGTCGGCCGCGATGAACTCCTGGTAGGCGGCGTTGGTGACGGGCACTGTGTCCAGCCAGAAGGCGGGGACGTCCACGGTGTGGTGCGGGCGTTCATTGTCCAGGGCCCACGGCTCGGTGCTGGTGCCCATGGTGAACGGGCCGCCGGGGACCAGCACTTCGCGGGGCAGCCGGGCGGCGTCGGCGGGTGCGCGGGGCGGTGCGGGCGCGTGCAGGACGGGTGCGCCCTGGCGTAGATGGAGAGTGGCGAGCATGGTCTCGTCGTGCTGCTGTTCGTGCTGGGCGAGCATGCCGAACACGAATCCGTCGGCGAGCAGCGGATCGGGGTTGTCGGGTGAGGTGTCCACGCCTGCCAGCACGTCCCAGGTTTCGGTGCGCACCGCGTCCAAGTAGTCGCGAGCGGCGGCCGGGTCGAGCAGGGGCAGGGCCGGGCGGTCGGCACGGGGGTGCTGGAAGGCGTCGTAGAGCGGGTCGAGGTCGGGGCGCAGGCCGGGGCGACGGCCGGCCGTGCGCACCAGCCACAGGTCTTCCTGGTTGGCGATGTGGGCGAGGTCCCATACCAGGGGGGACATCAGCCGTGAGTGCTGGGCGGTGAGGTCCTTGTCGGTGAGCGGGTCGGTGAGGCTCAGGGTCCGGCGCCGGGCGGTCTCCAGCGCGGTGCGAGCGGCGGCGGACGGGGTCCCGGCCGGTCGTACGGCTGTCCCCTCGGCCGGGCAAGCGGGTGCGTCTGGGGATGGTGCGGCAGTGGGGTGGGATGTGGCCCCGTTTCGGGCCGTACTGGAGTCGGTGTGAGAGTTCGTCACGGCATGCCTTTTCGGAGGGTCAGGTGCGGCGGAGCGCGTCCAGTTGGTCATGGGCGGGGCATCGGCCACGTTCTGGGTAGCGCTCGGCGAAATCGGCCAGCGCCTGCCGCAGGACCGCGGAGGCCCCGGGGCGCGCCAGGGCGCTGTCGGCCGCGGCGAAGCAGGCGCGGGCCGCCTTGGCGAGGTCCGGGTCGGCCAGGCCGATGCGAGCCGCCCGCTGCCAGATGTCGTCGGAGGGGACGGGCCGTATGTCCTGGCAGAGCGGCTCCGTTGCCGCGTAGGCGGCATCGGCGGCAGCGGGGTCGTTGAGCAGGGTCGCGGCCAGCACGGTCGGCACGATCCAGTCGTCGCCGTTCTGTGCGTCGGTCATCCGCAGTTCGAGCCAGCCGCGCGGTCTGACCGGCGGGAACAGGGTGCTGAGGTGGTAGTCCAGGTCGGCCAGGGCCGGCCGCCGCAGTCCTGGTGTGCCGCGCAGCCAGTCACGGAAGGTCAGATCCGGGGGCGCGGTCCAGTCGCCGTTGTCGTCGCCCGGTATGCACATCACCTTCGCGTCGAGCGCGTAGCGGGTCCAGGAGACGCGGGGGTCGGCGTGGTAGCGGGGCTGGTGGGTGCGGCCGGCGTCCATCCGGGACCAGACGGCCTGCCGCGTGGACAGCCATCCGCTGGGCCGGCCGTCCACGATCGGGGAGTTGGCGAAGGCGGCTACCAGGACGGGGCCGACACGGTGGGCGAGTTCCCAGCGGTAGCGATAGCCGGAGAAACTGTGGGACTCGTCCCCGCCGTCCAGGTTGATCTGGACGGCGGCGGTACGCCGCATCATGACGCGGCCCGAGGGGCCCTCGCGGTCGAAGAACCTCTCCATGGCCCGGTAGCGGGGATGGTCGAGTATGCGAGGCGGTTCGCGGTACGGGTCGAGACCCTGGCCGACCAGTATCAGGCCGGCCCTCTCGACGGCCTCGCGCAGTACGGTGAGATCCGCGGCCATCGCCTCGACGCACGCGGTGAGGGACAGGGCCGCAGGAGAGCTCAGCTCCACCTGCCCACCCGGCTCACGGGTGATCCTGCTGCCTCCGGATAGGGCGCCCGCGACTTCGGCCGGCGCGAGGGCAGCGTTCAACCGGTCGACGGATACCGGCAGTCCAGGGTCGCGGAAGTCCTGGAGCAGCCACTCCGTCTCCACCCCGGTCCGCTCGGGCGGGCCGGTCTTGAAACACACACCGTGCACATACGCTTCCGCCTCCTCCTCTGTCAGTCCACTCGTCACGGTCTCTGTTCCTCTCGCACAGGCTGATGCGGTTCGGATGTATGGGAGGTCGGCATGCGAACGCTGAGGGCAGTCGGCACGGCAGACTCGAACTCGCCGTCCGGCGCGGCGCACGGGATACGCAGGGTTGGAGCGAGGTGAGCGACGGCATGCCCGCCGGCCTGCGGCTTCGCCTTCTCGGCTGCCACAGGCCATTTCTCCAGGCTCAGACGTTTCCGCAGACAGTGGGACTCCCGGGTGCGGTCCCGGAACCTGACCGCAGTCAGGTTCCGGGACGCACCTCAGATGGACGGTCTTCCCGTCGCCCGCCCTCCGAGGGGCGAGGCGTCAGACCCGGACCGTCTTGAGGGCGCGGGCCCAGGACTCCAGCTGGTCGAACAGGGTGGTCGCGGCAGCGTCGTGCTGCTCGCCCGGCTTGAAGACGGAGAAGTTCTCGAAGTCGGTGAACAGCGAGAAAGACAGCTGCTGACGCACGTGGGCCAGCTGCAGTTCGCTGGCCACGGCCCGCAGGTGCTCGATGGCCCGAGCGCCGCCGAGAGAACCGTAGGAGACGAAGGCGGCGGCCTTGTTGTTCCACTCGCCGTACAGGTAGTCGATAGCGTTCTTGAGTACGCCGGAGGTGGAGTGGTTGTACTCGGGGGTCACGAAGATGTACCCGTCGAACTCGGCGATCTTGGCCGCCCAGGCCTTGGTGTGCTCACCCTGGTACTGACCCATGGCCGGCGGAATGGCCTCGTCCAGGTGGGGCAGCGGGTAGTCGGCAAGGTCGACCAGCTCGTACTCGACGCCGGTGCGGGCGCCGGACCGGTCCACCACCCAGTCCGCGACAACCTTGCCGTTGCGGCCGGGCCGGGTGCTGCCGAGGATGACGGCGATCTTCAGGTCACTCATGCGGTCTTCTCCTTGATGGGCCGCCGATGCGAGGCCGGCCACTTCACTTGAATTTTCATGTCACATCTTAGGACAGGGACACATGAACATTCAAGTGTGAGCCGCGACTCGTGAACGTTCATGCCAGATAGACTCCGGGCATGCCTGAACAGCCTCCGCACCCGAACGATCAGCGCCGCTGGCTGACCCCGGCGGAGCTGGAGACATGGCAGCAGTTCGGCCGGATGCTGCACAGACTGCCCGCCGCCCTGGAAGCGCAGCTGCAGCAGGACGCGAACCTCAGTTACATCGAGTACTACGTCCTCGCCGGACTGTCCGACCAGCCGGGACGCCGCATGCGCATGAGCGACCTGGCCGTCCTCGCCAACTCCGAGCAGTCCCGTCTCTCCCACATGATCAGCAGGCTGGAGCGCCGGGGTTTCGTCCGCCGCGAACCCGACCCCACCAACGGCCGCTACACCCACGCGATCCTGACCGACGCCGGCTACGCCCATCTCGCCGAAGCCGCCCCAGGGCACGTGGCCCGGGTACGCGACCTCGTCTACGACGTGCTCGACCCCGCCGAACTGGACAGTCTGCGCACCGCCGCCGAGAAGATCAGCGAGAGGATCGACCGCCGGGAGCAGCAGGCCTGCCCCAGCAAGGACACCGCCCAGCGGCTTCCACACCGTGACGCCACCCGGTGACGGACCCCGATGCGAGCGACGCCGGGCATCCGGCGTCCCGCATCGACCGGGACAACGGCTGCCACGGTGGCGATGCCCTTCCCCGTCCGGGCGTGGCGGAGCCGAGAGCCGATGCCGGATCAATGGCCTGCAATGATCGTTCGGCATCGAACCCGACACAGGCACGGTCTACTACGTCCTTCCACAGGGCGAGGCATGGACTCCTCCGTCGACCTGTGGCTGCTTCCCCTGCACACTACGGCCCGCGCGTCAGCGAGTCCGAGATCCTCAGCGATCCGGATGACCGCGAGGACGAAGCCCTGGCTGAGCCCAGCATGCTCGCTGACGAACTCAAGAAGATCGATCCACCTGCCTTCGACGGCTACATCGGGTTCATCCGGGCCGAGTTCCTCGGCTGCTTGGCTCTGGGTAGTCGCTCGCGGCCGCCACGACGCCCAAGCGATCACTCACCGTGCCCGACGCGTCAAGCGGCTCGTGATACGCGACACCGCAACATGCGAGCCCACCAGTCTCAACCCCCGACCCATGACACGGCATCCGACCCTGCCGCGCCGCAACACCGCCGGCTCACCGACGAGGAGCAGTGCGTCTGGCGCTCGTACCTGCACGCCACCACCCTGCTCGAGGACCACCTCGACCGCCAGATGCAGCGCGACGCGGGGATGCCGCACGTCTACTACTACGGTCTCCTCGTCCAGCACGTCGAGGCCCCGGGCCACCCGGGGACCGAGCCGGCCAGGAACGCGAAGATCATGCGCTCCCGCCTCTCGCACGCGATCGCCCGGCTGGAGAAGAGCGGCTGGGTGTGCCGCGAGGACTGCTCCTTCGACAAGCGGGGCCAGTTCGCGGTGCTGACCGACGAGGGTGTGGCGGTGCTGCGGCGCACCGCGCCGGGCCATATGACCGCCGTGCGCCAGACGCTGTTCGAGCGGCTGACCCCAGAGCAGCAGAAGACCCTCGGCGAGATCATGGAGATCGTCGCCGAGGTTCTTCAGCCGAACGAAGCGGGTGCGGAGCTCACTCAGGGAGCCTGGGCCCGGGATGCGCGTCCACGACTCAGGGGGACCCGGTGCCTCAGTGGGCGATCACCGGCACCGCCACCTCGTCCTCGACGCTCTCGCTGCCCGCGTGGCCGGCGTTGACCAGGGTCACGACGATCAGCGCGGCGAGCACCAGCATGCCGACGGCGAACCAGATGGCGTTGGTGTAGCCGTGCACCGTTCCCTGCAGCTGGACCAGCTGCTGCTGCGGCTTCGTCGCGGCGCCGGTGATGTGGTCCTTGACGTACGAGGTCGTCGCGGAGGTGGCGACCGTGTTCAGCAGGGCAGTACCGATCGCGCCGCCCACCTGCTGCGAGGTGTTGACCATCGCGGAGGCGACACCGGCGTCCCGGGGCTCGACGCCCAGGGTAGCCAGGGACATGGCGGGATTGAACGTCGTACCCATGCCGAGACCGAGCAGCACCAGCGCCGGCAGGACGGTCGAGGCGTACGACGAGCCGGTCTCCAGCTGCACCAGCAGGAACATGCCGACCGCGGCCACCAGAAAGCCGGGGCCCATCAGGAACCGGGGCGGGACGCGGGTCATCAGACGCGTGCCGATCTGGGTCGAACCGACCATCATGCCCGCGACCATCGGCAGGAAGGAGAACCCGCTCTTGATCGGCGAGTAGCCCTTCACGACCTGCAGGTAGTAGGTCAGGAACAGGAAGGAGCCGAACATCGCGATGACCGCGATGCCGAGGGAGAGGTAGACGCCGCCGCGGTTGCGGTCGGTGACCACGCGCAGGGGCATCAGCGGGGCCTTGACCTTGGCCTCGGTGAGGACGAAGGCGAGCAGCAGGACCACCGACGCGACGAACAGGGAGATGGTCGTGGTGTCGCCCCAGCCGTCGGACTCGGCGCGGGTGAAGCCGTAGACCAGCGAGACCAGGCCCAGGGTGGACAGGACCACGCCGGGGCTGTCGAGCGGGGAACGGTTGCGGCCGCCCTCGGGCTCACGGACGACGAAGTAGGCGCCGGCCGCCGCGACGATCGCGAACGGGATGTTGACGAAGAACGTCCAGCGCCAGTCCAGGTACTCGGTGAGCACACCGCCGAGGATGAAGCCGACAGCGCCGCCGCCACCGGCGATCGCGCCGTAAATGCCGAACGCCTTCGCGCGCTCCTTGGCGTCCGTGAACATCACGGCGAGCAGGGAGAGCGCGGCCGGGGCGAGCAGGGCGCCGAAGACGCCCTGGAGGGCGCGGGCGCCGTACATCATCGCGCCGTTGGTCGCCGCGCCGCCGAGCGCGGAGGCGGCGGCGAAGCCGATCAGGCCTATGACAAAGGCGCGCTTGCGGCCCCACAGGTCGGCCACCCGGCCGCCGAACAGGAGCAGACCGCCGAAGGCCAGGGCGTAGGCCGTGACGACCCACTGCCGGTTGCCGTCGGAGATGCCCAGGTCCTGCTGGGCGGAGGGCAGGGCAATGTTCACGATGGTGGCGTCGAGGACGACCATCAGCTGGGCGAGCGCGATGAAGACAAGCGCTTTCCAGCGGTTGGCGTGCGCGTCGCCGGGAGCCTTGGAGGCTGTTCGAGGCATGGAGCTATCCACTTCGGGACTTCGTAGGAAAAGAGGCTGGCTGAAGGTGACTGAGGGCGTGAGGGAACGGCTCGTCCACGTCGACGGCCGACGGCTTCGTCGCGAGTGACGACCCCGGCACGGCGCCGAACCCATCGGCCGGGTCGGGTCGGGTCACATCGGTGCTCGCGCGGTGCTCGTCCGGCCTGAACCGGTCGGTCCGGTCAGGTCTGGCTCGGTGCAGGTCAGGCTTGGCGCAGGTCCTCCATGGTCACGGCCACCCCCGGCAGGACGGATGGGGCCGGAGCCCGCAGCCCGTCCAGGAACTGCTGAAGATCACGGTGCACGAAGCGGTCGACGCTCAAGCGGGCCGTGCCGGCCGGGGGCCGGCTGAGCTGGGTCACGGCGACCAACAGGTCACCGACGCCGACATCGGTGCGCAGCAGACCGGCCGCCTTGGCCCGGTCCATGAGCTCCCCGACGATCCGCTCGGCTCGTTCCCGAGCGGCCTCCAGGTCGGGGTGATGCTCGTCGAAGGTGCTGGAGACCATCGGGCACAGGGCACTGATCCGCTCGTCGGCGGCAACGTGCGCGAAACGCTCCAGCATCGCCGCTCTCCGCGAGGGTCTCCTCCGCCGCCCGCACCGTGCGATCCATGACCGAACTGCGGAAAACCCACGGCAGTCACACAGGACGCCCTTTCACTTGAACCTTCATGTCACACCCTAGGGCAACGACACATGAAGATTCAAGTGTGAGCTCCGACTCACGAACGTTCACGCCAGACAGACGCTGACCCCGGCGGAGCTGGCCCCCGGCATCGGTGAAACGCAACTGGGGGCCGGGATGCGGGCGTTCCTTCCCGGACGCCGGCACAGACCGCGGACCGGCTCGGCGCCGACCTCGACCAGGCTGCGATCTCCGGTCGAGCGGACTCTGGGCTGGCTGATGAACCACCGCCGCCTGGCCCGCGGCGGCCGGGCCCATCTGCTCGCTCGGTTCGGCCGGGTACTCGGCGTTCGCCATCTTCGCGACGAGTCGCGGAGCGGCACGTCGGGGAACGAGCGTGCGGCCGGTCCGGCGCCAGGGCCCTTCACCTGACTTGTTCATGCAGCTGTTGGCAGCGATGACGGCGGCTGTTCCACCGAGGCTGGCCAGCGGGACGGGAACTCCCGGACCAGAAATGTGCCCAGGGCGACATCCGGTCCCAGCCGTAGATGTAGATGGCTACGAAGATGGCCTCAAGGAAGAAGAACAGGCCCTCGATCGCGAACGGGAAGCCGAGGCAGCCCCGTAGTTCTTCATCAAGCCGGCCAGAGGGTGCCCAGCTCGAAGGAGAGGACCGTGCCCGTGATCGCGCCGACGGCGAACAGGACAGCGGCAACCTTCGACCATCTCCGCGCGAGCAGAAGAGCCTCTGCATCTCCCTTGCGCAGCCCTCGGAAATGCACGATGAGCATGAACGTCGTCAGGGCAACACCAAAGGGCACGACTCCAGGTTGAAGTCGCCCGGAACGCCGAATAGATGACCGACGCCGACTTCTTTCAGACGACGCGTCAGGAAGTCACCGATCGGCATGTTGGTGGGGTTCTTCATTTCAAGTCCATTCCTGCGTGGCATGCCCTGTTCCTGCGCAACCGCACGATTCGCAAGACGAGGGGTATGAGGCTCGTTCTTAACCTCCCGCCGGAGGACGGGGCGCTCGTGGCCGCCGACGGGAGCTGTGGCCTTGTCGCTCGGTCAGCGCTCGAGGATTTCCACCGGCCGCGGACCGGTCGCTGTCGTCCCGGCTCTGAGGTATTCGGTGAGGTCGTCCAGCGACTCTGCCCGGTGTACCTCAAGCTCGTAGCCGCGTGCGATGTCCAGCACGCCAAGGCCGGAGATGTCGAGGTAGGAGCCCTCCGGGACGTGCAGCAAAGTGCCCAGGTGAAGGCCGACGGATCCCTATCAGGACGCCGCCTTGCTGGCCCGTGCGGGGGTGCTTCCCTACATGCCGGCCCCGCTCACTGCACGCTGCCACCGCGATCCTCGAATGCACGAGCTGGTACACGGCCGCTTGGCCACGGCCCTGACCAGGAGAACACTCCACATGTGGGCTCAGAAACACCGAAGGATCCCCGAACGTTACCCAGCGGTGGGCTCCCAGGCCCGAGCCATGCCGCTACTTGTCGTCTTGGTGTAGGCGCGAGCGTTGTCGGACGAGCCCACACGTCGCTCACTCCCCCGGGGCCTGGCCACGCGGATCGACCGTGCCGTCCCCCGGTGGGTGCGACTGGTCGGTGAGGGCGTGCAGGGCCAGCTCGATCCTGATCTCCTCGCTGTCCAGCCCCGCCTGCAGTCGGCGCAGGACGATGTCGTCGATGCTGCGCTCGTCCCGCAGACGGATCAGGGCGCTGCGCTTGACGCCGATCAGGGCGAGGCGGAGTTCGAGTCCCGCGCGCATGCCGGGATCGGTGGTTTCGGTCGCCCGCGCGTCCTCGGCGGCGTATTGGCGCAGTTCGCCCAGGATGGCGTCGGCGGTCTCCGGCGGTGTATCCAGGCGGCCGGCGTGGTCGGGAAGGGCCTCCAGCGCCGCGGCGGCGATCTGGCGATGGGCGCGGCGTTCCTCTGCGGTCTCGTCGGGATCGCCGCGAAGTCCGGACCAGCGGACCACCGCGGGCATGGTCGTCCCCTGGAGGACCAGCGTGACCAGGATGACGGTCACGGCGGCGAAGACCAGCAGACCGTGTCCCTCGAGTGGCCGGCCTGCGGCCGTGGTGGCCGGAACGGCGAGGGCGGCCGCCAGCGACACGGCCCCGCGCACCCCGCTCCAGGCGACGGGGAACCTTTGCCGGGCGCCAGAGCGCAGCGTGCGCTGGACCGGGCGGCGGTCGACGGCGCGGATGAGGTACGGCACCGAGTACAGCCACAGCAGGCGCGTGGCGATCACCACGCCGCTGACCAGCAAGGCGGTGACCACCGCATGTCCCAGGGAGACGGAGCTGATCGCGCTCACGATGGCGGGTGTCTGGATGCCCACCAGGACGAACAGGGCACTGTTGAGAATGAACGTGCTCACCTCCCAGAAGCCGATGATCTGCACGCGCGCGCCCGCGCCGATCACCCTGGGGCCGAGCTGACTGAGGATGAGACCACAGGTGACCACCGCCAGGACACCGGAAACGCCCACGGCCTGCGCGGGCAGATAGGCGGCGAACGGGGTGAGCACAGCCAGGGCGCTCTCCACCGTGCGGTCGTTCAACCGTCTGCGCAGCGCCACCACGACGGCGCCGCAGGCGGCGCCGATCGCGACCCCTCCCGCGTAGGTCAGCAGGAAGCGCGCGACCGTGCCCCACCAGCTAAACGCCTGTCCCTCCACGAGGACACCGACCACCACCGCGAAGAGGGCGAGCGCGGTGCCGTCGTTGATCAGGCTCTCCGCCCGCAGGATGGTCCGGACCCGCCGGGGCAGGCCCCTGGCGACCGCAGCCACGGCGATGGCGTCGGTGGGAGCGACGACGGCGCCCAGGACGAAGGCGAGCGGCCAGGACAGGCCCAGCCCGTGCCCCACCGCAGCCACGGCGGCGGCCGTGGCCAGCACCAGTCCGGTGCCGAGCAGCATGATGCCGCGCACGTTCGTCCGGATCTCGCGGAGCGAGGTGGTCAGCGATTGCCAGTAGAGGAGGGGAGGCAGGAACAGCAGCAGGACGACCTCGGGAGGCAGGACCAGCGTGCGGAAGTCCGGGATGAGACCGAGCAGGCAGCCGCCCGCCACCAGCATGACCGGCTCGTTCCAGCGCAGGCGGCGAGCCAGCCACGTCATGGCCACCACAGCCGCGAGGATCACCACGGTGACTTCCAGGCCATGCATTCGGCACCGCCTTCCTTATGGGGCGGGCACCCCTCTTCCTGGTGCTCCTCGGAGCCGTGGCGCAGCCCTGGCCCGGGCACGCCGCAGAGGTGCGCGGTTCAGCCCTGGGCCCGGCGGATGGCGGCCCTGGCCTCCTCCTCGGCGAAGCCTCCCCAGTCCCCGCCCGGCTGCCAGGTGCCGAGCGCGATGCGGGACACCTTCAGGCCGGACCTGCCTAACGTCGTCGTGTGCACAGCTACCTCCTTAGGCCAGATTGAGTCTTTCCAATCCCACGCGATCAGTAGCCGCGTTCTCCAGCAGTGCATGCCTGGTGACCAGCCGATACATCGCAGGACCAAGTAGAAGATCGACAGCGGCGTTCGGGCCGACGCCCGCCCCCAGTTGGCCTCGATCGACGCTACGGTCCTAGATGTATTGATCATGGTGCTTGCTCCCGTTCGCCAGTCACGACGTGGGAGGCCGGGTCCATGCGGCGTCGGAAGCCGAGAGCCGACGGGCGGACACGGCGGTGCCGACGAGCAGGAGCAGTGCAAGGCCCAAGGCTGCGGACAGGGCGACGTGCAGGAGGAGAAGGCCGCCGATGAGGGCACCGAGGAGCATCGCCAGGACGGAGAGGACACGACGGCCGGGCCGCGGTCCTGTGCCGCCTGCCGTCCTGGAGTCGGCGGCGAGTCCGGTGAGGGTCAGGGTGAGGACGGTCGTGGTGAGGTCCGGGACGCCGAGGCGCCGGGCGACCGCGTTCTGCACGCCCATGCCCAGGGCGAGGAGCACGATGAGCACGTACTGGACACCTGAAGTCACCTTGTTGTCGGTGGTCGCAGCCACGACCACCGTCATGGCCACCAACAGCACCTGTGCCGCGGTGGCGAGGGTGAGCAGCCGTCCGCGGTGGGTGCCCAGTTGGGCGTGCAGCCGACCTCCGGCGAGCGCACCACCGAGAAAGGCGCCCAGGGCGGTGACGGAGGCGAGGGCCGACAGCCCCGAGGCGCCGGCCAGTGCGAACCCGAGGAACACGACGTTGCCGGTCATGTTGGCGACGAAGACGTGGCCGAGTCCCAGATAGCTCACCGCGTCGACCAGCCCTGTCACCACCGTGAGTGTGAGCATCAGCGGCGGGAGCGGGCCATGAGGGTCGTCCCGCGGCGGGACGAGCGTATGCACGGCATCAGTCAGCAGTCTGCGCATGCGGTGCCTTCCTCAACGGGCCTCGGTGAACGACGGCCCGCAGGCGGACTACGGCGGCGGCTTCCTCAGGTAGTCGACGGCGGCGAGGTCTTCGTCCTCGTGCCCGGCTGCGACGGTTGCCTCCAGGCGGTCTCGGACGGCCCGGAGCAGCGGGCTGGGGGCGGCGGCCGCCGCGGCCAGGTCGATGTCCTTCAGGGCGAGTTGCACCGCGAATCCGGGCGCATAGGAGCCGTCGTCCATGACGCCTACTTTCTGCAACTCGTACGGCATGGCGAGCGGGCCCGCCTCAAGCACCCGGACAAACGTCGCGTGGTCGACGCCGAGAGCGTCGCACAGCGCAAGGACATCGCTCATGGCAACCGTCGAGGCAGCCATCCAGGCGTTGACCGCAAGCTTGACGGCACTGCCCTCGGTCCCCGTCCCGACATGCAGCACGGACGAGCCAAGATCGTCGAGCACGGGTCGCGCCCGCACAAGGACATCCTCGGAGCCGGCAACCAGCCAGACCAGCTTCCCCTGCAAAGCGGGAGCGGTGCTTCCCGAAACCGGTGCGTCGAGGTACGCAACACCGTGATCACGAGCGAGACCGGCCAGGGCAGCGGCGCTCCGTGGCCCTACCGTGCTCGCCTGCACCCAGACGGCATCGTTGTCGAGCCGACCGACGGCATTCGACATGACCTGTGCGACCGCATCGCCGTCACGGAGCACAGTGAGGACGACGGACGCGCCGGAGACCGCATCGCCCACCGCGCTCACTGCCGTGACCCCGGCAGCGTATTCCGCCACCGCACGGGCTCTCTCCTCCGTACGGTTCCACAGCCTTACCTGGTGGCCCGTATCTCCGAGCCGCGTCGCCATCGCAGCGCCGAGTGCGCCTGCTCCGAGAACAGCGACGGTGGAAGCGTGAGCCATGGAGAACCCCTTACCTGTTTCCCCTTACCCATGTTCCACCGGCAAGCCGAGTCTTTCCCGGCAAAGGAGCGCAAGCGCCTTCACGAGTAGCAAGTCGGTGATCGGTCAAGTACCAGATGGGGCGACTGGAGGATCGACGGCACCCTTTGATCCAGGCGCTGCGGCGAAGTAGCGACCAGCTTCGGCGGCCTCCGCCGACGGGTCGAGCAGGCGCCGGATCCGGTCCTGAAGCCGCCACTGCGAGGGCAGCACTTCGGGCGGGCCGGCGTCAGCCGGTTCGTCCAGGCGGTGACCGCAGCCCCGGCGAGGTAGGGCGGAGATCCCTTGTTCGGCGTTGCGGCATTGAGCCGGGTGCGGCGGCTTTGCTGGATCCGTGATCAAACACGTGTGCCAGCCGATGCGGCGCAGGACGCCGGCGCGCGGCGGCGCCCATGTGCCGGTGGCGCCGCTGAGCATCACGCTGCTCGCCCGGGACAAGAAGGGGTGGGCGGGGTTGTGCCGGCTGGTGTCGGCGGCTCACGTCGATACCTCTGCCACGGACGGGCTGCCGGTGGCGGACTGGGCGGCGCTGCGTGCGCATGCCGTCCGAGGGCTGACCGTGCTTCTGGGCCCGGTGTCCGAGCCGGTGCGCGCGCTCGCGGCCGGCCGGCCTGATGTGGCCGAGCAGCTGCTGGTCCCGTGGCGGGAGCTGTTCGGGTCGTCGCTGCGGCTGGAGGTCGTCTACCAGGGGCTGGACGGGACGGGGCCGGGGTCGCTGCGGCTTGCCGCGCGCACCCTGCAGCTGGCCGACCGGCTCGGTGTGGCGGTGGTGCTGTCGAACGCGGTTCGCTACGCCGATCCCGGGCAGCACCGGCTTGCGGATGTGCTGGATGCGGCGCGGTTGCTGCGCCCGATCGACTTCCGCCGTCGCGACGAGCTCGATCCGGGCGAGCGGTGGCTGAAGGGCCCGGAGGCGATGGCCGCGGCCGCGGTCCGGATCGCCGAGGCCGTTGGGGCCGGCCCGGAGCGGGCGGGACAGCTGCTCGAGCAGACGGTTCGTACGGGCGCGGAGTGACGGCTGGACCCGGCGGCCGATCTGGGGCTGGGCGCAGCGCACTTCCCCGAGCCGGAGGTCGTCGGCGCGGACGGCGGGCCGGGGCATGCGGCGCGGCTGTTGCGGGAGCGCTGCGAGGCCGGCCTCGTACGCCGCGGCCTGGACCGCGACGTCGCGGCGCGGGAGCGGCTGGATCAGGAACTCGCGGTGATCGGGCGGCTGGAGTACGACACGTACTTCCTCACCGTCGCGCAGGTGGTGGCGGATGTGCGGGAGATAAAAATCCGGGTCGCCGCCCGCGGCTCGGGGGCAGGGTCGATGGTCAACCACTGCCTGTTCATCGCCACCGCCAACCCACTCGATCATGGCTTGCTCATGGAACGCTTCCTCAGCGTGCGCCGGGCGTCGCTGCCGGACATCGACATCGACGTCGAGTCCGCGCGACGGCTCGAGGTCTACCGGCGGATCTTCGACCGGTTCGGCCACGAGCGGGTCGCGGTCACCGGCATGCCCGAGACCTACCGGGCCCGGCACGCGCTGCGCGACACCGGGCTCGCGCTGGGAATCGCGCCCCAGGACGTGGACCGGATCGCAAAATCGTTCCCCCACATCCGGGCGATGGACATCCGTGCCGCGTTGGCCGAGCTGCCCGAGCTGCGCCGGCTCGCTGCCGAAGCCGACCGCTTCGGGCCGCTGTTCGAGCTCACCGAGGGCCTGGACGCGCTGCCACACGGCATGGCGGTGCACCCGTGCGGAGTGCTCCTCACCAACACCAGCCTGCTGGACCGGCTGCCGGTGCAGCCCACCCCCGGCAGGCAGTTCCCGATGGTGCAAGCAGCCAAAGAGGAGGTCGAACAGCTCGGCCTGATCAAGCTCGACGTGCTGGGGGTGCGGATGCAGTCAGCGATGGCCCACGCCGTGAACGAGATCGAGCGCACCACCAGTCGGCGCATCGACCTGGACGACCCCACCCAGGTGCCGCTGGACGACTTCTTCGCGTTCAAAATGATCCAGGCCTCCGACACGATCGGGATGTTCCAGCTCGAGAGCCCGGGCCAGCAGGACCTGCTCGGCCGGCTCCAGCCCCGCGGGACGTCATCGCCGACATCAGCCTGTTCCGGCCCGGCCCCGTCGCCGGCGGCATGCCCGAGCAGTACATCGCCGCCCGCCACGGAAACCCGCCGCCCTTCCCGCACCCCGACCTCGAGCCGGCGCTCGCCGACACGTACGGGGTGGTGATCTGGCACGAGCAGATCATCGAGATGATCTCCATCCTGACCGGCTGCGACCGGGCACTCGCCGAGATCGCCCGCCGCGCCCTCGGCGACGAAGAGCGCATGCCGCGCCTGCGGGCCTGGTTCATGCAGCAGGCCGGTTCCCGCGGCTACACACCCGACGTGCTTGAGCAGGTGTGGGAGACGATCGAGGCCTTCGGCGCGAACGGCTTCTGCCGCGCGCACGCGGTTGCCTTCGCCGTCCCCGCCCTGCAATCCGCCTGGCTGAAGGCCCACCACCCGGCCGCCCTGTACGCCGGCTTGCTCGAGCACGACCCGGGCATGTGGCCCAAGCGCGTCCTGGTCGCCGACGCCCGCCGCCACGACGTTCCCGTCCTGCCGGTCGACGTCGACCGCTCCCGCGCCACGTACGTGATCGAGAAGGTCGCGGACGGCAGGTTCGGGGTGCGGCTGTCCCTGTCCGGGATCAAGGCCATCAGCGAGGACCAGGTCGCCCGGCTTGTGGCCGACCAGCCGTACAAGTCGCTGCAGGACCTGTGGCATCGGGCCCGCCCGTCCCGCCCCACGGCCGAGCGGCTGGCCTCCATCGGCGCGTTCGACACGCTCGCCGGCCCGCTCACCCGCCGCGACCTGCTGCTGCACATCCACGAGCTCCACCAGCACACCCGCAGCCGCACCACGGGTGCCGGGCAGCTGCCGATCGACAACGGCCAGGAGTACGTAGCCGAGCCCGCCGGTCTGCCCGAGATGACCGGCCGCGAGGCCCTCGGCGCCGAGCTCGAGGTCCTCGGCATCGACGTCTCCCGGCACCTGATGGAGCACCACCACCGGCTCCTGCGCGAGATCGGCGCCACCGACGCCGCCCATCTCAAGGCGCTGCACACGGGCCAGAGCGTGCTTGTGACTGGGATCGGTAGTTGGCACTAGGGCCTGTGTTAGGTCGTGATCAATCTTGCCGATCCGGATCCGCCTGGAAGGCGGATCCGGTAGGAAGACGAGCGTGACGCGCAGACAACT
>NZ_JBSFDW010000050.1:0-48726 GCF_053594115.1 Streptomyces sp. NPDC001970 | reverse complement strand
ACCGAACCCCTAGACAAGGTCCATCGTCCCAGCTCAGGGAGGCACTTTTGCGTTTCTACCCAACCCTCAGCCGCACCCCAACCGAAACGGCGAGGTTAGATCCGTTGCATAATTCCGCTTCGTCTCCACTGTGTGTGCGCGGAACTCGGCGTCGTGCCGCCGAGGAAGGCCACGCCCAGTTCGGCCGAGGTGAGCCGCAGGTCAGGGGAAGCGCCCGTACGCTCGCACCCCACCGTGTCGCCGTCGGCCTGTAGCCGGTAACCGCCGGTGTTCCACGGGCAGAAGCCGTCCCGGACATCCAGGACCACGTCCAGCGGTGTCGTGTAGCGGCGCCCTGCCAGCGCCCGGTCGACATCGACGAGTCGTACCCAGAGGCGGTCCACCTCTGTTGACCGCACTGCACGGGGGTCGGTCGGCAGGTGCGGCAGCGGCTCGTCCACCGCCGCCTCAATACTCGATCCACGGCACGAGGTCGATCCCGGCAAGGAAGCGCCACAGTGCGGCGTACGGCTGCCGGGCGACCGCCGCCAGTTGCGCGCGGCGCGGGCGGATGCGCCTCAGCCGTGCTCCGCCGCCCAAGCCGCCAGTTCGTCACGCGCGCCACGCAGAAGGTGGTCAGGAGGGGCCGCCGCCCCGTTGGTGATCAGGGCGTAGTGCAGGCTCCCGGTGTTCGGCGCGGTGAGCAGGAGGCGGCGGCTGCCTGTGCCGCCCGGTTCGGGGGCCACGGCGATCGGGGTGGTGCCGTCGTACGCCGGGGGCGCGGGCACCGTGCCGAGGTCGGAGACGACCGTCGTGCGCGGCGCTTCGAAGGAAGCCGGGAGGTGAAGTTCGGTCGGGGCCGAGGTGCCGTCCGAGCGCCACAGCAGCAGCCCGTACTGACCGGAGCCGACGAGCTCGCGGACGCGTGGCAGGGACGACGGCACCGGGTTCCAGGTGAGGGTGGTGGAGCCGTCGCGGGAGCGGTCCTCGTAGGTGAAGGCCAGTACACGGCCCGCCGTGGCGCTCGGATAGAGGCGGTCCAGCAGACGCGT
Organism: Streptomyces sp. NPDC001970; assembly: GCF_053594115.1. NCBI lineage: Bacteria > Bacillati > Actinomycetota > Actinomycetes > Kitasatosporales > Streptomycetaceae > Streptomyces > Streptomyces sp. NPDC001970. The sequence continues at coordinate 47,695 of NZ_JBSFDW010000050.1, read as the reverse complement.
GTCCTGGCGGAGAACCGGCGTGCCCGAGTCGTCGAGGCGTACCGCGGAGAGGTCCTCGTCGTTCCAGGCGTCGCCGGCGGTGAGGACCTTGTCGGGGTTGCCGTTCATGAGCTCGTGGTGGCGGCCGTTGTAGATGTCCCACTGCCATTGGGTGCCGGACAGGACGGGTCCCGACTCGTGCGGCCGGGTCCACCAGGTGGCGCCGGGGAGCCGGGAGTCGAGGGCCTGGTACATCGCCTTGAGGACGGTCGGGGCCTTGTCGGCGACCGTGCCGCTGAGCGGGTGGCCGAACTCGCTGACGACGGCCGCCGTTCCCGCACCGGCGGCACGGTCGCGGACGGTGCCGAAGTCGCCCGCGTACTGTCCGTCCTTCGCCTTGCCCCACATGAAGACGCCGGAGATCGCCTTCTGGTCGTAGAAGTGGGTGTTGAAGACGTAGCGCGGTCCGATCCGGCCCGCGTCGAGCAGGCCGCCCTCCTGGCGCTGGAAGTCGAGGTTGGCGTTCCAGAAGAGGTTCGGCTCGACGAACGCGGGCTTGTCACGCCACCCCGCCGCGTCCATGCGCGCACGGAACTTCTCGTAGAAGGGCCAGAGCACGTCCCGCTCCCAGGTGCGGCTCGTCTGACCGGGGTCGTAGGAGCCTGCGTGCGGTTCGTTGTACGGGTCGAAGCCGACGACGCCGGCGAACTCTGCGGCGGTGAGGTGCTCGGCGACGTACGCCATCGTGGTCTGTGCGGTCGCGAGGAAGGCGTCCTGGATGCCGCCCTTGTTGTGCCAGAAGTCGTGCGTCGCTCGCGTCACGGCCTGGTTCTGGGTGATGTTCTGTCCCCAGAAGAGGCAGATCCCGCACGATTCACGCGGGTAGTCACCGGCATCGACCACCCACTGGGGGGCTCCGTCGCCGGTGTACCAGCTGCCTTCGTGGAACAGGTGCCGGGAGAAGAGATCCTGGTGGAAGTCCGGGTAGACGCGGACACCGGCCATGAGGAAGGCCCTCATCTGTGCGGTGACGGCCGCCAGATAGACCTGGTCCACCTGTCCGCGCACGGGTTCGGCATGCGCCCACGAGAGCAAGAAGCGCACGCCATTGCCGCCGCCGAGCGCGCGCAGCGCCGCCGCGGACTTCTCGGCGTCGGCGACGGAGGCGAAAGGCAGCCCGCCGTTCTCCTCCAGCTTGGTCTCGCCGGAGACGTTGTATCCACGCAGGACGACCTCGCGGCCGAGTCCGTCGACGAAGCGGCCGTCCTCGACCGTGAAGGAGGCGGCGGCCTCCTCGTCGAACCAGAGCGAGCCGGGCGCGGGTGAGGCGGCCGACGGTGTGCCGCCCGGGTACAGGACCGTGGCCATGAGGACCACCAGAACCGTCATGCGCGCGCCCAGTCTGCCCATGCACACCACGATTACTGACGAAGCGTCAGATTGTCAACGCGGCGCAGTCGATACCCAGTTGCGCGCGGAATTGAGCAGCGCTCCCCGCGATCACTATGATCCGGCGATGATCATACGAAAGCGACTGGCAGCCGCGGTGTGCAGCGCGCTGCTGGTCACCTTGACCGGCGGCCTCGTCCCGGCCGCCGCCTTCGCCGACTCCGGCGGCTCGGCCGACGAACCGGCCGCGAAGGAACCACCCAAGGTCGAACTCGTCCTGGACGTCAGCGGGTCGATGCGGGCCCGCGACATCGACGGACAGTCGCGGATGTCCGCGGCCAAGCAGGCGTTCAACGAGGTGCTGGACGCGGTGCCGGAGGAGGTCCGGCTCGGCATTCGTACGCTCGGCGCCGACTATCCCGGCAAGGACCAGAAGAAGGGCTGCAAGGACACGCGCCAGCTCTACCCGGTCGGCGAACTCGACCGGACCGAGGCTAAGACGGCGGTGGCGACCCTGGCCCCGACGGGCTGGACGCCCATCGGTCCCGCCCTGCTGGGCGCCGCCGACGACCTGGAGGGCGGGAACGCCACCCGCCGGATCGTGCTCATCACGGACGGCGAGGACACCTGCGCCCCGCTCGACCCGTGCGAGGTGGCACGCGAGATCGCCGCCAAGGGCATCAACATCACCATCGACACCCTCGGGCTCGTCCCCAACGCCAAGATGCGTGCCCAGCTGATGTGCATCGCCGAGGCCACCGGCGGCACGTACACCTCCGTTCAGCACAAGGAGGAACTGTCCGACCGGGTCGGCCAGTTGATCGACCGCGCCGCCGAACCTGTCGTCACCCCGGTCGCGACGCAGGGCGCCGACCGGTGCCAGGACGCGCCGCAGCTCAAGGCCGGCCTCTACACCGACCGCGAGGCCTTCGGCGAGCACCGCTGGTACCGGGTGGACCTGCTGCCCGGGCAGGAGCTCCGCGCCTCCGTCAGCATCGGCGCCGACCGCGCCGTCAACCGCGACTACGGTGTGCTGCTGCGCGCGTCGACGCTGCACGGCCGGGAGATCGTACGCGGCGAGGCCGCGGGCGACGGACGCACCGACGTCGTCTCCACGGGTCTGCGCCACCCCAAGCCCGCCATCGACGACGTGGACGCGGACGACGTCAAGCCGGCCGCCGAGACGGTCTGTCTGCGCGTGAGCAACTCCTTCTCCGCCCCGGCCTCCGTCAAGACCACTCCCGGTCTGCCCGTCGAGCTGACGATCGACGTGGTGGACGGCCCCCGCGACGCCTCCGATGTCGCCTTCCTCGGCCTCGGCCGCGGCTGGTGGCTGCTCGGCCTGCTGACGCTCGCGGGTTTCGTCGCCGGTCTGCTGTGGGGCTGGATCTCGCGCTTGCGCATCGCCGTCTGGAGGACCAACTGATGCGTACCGTACGCACTTTCACGGGCGGCCTGCTCGCCGCCGCCGCGCTGCTGACGTCTCCGGGCGTCGCCGCCGCGGAGACCCCCTCCCCGAGCGCGAGCACGGAGGAGGCCGCCGCGCCGACCGAGGCCGGCACATCCTTCCGTACGGCCACCGTCGTCCGCCCCGGACAGCGGGCGACCGCGCAGGCGTCGACCGGTGACTACCTCTACTGGCAGTTCCCGGCCGACGCGGGGCAGCGGGCCACGGTACGGGCCACGGTGAAGCTGCCCGGGTCCGAGGCCCGCCACGGCGCCCACACCTGGCGGCTCGACGTCTACGACGGGCTGCGGCGCCGTCAGGCCTGCCGCTACGGCAGCGACACCAGGTCCGCCCCGGCCGAGGCCACCTCGCTCGAGCTCTCCTGTGCGCTGCGCACGGTCCGGGCCTGGTCCGAGCCGTGGGCCAACGACCCGCTTCCCGGCTCCTATTACGTCCGCCTGACCGTCGTCGGCGCGCCCGCCGAGGACCTGGGCGAGCCCGTCGACGCCGCGGTGGAGGTCACGGCGGCCGACTCCGGAGGCGCCGCCGCCGTCGACGGCACGCTCGCGGCACCGCTGGTGCCCGCGTCGGGCCCGGAGATCGAGCCGGACGGCGGCTGGGCTTCCGGCTGGTGGTCGTCCCGCGCGCTGTGGACGGCTGCCGGTGCGGCGCTCGCCGCCCTGGCCGGCATCTGGGGCTACCGCCTCACCCGCGGCAACGGCCGCCTGGCGCACACACCGCCGGCGGCCTGACGTCGTACGGGCGCCGCTCGCCCCGGGCTCACCTGACCCGGGGTGGGCGGCGCGTCAGTCGTCCCGCCCGGCGGGCGACCGCCCACTCCGATGCGCAACCCGCTCGTTGAGGGCGCAGTCGGAACGATTCAGGCGTGGCTGCAGCGCCGCCAGCATCCACGCCGAACTGCCCGACGTGTCTGTGGGCAAGATCGCCGCCATCGCCGAGTCACCCCCCGGTAGCCGGTGAACCACGTCGCCAGGCCCCAGTCCTCCAGCACGTACACCCACTCCCCGCAGGTGCCGTACATCTCGGGGTAGACGTGGACTGCTGCCCGGGCAGGAGGTCCGCGCCCAGAGCGATCAGGGACTCGTCCAGGTCGACACCCCGGCCGGCCGTCAGCGAAATACGGCCGCGCATTCCGCGTGTGTTGCCGACTGGGTCTTCGCTGCTGTGCTCGCCTATCCACGCAATCCCATGAGACATCGGATCACACTACCGGGGCGTGTCGCTCCCCATGGGCGTACTGCGCTGCAGCCCCTAGCTGAGTGTTGCGAACTTGCGGGAACGCACTGGCAGGTCAGCCTGGGGAGGGACGCGGGGCGCGCAGGTGTGTCCGCTTCTTCAGCTCCTCCTCGTCGACCAGCGTGTACATCGGCTGACCCGGCTCGCACAGCATGAACGCGACGAACTTGGTCGGCGCGTCCGAGAGGGCGTTGGCGTCCTGGTAGTGGATCACGTCGCCGCCCGGCTCCCAGAACGTGTCACCGGCGGTGACCACGCGTTCCGGCTCACCCTCGATCTCGAAGCGGAGCGCGCCCTCGATCACGTAGCCGAAAGCCGGCCCCGCGTGGCGGTGCGGAGGAAGGCCGGGGTGACCGGGAGGCCACTGGACGAGGATGGTCATCCCCGAGGCGCCCTCGGGAATGAAGGGTGGCTGGACGTCCGCCAGCATCTTGGGTCCGAACTCCTGCTCGGTCGTCTCGTTCACTGAGTCCTTCTCCGGCACTGCAATACACCTCCGTAGGCCTGCCCGGAACGGATGACTTGTGTCGGCCACCGCCTCCTGGGCCGGTGCACCGTCGGCTCGTTCGGCGTTGACCGTGTCCGTCAATTCCGGGCCCACACAACTTGCTTCGCAGTGGACTTCGCAGTGGAGACAAGGTTCGGACCCGCATCGGTGACACGCCGTGCGACGTGTGCCTCGTACAGATAGCACCCCAGACCAGGGTGTCTCCGGCCGACCGCCTCCGCAATACGGGGGCCGTGGCGGTCAGGACCAGGCAGGGCGTAGCGCACGGCCGCAGTCCCGCCGTCATCGCTGCCGCAACAGCAGCACGGCCTTGTTCCTCTAAGCGCGGATCCACCGGTGGGTGATGGCGCGGTCCGCTGGGCGTGGTCGGCTGCGGCCTGGACAGATCGAGCGTCCTGCGCGCCCAGCAGGAGCGTGAGGCCCGCTCCTTTCATCGCATCAGGTCAGCAAGGGTGTCCGCAGGCCGAATCGCGTACCGGTGGCGGAGTGGAATAGTGAATTACGGAGCCGGTTCGTCGGTTCGCCCGCACCGCGCACGCATGCGTGGCCACGCCGTGCAGGGAGGGACATGCTCTCCGTGCTGTACGCAGCAGGCGCGCACACCGAGAACGGGGACGGGTGGGAGCTGCCCACGACCGAAACGCTGGTCGCCCTGATCCTGGTCGCTCTCGCCACGGTGGTGGGCGCATGGCTGGCGCGGCGTGGGTCCGGTCGTTCGGCCATGCTGTTCGCCGCCGCTTCCGGGATTTTGCTGATCATCGCCGTTCTCCATCTTCTGCCCGACGCGTGGGACGAAGCGCACGAGGCTGGTGTGCCGTGGTGGGCGGTGCCGGTCACCACGCTCGCCTCGTACGCGGTCATGGGCGCCGTGGTCCGCATCGGCTGCCCGTGCGAGCCGGGCCGCGCCAGCGGCATCGGCGCGGCGTCCGGGCTCGCCCTGCATCGGTTCCTGGAGGGGGCGACACTGGCGCTGACCGCCTCGTTCGCCGTGGTGGCGGCGCTGCTGGTGCACGCCGCGAGCGAGGGCCTGGCGCTGGCCGCCCTGCTGGGGGCGCAACCGCGCCGGCGGGTGGCCCCGTGGATCGCGCTGGCCTGCCTGAGCCCGGTAGTGGGCGTCTTCGTGACGAGTGCGCTGGCCATCCCGAACGGCCTCATGCCGCTGCTGCTGGCATTCGTCGCCGGTGTGCTCGCGCAAGGCGCGTGGGTGGCCCTCAGGCTCGCCCATCAGCAACGTCCTCAGGGGCGGAGATTCCTGGGCATGCCGGCCACCATGGCGATGACGCTCGCGGCCCTCCTTACCGCGCTCGTTGTCTTCGTCGCCGCCGCCGACCGGTGAAGGTGATCCTTTACGCGCGCCATGGGGGTCGGGATTCGGGCACCGCCTGGCCGAAGTCCTCGACTGACAGAGTTTCGGCATTCACTCACTCGGATGGGGGTCTCTCCTGCCTCGCCACATAGACCCCCCGCAGCGCGCCGAGAAACCCGAACACGGCGCCGATCCAGGCGACCCATAGCCATCCACCCCCAAGGACAGGGTCCTCCGTCACCAACAGGTAGCTGGCCGCCGCCCAAAAGACGCAGGCGCCTATGTTCGCCCAAAACCGCACGCGTGGACTGAAATTCACCTTCCGACCCCCCACGGACACGAACGGCGCTGCCGATGATGACCAGCACAGTAGACGAATCGATCACCGTGCGGCCTCCTCGGGGACGACAACAGCCGCAGCACACTCACTGACCCCGGCACCTTGCCGACCGGCCCGACACCTCGCCCACGATCGCCCCGCTGGGACCACACCAGCGGGGCGATTCCGCTTTCGCTCATCGGCACCTTGAATGCCGCATTTTCAGCGTCGCCCAACAGGGTCCTCCCCAACCGGAGCTGGCCCGTGAACGTGTGATGGGCCCGGGCCCGCTTCCTGGTGCCTGCGCCGGACCGGTCACCCGGCTGCCGTGACGAGCAGCAGGGGTACTCCGTCGCACGGGTGGAGGCGCAGGCCGTCGTGGACGGTGGGGTGCTGCGGGCCGGCCGGGAGGGCGGCGAAGGCGGCGCTCTTGGTGAGCGAGCCGGCGAGGTGGTACGGGTCGGTCGAGGCGGCGACGCGTCCGCGCGCGTTGACCAGCCGGGCGGGAGCGGTCAGCCGCTGGAGCAGGGGTAGTACGGCGGCTTCGAAGTTCCGCAGGTACACATCGGCGGCGGCGACGCCCACGAAGCGGTCTTCGACGGTCACCGGTGCGGAGAGGGTCAGGCTGTACTCGTCGGAGCAGAGGTAGTCCACATAGGGTCCCGCGACCGCTCGCCGGCCGGTGTCCCTCGGCAGCGTGAACCAGTCCCAGTGGGTGTAGTCCGAGTACGCGGAGTGCTGCGGATCGAGGTCGGGCACGAGCGGACGGACGTCGCCGCTCCCATCGGTCTGCCACCACTCCAGCCAGGCCGACACATCGGCGAGCAACCCGGGTACGGCGACGAACCCGATCCCCGAGACCAGGTCGTACCGGCCGAGTCGCTCGTGCAGACCGGGCCGTAGGGGGGCGAGGTCGGCGGAGACGGGCCGGCGCCCTTGCGCCGACACCGAGCAGAGGAGTGCCTGGGTCTCGGCGCACGTCCGGCTCACGGCATCGAAGACGCCTTCGAGGGCGTCACGGATTCCGACGGCCACGTCGGCGACCGTTTCGTCAGGAGCGGCCTTTGCCGCGCTCACGAGACGGGGACTGCTGGCCATGGGAGCCCTCCTCGGGACGGAGACGGCGCGCACTGCCGACAGAGCCGAGACGGAGTCCGATCAGGCGGGTCAGGGATGCCTGCACGCATTGTTCTGCCAGGGCTCTGGCACGCTCGCCCGCACCATCTTGCACGGCGGAGATTACAGCGCGGTGACGATCGGTCACCTCCACCAGATATCCATCATCGCCAAGGATGAGGCACATCAGTGCCCCCACCTCGGTCTGGATGGTGACCTCTTCGCGCGTCAACCGGGCGGACTGGGCTGCAGCGGCCAGTTCCACGTGGAAGCGCGAGCAGATCCGGCTGCGGGCCGTCGCCTCGGCGGCGTCGGTCAGCTCGTCCAGGGTCCTGCGCAGGGGCTGCAGGTCGTCCGGTTCGGTGCGCTCGGCGGCGAGCCGGCCGGCGGCTCCCGAGACCGCGGCCCAGTGGTCGGCGAGATCGCGCAGTTCCTCGGTGCTCCAGTCGGCCAGCCGGGCGCGCAGCCGCTCCTCCGTCGGCCCGTCGGGCACGGTGACGAAGCTTCCGCCGCCGCGGCCTCTGCGCGTGGTGACGAGTCCCTGCTGACGCAGGGCCATCAGTGCCTCGCGCAAGGTCACGGTGGATACGCCGAGTTGGGCTGCGAGATCGGTCTCGCCCGGCAGTTGTTCGCCGTCGGCCAGCAGTCCGAGCTCGATGGCGTCACCGAGGCGACGCACGACGGCGTCCACCCGTGCCTGGGTGTCGACAGGCGTGAAGACGGCCCTGCGGACGTCTGCTTTGTCTCGGTTCACGACCACCACCTTGCGGATTGACTCAGCCTTTACCTTAAAGGGGTCTTGAGCTTTGAACCATGACTTCATATGTTTTCGCGCACCGGCAGTGCCGGACACGGACACGGGGCGGCGCCGGGCAGCCACGCCGGTCCTCAGCCCCGATACACGCCCTCGGCCGTGAACGCCCTTGCCGGCACAGCCCGTAGGCCGAACACGCCATCCGACGACCGCAGCAGAAAGGTCCCCCGCTCATGGAGGGAATGACGATCCGGCTCCGGAACCTGCGCAAGGCATACGGCCGGACAGAAGCGGTGGCCGGCGTCGACCTGGACATCGCGGACGGCGAGTTCTTCTCGATGCTGGGCCCCTCCGGCTCGGGCAAGACCACGGTGCTCCGGATGATCGCCGGGTTCGAGTCCCCCACCGGCGGCACCGTCGAGCTCGCCGGCTCCGACGTCACCCGCCTCGCGCCCTTCGAGCGGGACGTGCACACCGTCTTCCAGGACTACGCGCTCTTCCCGCACATGACGGTGGAGCAGAACGTCGCCTACAGCCTCAAGGTCCGCAAGGTGCCGAAGGCCACGCGGCTGGAGCAGGCCCGTGAGGCGCTGGCCCGCGTACGGCTCGAAGGTCTCGGCAGCCGCCGCCCGTCCCAGCTCTCCGGAGGCCAGCGCCAACGCGTGGCGCTGGCCCGCGCCCTGGTCGGCCGCCCGAAGGTGCTGCTGCTCGACGAGCCGCTCGGCGCCCTCGACCTCAAGCTGCGCGAGCAGATGCAGGTCGAACTCAAGGCGATGCAGCGCGAGGTCGGCATCACCTTCGTCTTCGTCACGCACGACCAGGAGGAGGCGCTGACGATGAGCGACCGGATCGCGGTCTTCAACAAGGGCCGCGTGGAACAGGTCGGTACCCCGGCCGAGATCTACGAGCGGCCCGCCACTGCCTTCGTCGCCGGCTTCGTCGGTACGTCCAACCTGCTGACCGGCCGGGCCGCTGAGCAGGTGGTCGGCACGGCGGGCACCTACAGCATCCGCCCGGAGAAGATCCGCGTCCTCAAGGAGTCGGCCATCTCCGACGAACCGGAGCACTCCGCGGCCGTCGGCACCGTCGCGGAGGCCGTCTACCTCGGGGACGCGACCCGCTTCCTGGTGGATCTGGACGCGGGCGGGCGCCTCACCGCACTGCAGCAGAACCTCGAGACGTCGTCCGAGGACGTCGCCGCCTTCCGGGGCTCCCGGGTGCGGCTCCACTGGCACAACCGCCACAACTTCCCGCTGCCCGAGGCGAAGCAGCCGAACTGACCCACGGGCGTCGGCCCTTCCCCGCTCCTCTCCCCTCCCCTTCCCTCTCCCCTTCCCTCCCCTTCCCTTCCCCTCCGCTGCTGGTCCCCGTTCCCCCACTCCGTCCCTACCTCACGTGTGGAGATGCTCGTGCGCCTGAACCGATCGCTGATGGCCACCACCGCCGCCGGCTCCCTGCTCCTCCTGACCGCCTGCGGCTCCTCCGACAGCCCCAAGGGCGGCGCCCCCGGTGGCAGCGGCTTCACCCCGCCGAAGCTCAGCGCCCAGAAGTCGCTCGGCACGTCCGAGGGCCAGGTGAACCTGATCGCCTGGGCCGGGTACGCCGAGGACGGCTCCAACGACCCGAAGGTCGACTGGGTCACCGAGTTCGAGAAGCAGAGCGGATGCCAGGTCAACACCAAGACCGCAGGCACGTCGGACGAGATGGTCAGCCTGATGAAGACCGGGCAGTACGACGCGGTCTCCGCCTCCGGTGACGCGGGTCTGCGGCTGATCGCTTCCGGAGACGCCGTACCGGTCAACACGGATCTCGTGCCCCACTACAAGGACGTGTTCTCCGGGCTCAAGAACAAGCAGTGGAACACCGTCAACGGTGTCCCGTACGGCATCCCGCACGGCCGCGGCGCCAACGTGCTGATGTACAACAAGGAGAAGGTCACCCCGGCCCCGACCTCATGGTCCGTGGTGTTCGACAAGGCCTCGCCGTACAAGGGCAAGGTCACGGCGTACGACTCCCCCATCTACATCGCCGACGCCGCCCTGTACCTCATGAAGACCAGGCCCGAGCTCCGCATCAAGAACCCGTACGCGCTGGACCAGAAGCAGTTCGACGCCTCCGTCGCCCTGCTGAAGGAGCAGAACGCCAACGTCGGCGAGTACTGGAGCGACTACCTCAAGGAGATCTCCGCGTTCAAGAGCGGCGATTCGGTGGTCGGCACCAGCTGGCAGGTGATCGTCAACGCCGCCAAGGCCGAGAAGGCCCCGGTCGACGCGGTGCTGCCCGAGGAAGGCGCCACCGGCTGGTCGGACACCTGGATGGTCTCCGCCAAGGCCAAGAACCCCAACTGCGCCTACAAATGGCTGGACTGGATCGTCTCCCCGAAGGCGAACGCCCAGGTCGCCGAGTACTTCGGTGAAGCGCCCGCCAACAGCAAGGCCTGTGCCCTGACCGCGGACAAGAACCACTGCGCCACCTTCCACGCGCAGGACGAGGCGTACTGGAAGAACGTCCACTTCTGGACGACTCCCATCGCCCAGTGCATCGACGGCCGCACGGACACGAAGTGCGTGCCGTACGCGAAGTGGGTCCAGGCCTGGACCGAGATCAAGGGCTGAGCACACACATGACGCAGACCGCGCCGGCCGCCGGATTCGTCCGGCGGCTCGCCGGGACCCTGCACCGCCGTTCCCGGCTGCAGCTGTCCCTGCTCCTCTCCGCGCCACTGGCCTGGCTCGTCCTGGCCTACCTCGGCTCGCTGACCGCGCTGTTCATGTCCGCGTTCTGGACCACGGACTCGTTCACCTCGGATGTGGTGAAGGTCTGGTCCACGGACAACTTCACCGCCCTGCTCACCACCGACGTCTACCGGCAGGTCGCCCAGCGCAGTGTCGGCGTCGCCCTCGCGGTCACCGCGATCTGCGTGGTGATCGCCTTTCCGATCGCCTTCTACACGGCCCGGATCGCCCGGCCCCGGTGGCGGCCCCTGCTGGTCGTCGCGATCCTCACCCCGCTGTGGGCGAGCTACCTGGTCAAGGCCTACGCCTGGCGCCTCATCCTCGCCGAGGGCGGTCTGCTGGAATGGGCGCTGGGGCCGTTCGGGCTGGACGGCCCCGGCTACGGACTGACCGCCACCATCATGGTGCTGACCTATCTGTGGCTGCCGTACATGATCCTGCCGATCCACGCCGGACTCGAGCAGCTTCCCGCGAACCTGCTGGACGCATCCGCGGACCTCGGCGCCCGCACCGGGCGGACCCTGAAGTCCGTGGTCCTGCCGATGATCCTGCCGTCCGTCGCGGCCGGCTCGGTCTTCACCTTCTCGCTCAGCCTCGGCGACTACATCGCCGTCCAGATCGTCGGCGGGAAGACCCAGCTCATCGGCAATCTGATCTACTCCAACATCACGCTGGACCTGCCGCTGGCCGCCGCACTGGGCACCGTACCGGTGGTGGTCATCGTCCTGTACCTGCTGGCGGTACGGCGCACCGGAGCACTGAGCAGCCTGTGACCACATGTCCCTTGACCACACGCAGAGCGAAGGCCCACCGATGAACCTCTCCCGCCCCGCGCGCGTCACCCTGCGCATCACCGCAGGGCTCGGCTTCGCGGTCATCTACATCCCGCTGCTGCTGGTCCTGGTCAACTCCCTGAACCCGGACCGCAGTTCCGGCTGGCCTCCGCCCGGACTCACCTTCGGCTGGTGGACGGCCGCCTGGCACAGCGCCGGGGCCCGCGAAGCATTGTGGACGTCGGTCAAGGCAGGCCTCGGCGCCACGGCCATCGCGCTCGTACTCGGCACGCTGATCGCCTTCGCCGTGCAGCGCTACCGCTTCTTCGGCCGGGAGGCCATCTCCTTCGTGGTCGTGCTGCCGATCGCGCTGCCCGGCATCGTCACGGGTGTCGCGCTCAACACCGCGTTCCGTACGGTGCTCGAACCGCTGGGCGTGGGCCTCGGCATGTTCACCGTGGTCGTCGGGCACGCCACCTTCTGCATCGTGGTGGTCTTCAACAACGTGGCCGCCCGGCTGCGCCGGATGTCCGCCTCGTACGAGGAAGCCGCCATGGACCTGGGCGCCCACACCTTCCGCGCCTTCCGGGACGTCACCTTCCCCATGGTGCGCTCCGCGCTGGTGGCGGGTGCGCTGCTGGCTTTCGCGCTCTCCTTCGACGAGATCGTGGTCACCACCTTCACGGCAGGGCCCGGGGTACAGACACTTCCGGTCTGGATCTTCTCCAACATGGCCCGCCCCCAGCAGGCTCCCGTGGTCAACGTCGTCGCCGCCGTGCTCGTACTGCTGTCGATCATCCCGATCTACCTGGCCCAGCGCCTGTCGAGCGACACGGCCTCGGGCAGCAGGATCTGAGGAACTGTGGGGCGTGGCGATCAGCTGCCCACGAGCGGCCGACCGCCCACGCCGGCGCGTAGCCGACGCTGTTGAGGCCGCAGTGCAGCGCCCTCGGCGGGACCAGGCTCCCGGACCGGCGACGCAGCTCGCAGGACAGCGCGGCGCCCATCAGCGTGGTGCCTACGCGCGGCGACGCATAGAGGGACGGGCAACACGGGCCTGAACCGATTGATGAGCACGGTCGCGGCCGCGAGCACCGCGACGGCCTGGATGACCATCAGCAGGGTCACGCCAGGACTACCGGACCTACCGGCAGGCCGCCACGGGCAAGGCCCGCTCGGAGGCCGGTCGGCGTGGTCGGGCAGCAGGGACGGCCGCCGCCCGGAAATTTCGTCTTCAGGCAACCCTCCCACTGATTGATAAGATCATCTTCTGTCGTTCGCCCGCCCGTCGTGCGCCATGTGCGAGGCCCGGCAGGCACAAAGGGGGATGGGTGTCGTTCGATGAGGAATGGGCCGACGTAATACAGCAGTCGTCGAGCATGCGGCTCAATCAGCTGCCTGCCGACCCAGGCTGGCGGCACGATTCCGGCAACCGGCACTCGTGGAGCAACCGGCACGCTCCACGCCGACGCGACCTCACGCCTCGGGAGCAGGCGGATGCGCCCTGGGGCCTGAGCCCCGTCATTCCGGAGAACCTCCCCTGGCGCCTCGGCGGAGACCCGGACCACACCTCCTTCGGGCCGATCGCCATTCAGATCCGACGCGGTGCGGAGGTCCTTGGCTACGATCCGGGCAATCTCACCGAGCAGCAGCGGACGATAGTCGAGGAGTCACTTCAGGACCCGGCACAGAACATCTTCATCGCGTCCGAATACCTGGCGCAGCTCAAGGCGGAGAGCGAATTCGCCCATGTGCCGGCCCAGGACATGACACCCGCCCAGTACCAGGAACTCGCCGCCCGCTACAACGGCGGGCCGGGCTGGGAAGGGCCGCAGGCCCAGCGGTACGGCCGGCGCTTCAGCAGTAACCTCGACGCGGCTCGGGAGGCGTTGCAATGAGCCCCGACCGCTCCGAACCGGTCCGGACCGACGACCGGGGTTGCCTGCAGTGGGTCCTGGCGGTTCCGGTCGTCATCCTCGATCTCCTCGCAGCCGGTTTCTGCTTCTACGCGGTGACCATCCGGCCGCACGACGCATGGGACAGGGACGCGGTCGACGGGATCATCGCCATGTGCGTCCTGACGATCGCTACCAGCGCCGTCACGGTGCTCTTCCTCGTGGTCCCGTCCGTGCGCAGGGTGATGAACCGATGGTGGTTCGCTCCACCGCTGGTCCTGGCCGGGCTGGCAACTGTCCGATGGGCGTTGCTCGGCTGAAGCGGGCCGGCGGGCGGCGGCCGCCTTCCCCGGCGAGATGGATCTTGCAGGTCGGTCCGCCCCCGGGAGCATCCGAGTCCCTCGTCGGGGCGGTGCTGCCGGCGCGTTGTCTTTTCCCCGGCACCCGCGGGGGTCTCTTGCGTGCTCCGGCGGCGTGCTGGTGGGCACGGCAGGAGGTGGATTCCACGCTGACCATGGGACCAGTCGATGAGTCCATCCGCGTCGGCATCGGCCTGGACGGTCGCGTGGATCTTGTCCCACGGGCCGTCCGCCGACCAGCGTCCGTGCCGCTCGTACGCGGTCTTCCACTTGCCGGAACGCGCCGGCAGATCCCGCCACGGCACCCCGGTGCGCTGCCGGAACATGATCCCGTTGATCACCCTGCGGTGGCTTGCCCAGCGCCCACCCTGCTTGCCGGACCTCGGCGACCGGGCGGACGTGGCCGGAGATCTGCGGCGGTCGGCGGTGGCGTTGATGTCGCCGACCGGCCGTGGACGTACGCGGTGATGGCGTCGCACAACGGGCAACTTGGGTTTCGATACAACGTATCGTACGATGACTCGTATGCCGCGTCACTCGCCCGCCCTGGACCGTGCGACCCCGGAACGCATCGCCGAGACCGCCCTCCTCCTGGCCGACGAGGGCGGCCCCGAGGCGCTGACCTTCCGCGCGTTGGCCGCGCGGCTGGACATCTCCCTCGCCTCTCTTCAGCGCCGCTGCACCGACCTGGCCGGGCTGCTGGACCTGTGCACCGACCACCTGGCCGCCCGGCTGCCCGACGTCGGGCAGGACACCGACTGGGCCACGGCCACCGAGACGCGCTTCAGCGCGCTGTACCGGCTGCTCGCCACCCACCCCGGGCTGCTCGCCCTGCGCGGGACGCGCCCATGGCTCGGCCCCCATCTGCTCGCCCGCCTGGTGGAACCGCAGCTCGCCGACAGCCTCGCGGCCGGGATGACCCCCGAGGAGGCGATCACCGCGTACCGGCGGATGTACCTGCTCACGCTCGGCAGCGCGAGCTTCGTCGATCACCGCGAGCCCAAGGCCGCCCAGGTGGCCACCCGCACCGCGCTGGCCGCGCTCGACCCGGAGGAGTTCCCGGCGTTGACCGGTCACCTCGCCGCGATCGTGCCCACCGTGACCGACGACGAGGTCTACTACGGCGGCCTGCGCCAGCTGATCAACGCCGCCGACCCGGCGCGGACGACGACCGAGAGATACCGCCGGTGAGCACAGTTCCTCACCTGTGCCGCAGCGGCACCGATCAGGCGGACAGCACCGCCGCCCTGGCCTCTCCCACCCTCAACGGACAGCGAGGATCCTCACCCATGAGCACCACCACCCCCACGGCGCGCATCTTCAGCAGCGACAACGTCGCCGGCGCCCCGCCGGAGATCATCGACGCCATAGCCCGGGCGGCCGCCGGCCAGGCCAAGCCGTACGGCGCCGACACCATCACCGGCGATGTCCGGCGCAAGCTGTGCGAGATCTTCGAGTGCGACGTCGACGTGCTGCTGGTCTCCACTGGTTCCGCCGCGAACGCGCTGAGCCTGGCCGCGCTGACCCCGCCGTGGGGAAGCGTGCTGTGCCATCGCGACAGCCACATCAACAACGACGAGTGCGGGGCGCCCGAGTTCTACACCGCGGGTGCCAAGCTCGTTCCGCTCGGCGGTGACGACGCCAAGATCGACCCCGACGAGCTGCGCGCGGCCGTGCGGTACAAGGCCGGGGACGTGCACAGCGTGGAGCCCTCGGTGGTCAGCGTCACCCAGGCCACCGAGACGGGTGCCGTCTACTCCCTCGACGAGCTCCACACCCTCGGCCGCATCACCGAGGAGGCGGGCCTGCGCCTGCACATGGACGGCGCACGTTTCGCAGGGGCTGTCGCCTCCCTCGGCTGCACCCCCGCCGAGATGACCTGGCAGGCCGGGGTGGACCTGCTGTCCTTCGGGGCCACCAAGAACGGCACGATGACCGCCGACGCGATCGTCGTCTTCGACCGCTCCCTCACCGCCGAACTCTCCTTCCGTGCCAAGCGCGCCGGCCAGCTCGCCGCCAAGATGCGCTTCCACGCCGCGCAATTGGACGCGTATCTGACCGACGGCCTGTGGCTGCGCAACGCGACCCACGCCAACGCCATGGCCGCCCGCCTCCAGGAGGGCCTGAAGGCCATGCCCGAGGTCGGCCTGCTCGGCGCCGCCGACGCCAACATCCTCTTCTGCCGTCTGCCCCGGCAGATCATCGACAGACTCCTGGCCGACGGCTATGTCTTCTACCACGACCGATGGGAGCCGGGCGTCGTCCGCTTCGTCACCTCCTTCGCCACCACCCCGCAGGACGTCGACGACCTGCTTCGTGCCGTGCGCAGACACACCGCCTGATCACGGACAGGCCGACACGGTCAACGTCCCCGCGGCAGCGGCACCCTGTACCGGCGTACTCGGTTCCCGCTGCCTTCATCCGGCGGGCGGTACTCAACGGCTGCCGCGTCGGACCGTCATGTGGCACTTCTTCGAGCGGAACCCGCCGGTTCCCGGGACGCTGATGCCGAGCCATGGCGGGGCACTGCCGCCGCAACCGGTGGAGGAGAGGCAGTTGGTTGACCACCTCGTAGCCGCTCGTAGCCGCCTTGCCGACGATGGCCCACGCGAAGGCGGCCGCCGACGCAGAGAGGCAGGGACGGATTCCGTCCCAGCCTCTCCGGCGGGTCGTCAGCGGGGGTCTGCGGTATCTGCGCGACAAGCCTCGCGCCGAGGATGTTCCTGCCTCGTCCCACGCGCGACGCCGGCCCCGCTGTTTCGCTTGGGTGTGGCGGTTGTCGAGGCGGAAACACGGAAGTGCCTTCCTGACATTCGTCACGACACCGCCGCCCGCCCGAGTTCCGCTGTGCCCGCCCTCACCACCACACGGCTCGCGCAACGCCCACACCGTCCCGGAGGACCGACCCGCCCCCCGGACGACAAAACCCCCTCGCACGCCCCGGGTCAGCCGCCCCACGAGCGGCCGACCGCCCACGCCAGCGCGTAGCCGACGCTGTTGAGGGCGCAGTGCAGCGCCATCGGCGGGATCAGGCTCCCGGACCGGCGGCGCAGCTCGCAGAACACCACACCCGCAAGCGCCGTGCCCAGGACCGCAGCGGTCACCGACAGCGCGACCGCGGTCGTGCCCGTACCGAAGAGCGCCTCGACGGCGGCGTTCGAGCCGGTGAGCCCGCGGGACGGCTGGATGTGCCACAGCCCGAACATCGCCGAGGAGACGGCGGTGGCCCAAGCGGCGCCCCAACGCCTGCGCATCATCGCCCACAGGACACCCCGGAAGGCGATCTCCTCCAGCAGCACGGTCCCGAACGGCACCCGCACGAGCACCCGGTACACGAGCTGTCCGGCCGACAGCTCCGCGGCCCGCTCGTCGTGGAACGCATCGCGGGTGAAGGGCAGCGCCAGTCCGACCGCGTAGACGAGAAGAACGGCCCCGACCAGGACGAGCCCCCAGCGCAGGCCTCGCCGTGCCGAGGAACGGCCGAGCCCCAGCTCGTCCCAGGTGATCCCGGACCGCCGGGCGATCAGTACGAGCACGGCGGCCGTGACGACGCAGACAGGTACGTACAGCCCGGGCCCGAGCCGGTTCACGAGCACATTCGCGGCCGCGAGCACCACGACGGCCAGGATGAGCATCCGCATGGACACAGCAGAATGTCCGATTCCTGGCGCGAGCCACGGGCAACGCGCCGCCCGGCGGCGCGGTCCGGCAGATACGGTGGCATGCACACGGCAGCGTCAGTCAGGAGCGGGAAGAGCGTGAAAGGGATCGGCAGGCCGCGATGGCTACGGCTGTTCTGGATCGTGGTCCTGGCGGTCGGCGCCTCCGGATGGGCAGCCACGGAGTTTCTCCACAGCACGACCCCCACAGGGTGGGCCCCATCGCCGTACGCCACCCAGGGCACCGTGCCGTGCGGTCCCGCAGCCGACAACGGGTGCGGCAGGCCGACGGAGAGCTGCGCCGAGCTCATCGAGCGGCACCGCCGGGCCCAGAGCGCGGACCCCGACCCGAAGAAGATCACCGCGGTGATCTGCAGCGACGGCAAATAGGCCCGGCACCCGCCTGCACCGCACACGGTCCTCGCGCCATAGGGTCACGTGGCCCGCTCCAGCAACCCGACAGAAAGCGCACCGCCTTGACCGACAGGAACAAGCATCAGGAGAAGGTTCTCCGTGGACGCATCGCCTCCGGGCTCCGCGGGATGCTGATCGGCATGGCGCTGGGAGAGACCATGGGCGCGGCTCGCGGGGCCTTGCCGGACAGCGGTCCGCTGCGCGCCGGCGTCTGCACCCAGCTGGCCTGCTTCACCGCCGAGGGCTCCATCCGCGCCCTGGTCCGCAGTGAACACAAGGGCATCTGTCATCCGCCGTCGGTTCTGTGGCACGCCTACTGCCGCTGGGCGGCGCTTCAGGGCATCGAGGCCGACCGCATGAGGGCCCGCTGGGGCGAGTTCAAGGGCGACGCATGGCCGGACGGCTGGCTCGCGCAGGTGCCGGCGCTGGCCGAGCGGCGCGGATCGGCACCGGCCACGGTGCAGGCGCTGTCCGCCATCGAACAGGGCACGGTGGACAAGCCCACGACCGCCAGCCGAGGGTGGCACGCGGTGGGCCGCACGCTGCCCCTGGCCGGGCTCGGAACCGCGGAGGCCGTCCGCCAGTGGGACAAGCACGCGCGCGACATCGCCGCCCTCACCCACGGCGACCCGACAGCCCAGTCCGCCGCGGCCCACGCGACCGTACTCACCCGGCACTGCGTCACCGACGACGACGTGAGGGACGCGCTGAGGGCCGGGCTCTTGACCCTCCACACGGCCGACGGCACGGTCACCGACGCCGAACACGCCGGCATGACCACCGCACTTGCCGAGGCCATCGAACACCCGGCGGACCCGGCGCGCCTCGCACGCCTCGCCCCCGATGCCACCGCGCCCTCGGCCCTCCTCGGCGGCCTCTACACCGCCGCCTCCTTCCCCGACCGTGCCGACGTGCACGCCGCGCTGCGCTTCGCGGCCGCGGCACCCGACGGCGAGTCGGTCGCGTGCGTGACCGGCGCGCTGCTCGGCGCGGCCCACGGCATCGAGGCGCTGCCCCTGAACCTGGTCAGCCGTCATGAACTGACCTGGGTCCTCGACACCCTGGCCCGCGATCTCCTCGCCGAGGTGTCGGACGCCCCCAGCGGCAGCGAGTACGTCCAGGGCTGGGACCCGCACTGGTGGAGCCGCTACCCCGGCTGGTGACGCCGGTTCCTCACATCGTCACGTGGTCGAGCCGTCGCTCCGTCAGAGCGCGACGGCTACGCCGTTGAACGTCGTCTCGGGCGTCTGGGGCGAGGTGAAGCGCGCGTTGACGAGGTAGAGCCGATCGCCCCATCGGGCGGCGGTGGTGGGAACGTCGAACCGGGGGTCGGTGACCGTACGACGCAGGGTGGCGGTGCGGACCCGCGTGTCGAGGTCGAACACGCTGATGAGGTTCTGCCGGTTCTGCACGACGTAGAGCGTGCGGCCGATACGGAGGAGACCGTCGCCGTTGGAGACGTTGTCCGCGCCGTTCAGGGCGATCTCGGCGGCGTGACCGGTCTTCAGGTCCACGCGGTAGAGCTTGCCGGGGTTGCTGCTGACCACGATGAGCCCTCGGCCGTCGGGAGTGCCGACGATGCCGTTGGCGTTGTTCACATCGGGCGTCTGGACCCAGTCGCCGCCGAGCGGCAGGCGGCGGATCTCTCCGTCGCAGCCGCGCGGTACGCCGTAGAGGACGCTGTCGCGGGAGTCGGTGAACCAGGCGCGGTCGCGAAGCAGGATGACGTCGTTGACGAAGTGACCCGTCACGTCCGTCAGTTGGTGCGTGTCCACGAGACGGCCGGAGCGGCTGTCGACGATCCGCGCCGTTCCGCCGCCGCCTCCGGCGATGTAGAGCAGGCCGTCATCGTCCAGCTTCAGCCCGATGGCCGCCGTGCCGGGCGCGCCCTCGTAGAGGAACCCGCCCCTGCCGGTGCGCAGATCGGTGCGGTAGACGGCGCCGTTGGCGCGGGAGCCCATATAGGCGTACGGCTTGGCGCCGATGGTGATCCCCTCGGGCAGGAATCCGTCGGGGAGCGGGAACTCGTTCGGCCACGCGGCAGCCGTACCGACGGTGGCGGCGCTCGCCGTGCCGGCGCCGGCCGCCGTCGCGAGCGCGGCGACGGCGGCACCGCCGAGAACGGCGCGCCGGGAGGGCTGGGGGTGGTTCCGGGTCATGGTTCCGGGCCTCCGTGAAGAGTGGGAGCGGGCTGCGGATTCGGTGACTCAGGGAACTCGGAGCACTCGTGGAACTCGGCATCCGGCATCAACTCCGGTGCGGGTCCCGTTCGTTCGTAACGAGCCGTCACCTGTCCGAGTTCCCCTGTGCCCCACCCGTACCGCCACGTCGGTGAACCAGCTCGTACGTCAGCTCAGCACCGCGGTCAGGGCTCCACGCCCCAGCGGCCCGCCCGAGCAACCGCAATGACGAGGCCGCTGCCTGCCTGCGCGAGGGGCGGACGCTGCAGGCGGTACAGGTAACTGGACGGCGCGGGCGTCGGCGACTTCGACGCGCAGGTGCCGCGTACGGTGAGCATGAGACGAGAGTCCCGGTGGTCCGGACGCGCCCGTGTCCGACGGCAAGATCGCGGGCCTTCGCCCTGCTGCTCCTTCAGCTGAGTGTGCGTGCTTCCGGCAGGCGCGCGTCCTGCCCGGCCCCGAAGTGTGGGGCCGTCTACGGCGTGTCGAAGGAGTCGAGGTGTCTGCGCAGCAGGTCCTCGATGTCTGCCGTGTCTCCCTCGGACGGCAACGGCTCTGAGGATTCGGCCCGGTTCGCCATGGCGAGGCTGCTGGCGAAGCGGACGAGATGCGGTGCCGGGGCGAACGAGTCACGGAGCCACGTGGCGAAGGCAGCAGCCTCGCCGGCGGTCACCTCAGTAAGGGTGACGTGCGCGTAGCCGGGCTTGGGCATCGCTGCCGTCCCGTCGATCCAGACGTCAGGTGCCGGCTCTATCTCGAAGTCGAGCACGGTCGTGCCGCGGATCCCTGACGTCCTGTACTCCAAGGTCGGTTCGGGGAATGCCTCCCTCAGGGCCCTTTCCAGGGACTGGAGTGTCGCATGCCAGGCACCGGCGTCGTCTTCGGGAGGGTGGAAAGCGAAGGTGGTTCGGATGTTGCGCTCAGCAGACACAGTCTTCCTCGGTTTCAGGGTACGTATCGCGTTGATCCGAGCGTGCGGTCATGGCAGCCCAGCTGGGCGACGGAGGGCTATCGCCCTCGATACGAGGCGTGTGTCCTAGCGGTAGGCGATCAGGAAGGCGGCAAGCCATCCCGTGAGCAGCACCAGCACTCCGGACCACCAGTAACGTCTGGCGCGCGGGGACGGCAGGAAGACCCCGCCGACAGCCAGGACCCAGCCGATGGGAACCACTCCCAGCACCAGGAGTCGAACCGTCCAGTGGGTGAGAGCGTCGCATCGCGCGACGAACGCGACGACGGTCTCGCAGTGCGTGCCGTCCAGGCCCATGACCAGCCCGTGCAGGGCCACCACAAGGGTCAGCAGTGTGGCCGTCAGCCCACCCAGCACCCGAAGCACAATCGATGCGGCACGTCGGTCACGGCGAGTGGGGGATCGGCTGTCCGTCATGACCGCAAGGTAGGGGCAGCGGGCTGACGGCGCATCCGTACACGTACTCAGCCGCATGGACGGAAGTCGTCAAGGTCCAGCAGCCACGGACTCACGTCACCCGTAGATCCGGCTCCAGGAAGACCGCGACGAGCCGGTCGCTGAAGGGCCCTGCGTCACCCTCCTCCGCCCCCGCGGCGCGGTACGCACGGATCGCCGGGTCGGACAGGGTGAGCGTCATCACCGGGCAGTCCGCGGCGTCGTTGGTGTGCTCGGGCGTGCATGCGATCACGTCGGCCATGGTGTGGCTGGGGCAGATCGCCTCGGCCGGCACCTTCACGTCGAGGCGCAGCTCCTTGCCGGGCGCGACCCGGAAGCGGCCGGACGGCGGTACCTCGAGGGGCTTGGCCTTGTAGCCGCTGCCGACGACCGTCGCGGTGAGTCCTCGGGCGCTCGCGCGCCGGCCTTCGCCGTGCGGGCCGTAGAGATCGACGGTCACCCGGCCCTTGGCCACGGGTGCGTCGAGTTCGAGCGGCCGGTCGCCGGTGTTGACGACCACCTGGACGGTGAAGGTCGGTTCGCCTCCCGCCTTCGGACCGGGGTCGTAGACGCCCCAGCTGGCGAACGAGAGCTGAGGGTCGCGATCGCGCTCGCCTGCGCCATGTGGCACCGGGCGTGGCCCGTCGTCCGACCCGCACCTCGACAGCTGGGCCGTGCCACCGCCGGGAAGCACCCGATCCACCAACGGCTCGGCGGGGACGAACCGTTCGTTGTGGAGACGCCACAGGGACGTCACCGAAGGAAACATGAGCAGCACCACGAGCACCAGGAGGGTGCCGACGGGCAGGGACAGGAGTAGCCAGGAACGCGGGGATATGCGGGTCACGCTTGATCCAGCGCAGTGGACGGCAAGATCGTCACGCTGGGGACGGCATCGGAGCGTTGCCCGAGAGGTCGGGAACGGTCTCGACGGTGCCCTGGTGCCGGGCGCGTTCCGCGGCAAGGACGGCGAGGTGACTGGCCAGGGGGTCCCGCGGACCCGATGTGATCCGGTCGGGATCCCCGGTGGCCACGGCCTCGTCGAAAGCGTCCATGAGCCCGGCGTCGCCGCCGCCGTGGCCGCCCGCGGCGGTCATCTCCCCGTACTCGTCGGGCGTGACGACCTCCTCACTGCGGCTGAGGAAGTCGTGGACCCGCAGGTTCGTGCCGTCGCCGGACAGTTCACCGTGGGTGCCGAAGGCCTTCCCCCCGGGGCTGTCCCGCGCTGTCCGAACTCTCCGTACGGTGCGGGGGCCGTCCAGCGACCCATCGGTCCCCGGAACCACAGGATGTCCGACGCCGTGATCGCGGGCACGCCCACGCGTGGTGGGGCCGGCCCGTCACGATCACGCCCGCCGGACGGTGGCGGCGCACGATTCTGCAGCGCGACGGTATCGGGTCCTCGGGCCGCCGTGGTCAGCACCATCGGATACCGCCGGACTCCGATCACACTCTGCGTGCACGCTCAACAGGTTCCGAAGGAAAAGGTGGTGGTGGCCGCCGGACCCGTAGCTGGTGTCGCGGAACAGGCCGATCGCATCGACGCGGCGGCGGACCAGGGTGCGGTCCGCTCATGGTGATGGATGCCCAACTCACCTGCGAGCTGCAGGTTGTGCGCGCGGGCAGCGTCGCTCATACCCGTTCAATCGTCAAGCGGTCGGGACTCGATGGCCGTGGACACCCCACTGTGGAGGGCGAGTTCGTAGATGTTCCTGTGTCAAAGTCTTGACGCCATGTCAGGGCAAGGGAAGGGTTCCGGCAGCAACAACGAAAGGCTTGCCGCATTCGATGGACGGCCCCGGCTTCCGGGGCCCGGACAGGAACGGGATACCTGCCATGCCATTGAGTCAACCGCGCCATCGTCTGAGAACACTTACTACCCTTGCCGTCGCCGCGGCCTGCGTCGCGGCCGTCGCGGCCGTGCCCGCCAGCGCGAACGTCCCCCTCTACAAGCGGGCCGGCGCCCCCGCCGAGCAGCGCGCCGAGGACCTGCTGAAGCGGATGACGCTCCACGAGAAGATCGGGCAGATGGGCCAGGTCGCCGTCACGCGCATCCAGGGCGACTGCGAGTGGAGTGGCGGCGCGCTCAACGAGACCTGTATGAAGACCGTGCTCGGCGACTACGCGGCCGGGTCGATCCTCTCCGGCGGCGGCATGCCCCCCGCGTCCAACACGCCCAAGGCCTGGGCGGAGATGGTCAACGCCGTGCAGAAGTACGCCGTGGAGAACTCGCGCCTGCACATACCAGTGCTGTACGGCGTGGACGCGGTGCACGGGCACAACAATGTGCTCGGCGCGACCGTCTTCCCGCACCAGATCGGCCTGGGGGCCACCTGGGACCCTGGCACCGTCGAGGACTCCGCCGCGTCGACCGCCCGCGCGGTCGCCGCCACCGGCATCGACTGGAACTTCGCCCCCGTCGCCGACCTCGCCCGCGACCAGCGCTGGGGCCGCTACTACGAGACCTACAGCGAGGATCCGCTGCTCGCCGGCACGCTCGCCGCCTCGACCGTCAAGGGCACCGAGCAGGCGGACGGGGCCAAGGAGGTCGCCGCCAGCGTCAAGCACTTCGCCGGCTACTCCGAGCCGTTCAACGGACACGACCGCGCCCCCGCGGACGTCTCCATGCGCTATCTGCAGGACACCCTGCTGCCGCCCTACAAGCAGGCCATCCAGGCCGGCGCGAAGACCGTGATGGTCAACTCCGGTGCCGTCAACGGCGTACCGGCCACCGCCTCCACGTACCTGCTCACCAAGGTGCTGCGCGATCAGTGGGACTTCAAGGGCGTCGCGGTCAGCGACTGGGAGGACGTGCGCGCCCTGCAGACCAGGTACAAGATCGCTGCCGACTACCCCGAGGCGATCGCGCTCGCCGTCAACGCCGGCGTCGACATGGCCATGGAGCCGTACTTCGCCAAGGACTGGAGCGAGGGCCTGAAGACCGCCGTCGACCGCGGACTGGTCTCGGAGCGGCGGATCAACCAGTCGGTCAAGCGCATCCTTGCGCTGAAGTTCGAACTCGGCCTGTTCGAGAACCCGTACGTCGACCCGGCGAAGGCCGACGCCGCCGTACTCGGCGCCGACAAGGACCTCGCCCGCAAGGCCGCCACCGAGTCGCAGGTCCTGCTGCGCAACGAGGGCGGCGCGCTGCCCCTCTCCGCGTCCGCCAAGAAGATCGTCGTCGCGGGCTCGTACGCCGATGACATCAACAATCAGGTGGGCGGCTGGACCATCGGCTGGCAGGGCGTCCCCGCCGGAGTGAAGATCCCCGGCACGACCGTCCTGAAGGGCATCCAGGAAGCCGCCGGGTCCGGCACGCAGGTGGTGCACGCGAAGACCGCCGACGAGGCGGTGGCCCAGGCCGCGGACGCGGATGTGACCGTCGTCGTGGTCGGCGAGAAGGCGGGCGCCGAGGGCCCCGCGGACAACCCGCGGCCCGAACTCACCGCCGACCAGCAGGCCCTGGTCAAGTCGCTCAAGCAGACCGGCAAGCCCGTGGTCGCCGTCGTCCTGGCCGGCCGCCCCCTCGTCCTCGGCGACGCCGCCGACACCCAGGCCCTGCTGATGTCCTGGCTCCCCGGCTCCGAAGGCGGCCACGCCGTGGCCGACGTCCTCTTCGGCAAGGCCAACCCCAGCGGACGCCTGCCGGTCTCCTGGCCCAGGGCTCTTGGCAACGACCCGCTGTACTACCAGCAGCTGCCGGGCACCAACGGCGGCCCGGAGTCCCAGTACCACGCCCTGTATCCCTTCGGCGCCGGACTCTCCTACACCAGCTACTCCTTCGACGGGATCACCCTCGACAAGACATCGGTCCGCGCGGGCGACAAGGTGAAACTACAGGTGAAGGTCTCCAACACCGGAAACCGCGACGGCGACCTCGTCGTCCCCGTCTACGTCTCGCGTCCCACCAGCGACGTACTGGCCCCGTCCCGCAAGCTGGTGGCCTTCACCAAGGTCCACCTCAAGGCCGGCGAACAGCAGACCGTTCGCCTCACCGTGCGGCCGAACGTCCTCGCGGTCACGCCGGGCGACATCGACGGTGTCGGTAAGCAGCATGTCGAGCGCGGCGCGTACACCTTCACCGTCGGCCAGAAGACCGCCGACCTGACGATCCGCTGAGGCTCTGACGATCCGCCAGGCCTGACCGAGTGGGCCGCGACCGCCAGGAGGCGGACGCGGCCCACTCGTACGTCCGCTGCGTCGGCCGGACCATTTGCGGGCGGGACCGTGTGCCCGGACCCGCCCTTCTGGTCAGGTGCAGGTGCGGGCCACTCACGCCGAAGGCGTAAGGTGCAGCTGCCGGGAGCAGACGCAGGTCGAGGGAGCCGGCGCTCCAGGCATAGCCGTGCGTGCCGAGGTGACGGCCGCTGCTGGTCGTCGCGATCCTCACCCCGCTGTGGGCGAGCTACCCGGTCGAAGCCTACGCCTGGCGGCTCGTCCTCGCCGAGGGCGGGCTCCTCGCATGGGCACTGGGGCTCGACGGCCCCGGCGAAAACGAGCCCCCACCGCAGACTTCGCCGTACCGAGGAACGGCCGAGCCCGAGCTCGTCCCACGTGATCTCGGCCAGCCGGGCGATTACCCCGAGTAGGGGCTGCCGCGGCGACGCAGACGGGTACGTACGGCTCGTGCCCGAGCCGGGTGACGAGCACCTTCGCGACCGCGAGCACGGCGACGGGCAGAAGGAGCATCCCCGTGGTCACAGTGGAATGTCCGATGCACGGGCCGGGCTCCGCGCAACGTGCCGCCCGGCCCGGGTGCGCAGGCAACCCACCGGCAGCGTGACCGTGGCGGTGTCGGTCGCCCCGTCAGACGGGCGCCACCGTGCCTGCCTTGGCGATCAGTGTGTCGAGGAGTGAGAGCAGGGCTCCGCGCACGTCGTCACGGGAGCGGGCGTCGAGCATGAGGACGGGCGTGTCCGGGTCGCCCAGGTGCAGCGCCGCCCTGATCTCCTCGGCGCTGTAGGGCTGTTCCCCGTGGAAGCAGTTCGCGCCGACCACGAACGGAAGCCCGCGGGTCTCGAAGAAGTCGACGGCCGGGAAACTGCGGTCGAGGCGCCGGGTGTCGACCAGCACGACCGCCCCGAGAGCCCCGTTCAGCAGGTCGTCCCACATGAACCAGAAGCGCTCCTGGCCCGGTGTACCGAACAGGTAGAGGACGACACCGGCGTCGGTGAGGGTGATGCGGCCGAAATCCATCGCCACCGTGGTGACGGCCTTGGACTCGATCCCCTCGAGGTCGTCGACGCCGACGCCCGCGGCCGTCAGCCGCTCCTCCGTCCGCAGGGGCTCGATCTCGGAGATCGTCTCGACCAGAGTCGTCTTGCCGACGCCGAATCCCCCGGCGATCAAGATCTTGACGGGGGCCGCTTCCTGGGCAGAGGTGTCATATCCGGGCAAGGTTGTCCCTGATTCTCATGAGCACGTGGACATTGGTGGTCTCGGCCTCTTCCAGGGGCGACCTGTGCCGGATCAGCCCGCGGTCCTCCAGTTCGCCGAGAAGGAGGATCATGGGAGTGAGTCGCATGTGCATCCGGGCCGCGATCTCGGCGACTGCCCGACCGTTCGGCGGCGTACACATGGAGAGGACGGCCTGCCACTCGCTGGGCAGGCCGTCGCAGGCATCCGTGGAAACCGCCGACGTGACCGTGGAGTCCATGGTCAGCGCGGCGTGGGAAGCGGTCGTACGCCCATCGGTCAGGGCGTACAACCGCGTCCGGCGGCGGCCTCCGTGGTGCGGTGCGTCAGCCATGACGACTGGGCGCCTCGGTTCGCTCAGGCGTGCCCAGCCATTCACCGAGCGCCTGCGCGGTCCGTACGGCCTCGCCGCCCAGTTCCCCCAGCCGTGCCTTGCGGGAGGTCACGACGATCAGGGTGCTTCCCTCCCCGCATCCGACGATGCAGAGGTACCTGTCGTCCATCTCGACCAGTTGGCGGATCACCCGGCCGCCTTCGACCTCTCTGGATATGGCTTTCATCGTGGACGCGATTCCGGAGGACGCCGCGGCGATGCGCTCCCCCTCCGGCCGTTCCAGCATGTAGGCGTTGAGCATGATCCCGTCGTTGGACAGCAGCACGGCTCCCTTGATGCCGGCGATCCTGCTCAGGTTGTTGTCCAGAACGCTGTAGATCATGTCGTTGGATGTCGTCGTCATCGCTGATCCTGTCGGAGCTCTTCTTCCACCATTTGGGTCCCCTGTTCGTAGTCCGCCCAGGCGTCGGCCACCTCTTCGGGGGTCGATTCGTCCTGCACGACCACTGACTCGGGCGCGTGTCGCGGCTCACGGAGCTGCTCGACCATGTGGGTCCGCGGAACGCGTTCGGGGAGGGCCGGACGCGTGTCATTGTCCCGTGCGGCGGCGCGAACGGGCTGCGCGGTGTCCTGCGGCCGCTCGTGCGTCGGACGGATCGGCAACCCGGACCCCTTGTGCAGCACCAGCTCGGCCTTGCCGTCACTGGGTCCGCCCGGCGTAGGGGCGGACTGGACGCGAGCGGGTTGTACGGGAACGGGCTGCACAGGAGCGGGCTCCACGGCAGCGGGCTCGTGCGACGGCTGCCGCGGCGCGCGTGCCGGTCCCGGTTCGCTCTCGGTCGGCACGAGCAGTTCCTTGGGAAGGATCACCACGGCCGACGTCCCTCCGAACACCGACCTGCGGAGCGTGACCGTGGCCCCGAGCTGGTCGGCGAGGTGGCCGACCACGAAGAGTCCCAGCCGGTGGGCGTTCTCCGCCAGGACGGCGTACGGCGGGGCCGAGTGCAGGCGCCCGTTCATCTCCTCGTAGCTCGCGAGGGTGACCCGCGGGCCGCGGTCCTCGATCTCGATCGACAACCCGTCGGCCACGAGCTCGGCACGGATGACGACCTTCGACCTCGGCGGGGAGAACCGGGTCGCGTTGTCCAGCAGTTCGGCCAGGAGGTGGCTCGTCTGACTGATCACGGGAGCTTCCACACTGATCTCGTCCAGCGCCTGCCGCTCGATCCGCCGGAAGTCCTCGACCTCCGCGGCTGCTTCGCGCAGCAGGTCGGCGATGCGCATGGGTTCGGTGTGGGGGTCGGGGATCTCGCCGCCCGCCAGGATGAGCAGGTTCTCGATCTGGCGACGCATACCCACCGTCAGCTGGTCGGCGCGCATCAACTGGGCCAGAAGCGCTTCGTCGTGGCCGAAGGCGTCCTGGAGGTCCTCCGTGAGGCTCAGCTGCCGGCTGACCAGGTTTCCGGTGCGTGAGGCGATGCCCGCGGCGAACATGCCGAAGCCGTGCCGCTCGGCCGCGAGCTGCCTGTGGCCTTCGACGGACACGGCGACGACACGCGCGAACGCATCGCTGATGCGTCCCACTTCGTCCTGTTCTCCGCGGACCGTGGGCAGCGCCTCGGCATCGACGGGCCGACCCCGCTGCAGTCGGTCGACGACCTCCGGCAGCGTTTCCTCCGCGATGGTCACCGTGCGCTCGTGGAGTCGGCGCAGGCGGCGCAGCACCGAACGCGTGGTGAACACGACGATGACCGCCACCACCAGCAGTGCGCCGGCGCTTCCCGTGATCAGCCAGGCGACCTCTGCCTCGAGCTCCGCGGCCCGCGCGTCGGCCTGTGTGAGCAGCCCCCGGGACCGGTCGGCATTCAGCGCGTTCAGCGGCGGACCCCACTTCTCGTGCGCGGCCCGCCAGTCGTCGACCTCCCGGGGCAGCTTCACGCCGTCGTCGCCGGCCGAGTGCTCGGCCAGGACCGCGTTCTCGATGCGGATCTTGGTCTGCCACCCGTCCGAGCCGATGATCTGCAAGTAGAGGTCGTTCTCCGCTTCCGGCAGATACGGCGCGATCGACGTGTCGTACAGGTACCGCTGGGCTCCGACGGTGTTGACGAACTCGGCGAACCGGGAGGTGGTCAACTCTCTGGACGACCCGGCCTGCGCGAGGATCATGTCCTCCTGGGACACCATCTCGGAGGCCGCGAACATGGCGACGACCACACGGCTCTCATGGGTGATCCGGCTGTCCTCCGTGTGGCTCAGCTCGTCCTGGTAGAAGCGGATCATCTGGCCGATCAGGCCGGTGTAGTACGCGAGCGTACTGTTGGCGTTTCCGGTGCCGTCGTCCGTGCGCTCGCGGTAGGCGTCCAGGTCGTCGAGGCCTTCCGTGACCTCCAGCAGGCGGCGGTCCGCCTCCTCGGACACCGTGCTCACGGTGTCCGACGCATGACGGGCCGCGGCCGCGGCCCGGTCCGTGGCGGCACGCTGTTTTTGCACGGCGCCCTCGGACACGGACGAGCCCGCCCAGCGCGCTGCGGTCATCGTCCGCTCGGTCTGCATCTCGACCATGAGCCTGTACAGGGGCACACCGATCCGCTCACCGGACTCCACATCGGCGCGCAGATGCTCGGCCTGCTCCAGCAATCGGTTCGCGGTCACGGTGGATTGGGCACCCATCGCCACAACAGGGGCCACGGCCAGCCAGATGAGCAGCGTGCGCAGGCGCACGGTGCGCAGCCGGCGAGTCCTCGACAGGCCTCGCGACCGTGTGGGTTCCATGGGAGACATCAGTCCTCGGGAGCGGAGCAGCCTGGACAGACCACCGACCGGGCGGGGCGCAGCTCCTGAGGGGCTGGGAGACGCTCGTTCCGGTTTCGGTGGAACCTGAGAGATGCCGATCATATCCAGCCACACATAGAAAACGAGAGGTTGTACTGGTGATCAACTACGTGCTATTGGCCGCAAAGCGTGTGGCAGATCAGAGCCCTGGCGGACCCAACTCGTCAGCAATCGCCCGGAATCCGGCAGAGCGCACGTTATGCACCGATCGGGGCGCCTCGAGCCCGTCGAGACCGGCTCCGGCCTCGGAAGCGATCGGCTCAGGGGGTACGGGGGGTGACCGCCCCGGCGAAGGGCTCGGCTGTGCCGGACCGTTCGGATCGGTGAGGTCTGCCCGCGGTGCCGTGACGGGCCAGGCATGGCCTCCGCCGTTGCCGTCCGGCACGCGCCGCTGGTGGCGTCATTCCCGGCCGGTCGCACAGGACCGTCCAACACGGCTCTCGAGACCTCATCCCAGCCAGCGGCCGTCATTCATGAGATCGCGCCCGGCGATCTCGTTGACCTCGCGCCAGGCCTGGATCCAGACGGGCGTAACCCGGAAGTACGGGTAGGGCGCCCGGATGTCGCGCGGCTCGAAGCCGGTCTTGGCAGCGAACGCGTCCCCTTCCCCATCACCGAGATCCGCGACCTCGACCGTGGTGGAGGTGCCTTCCA
This sequence comes from Streptomyces sp. NPDC001970, assembly GCF_053594115.1. NCBI lineage: Bacteria > Bacillati > Actinomycetota > Actinomycetes > Kitasatosporales > Streptomycetaceae > Streptomyces > Streptomyces sp. NPDC001970. The sequence continues at coordinate 16,965 of NZ_JBSFDW010000050.1, read as the reverse complement.
CGACCACGACGTCCCGTGTGGCCCCGAAGGCCAGCCGGGCTCGCCCGTTGGCGTCCAGGTTGCGGGCGGTGGGGTTGCCACGTGCGGTGGAGAGGAGGAAGGTCTCGCCGTCCCAGAGGAACGACAGCGGCACGAGACATGGCACGCCCGTTCCGTCCGCCGTCGACACCCAGACGTCCACATCGGTCTCGAACCGTGCGAGCGTGTCCTTGCGGCGTTGGTCGAAGGTACGCGGTGCGTCGAGTGTCACGTGTCTGCTCCCATCGGACTCGGGGCCAAGGCGAGCGGCCCTGGGTGAAGTCTCCCGTGACCGGCAGTCGGCCGATCGGGCGGATCCGACGGATTCTGCCCGATGATTCGCGGCTGCGGCGGGAGTCTGGGTTTCGAGCACACGCGCGAGAGGCGGACCGATGACAAGAGCCGGGGGCGGCAGCGTCATCGGGGCTCTCGCAGAGCGACCACCCCAGGCCGTCACCCCGGCTCTCACCGGCATATAACCACGAGCCTCTCAGGGCCCGCAGAAAGGAGGGTCCACCAGTGACCCACCTGCACGACATCCTCGAGAAGCACGTCAGCAGCGGATCGCTGCCGGGAGCGGTGGGTCTGGTGGCCCACCGCGACGGGATCGAGGTCCAGGCCGTCGGCTCGGTCGACACCGAAGGCAGTGCGCCGATGGCCAGGGATTCGATCTTCCGCATCGCCTCGGTCACCAAGCCGATCACCGCCGCAGCGGTCATGATGCTGATCGACGACGGCCGGATCGCACCGGACGATCCGGTCGGGCAGTGGCTACCGGAGCTCGCCTCACCGAGCGTCGTCCGTACGCCGACCGGCCCCGTCGACGACGTGGTCCCGGCGGCACGGCCCATCACCGTGCTGGATCTGCTCACCTCCCGCGCCGGGTACGGCTTCCCCTCCGACTTCTCGCTCCCGGCCGTCGCACCGCTGTTCGGCGAGCTGAAACAGGGGCCTCCGCAGCCCCGGCTCGTGCCGCCGCCCGACGAGTGGATGGCACGGCTCTCCCGCATCCCGCTGCTACGCCAGCCGGGCGATGCCTGGCTGTACAACACCACATCCGACATCCAGGGTGTGCTGATCGCCAGGGTCTCCGGCCGTCCGCTGCCCGAGTTCCTCGCGGAACGGATCTTCGAGCCGCTCGGCATGGCCGACACCGCATTCGCCGTACCGGCCGACAAGCTCGACCGGTTCACCAGTTACTACCGGACCGATCCGGCAGGCGGCCTCGAACTCGTCGACGCCCCCGACGGCCAGTGGAGCGAGCCCCCCGCCTTCCCGTCCGGCGCCGGCGGCCTGGTCTCCACCGTCGACGACTGCTTCGCCTTCTACGGGATGCTGCTCGCCGGCGGGACCGCGGCCGGCCGCCGCCTGCTCACCCCCGAGTCCGTACGCCAGATGACAATCGACCACCTGACCCCACCCCAGCGCAAGGCGAGCGGCGTGTTCCTGGAGGGGATGGGCTGGGGCTTCGGCGGCTCGGTCGACGTCGAACCCATCGAGCCCTGGAACGTCCCGGGCCGCTACGGCTGGGTCGGCAGCACCGGCACGGCCGCGTACCTCACACCGTCGACGAACACGCTCACGATCGTCCTCAGCCAACTGGAGATGGCGGGCCCGAGCTTCCCGGCGCTGATGCGGGACTTCTGGGGGTACGCGGCGGGGGCGTGAGGCGAGGCGTGGTGCCTGGCCGGCGAGGGGCCGCAGTCGGCCGAGCTTCTGCCTGACGGTAGCTTGCCGCCGGTCCTACGATGCGGCACCGAAGGGGGCGTTGAGCGCGTCGACGACGTGCTCGGCAAGCAGCCGGTGCTTCGGTCGCCGGGGTCTCGGTCGAGAGTGGCGAGGATCGGCCCGATGGCGTGTCGTCGTCCGTACACGGTGCCTCGCAATCGCCTACGGTCGGGCGCTCTTGGCGCCGGAGCCGGGGCGCAGCGCCATGAGGCTCCACCCTGCAGCCGCCGCCAGCGCGACGGCCGCCATCAGGGCCAGCATGGGCCACTCGGGGCGCCAGCCAAGCGACAGCCGGGTTCCGAGCCAGGTGACGCCGGAGGCGATCGTCTCCGGTGCGTGGACCGGCACTCTGGCGGCGGCGGCCCGCAGCACGGCGGCCGCGGCGAGACCGACCACGGTCCAGGCGGCCAGATAGGGCAGGAGAGGGCCGGGGGCGGCGCTGGGCAGACCGTACTCCTCGGGACCGATGCGGAACAGGCCGGTCGTCGCGCCGAGTCCGACACCGAGAGCGGTGACAGCCACTACCCACACGGCATGGCGCCAGAGCGGGCCGGGCCTGACTTCTTCCGAGTCGTCCGGGGTGTCGTATGCGGTCGGGTTGAGGTCGTCGATCACGTCCGGAAGGACGCCGCCGGGGCGCTCCGGGTTGCCTGCCCCGCGGAGGGCGGACGCCCGGCAGCACCGACCTGCTGCCTCTACGCAACCGCACGACCACGCACAGCGGTACGGTTGCCGCAGCACCAGGACTTGAAAGCCTTGAAAGTTCGCAAGGGCACGGGGAGTTTGGGCATGGCCCAGCGTGACCCGAACGTGGCGCTCGGGCGCCTGCTCGCCGAAAGCCGGTGGACTCACCGCCAGTTCGCGCGGGCGGTGAACCGCGTCGGCACGGAGACCGGAATCCCTCTGCGTTACGACGAGTCGGCGGTGAGCCACTGGCTCGGCGGCACCGTCCCCCGCGGTGCGGTGCGTACGTGCATCCTCGAAGTCCTCTCCCGCCGCCTCGGCCGCCCCGTCACCCATGCCGAAGCGGGGTTGCCCCTTCCACGCGATCGCTCCTCGGCGGCTGCGGATACCGTGGAAGGGGTGATCGACCTGGGGAGGCTGGATATGGACCCGTCCCGTCGCAGCGTCCTGGGTGTCGGCCTGTTCTCCGTGGCCGTCAGCATTCCCGGCTGGCCTGATGTGGTCGGGCGTGCCGATGCCGTCCAGTCCGGCCGCACGACACGCATCGGCATGAGCGAAGTGGACATGGTCATCGCCATGACCGAGCGTGTCTCGGAACTGGACGACGAGTTCGGGGGCCGTCACGCACGCCCCATGGCGGCCTCGTTCATGGTCAACACGGTGGCCGCCTACCTGCGCGCCGACGCGCCCGAGGACGTACGCAAAGCGATGCTGTCCGCCGCCTCGGACCTGCTCTACCTGACCGGTTACATGGCCGTGGACGAAGGGCTGCACGGTCTCGCGCAGCGCTACTACGTCAAGGCTCTGGAGCTGGCGGGCGCGGCTGAGGACCACCTGACGTACTGCACCACCCTGCGGGGTATGAGTGTCCAGGCAGTCGACCTCCGCCACGGGGCGAAGGCCATGGAGCTGGCCGACGCCGCAGCCGCCGCCTCCCCGAAGGCCGGCCCCCGGATGCTGGCCTTCCTCGTCGGCCAGCAGGCGCACGCCGCCGCGCAGACCGGCGACCGTACGGGCGCACTGCGCTACATCCGGGAGGCCGAGGCGGCCATGGACCGTGCTGAGTCACGCGGCAAGGCGTTCGGCTCGTACGACCCTTCTTCGCTCAACTACCACGTCAGCCAGGTACGTTACGAACTCGGGGACAAGGCCGGAGCCGTCGAAGCCATGCAACAAGCGGACCGGCTCCGCCCCAGCGAGTACCAGCGCACACGAGTACACCGTCGTGGCCTGTTGGCAGAGCGGCAGCTGGAACTCGGCCACCTGGAAGCGGCCTGCGCCACCTGGCACCAGGCCCTCGACGACTACCCCAAGGTGCAGTCCGGCCGCGCCGACGAGCGTGTGAAGGCGATGTTTGGTCTCTTGCGCCCTCATCTGAAAAACGCGGCGGCGCTCGACCTTTACGACCGAGCACGGACGATCGCGCCACCGTCGCTGGTCGCCTGATCCCCGTCGCACCTTCAAGCTCAGCCACAGAAGGTCAGCTACGACGGCGGGTGCGCCAAGAGATCACCCGCCACGTGTGGCTCCAGTAACCCGGCTCCGTCGGCAAGGGGAGGCCGACGACGTCGGGGCATGCGCCTCGCGGGGGCTGGTGAGGCCGCCAGTCGCAGGAAGCGGGCGGCGGTGGCGTCGGCGGGGCGGGGATGGACGACTCCAGGCTCGACGCGTACGGCGTGCCGTTGCCAGCGGTCAGGATTCGGGCTGGTCTTCTGAGCCGGCCTGTTCGTTGAGCTTTCCGAAGGGCACGTGCACGCTCGGTGTCGTCTGCGAGGTGCTCGCCAGGTGACCTTGCTGGTCGTCGAAGAAGATGTGCGGCTTGAGGATCTTCATGATCTCGCCCTTGTTGATCCCGCCGAGGAAGAACGCGTCGTTGACCGTCACCCCCCACTGCTTCAGGCTCATCACTGCCCGCTCGTGCGCGGGGGCGGCGCGCGCAGTGACGAGGGAAACATGGAGTCGGATCCGGTAGTCGGCGTTCTTCCGGCGTTCCTTCCCCTCGCGCCGCTGGATTCGGTTGATGTTGGCCAGAAATTCCTTCAACGGTCCCGCATCGTGCGGGACAGCGGCGTTCATCACCTCGTGGGTGCGGAATTCCTCTATCCCGCCTGTCTGATACACCTGCTCCGATGCGTCGGTGGCCAGGACCCCGTCGAAGTCGAAGGAGATCCGCAGGTCGCGATCCTCAGTGTCGTCCTCGCGCGGCGCGCCCAGGACGTGACCTGCGGGCAATCCCGCCAGGACAGCCTCGCGAACATCACGCTCGTTCGCCGACAGGAACAGCGACATGTTGAGTGCCGGCATGAATTTGTGGGGCGACCGGCCCTGCATGAAGATGGCCCGGCTTATCGACAGACCGTGGGCCTTTATGGATCTCATGACGCGAAGTCCGGTGTCGGGGTCGTTGCGGGACAAAACGATGACCTCGACCAGCGGGTCGTCCTCCTTGCCCAGGTCGTTCAGCGACAGCAGCCGACGGATGAACGGAAACGCGACCCCGGGACGGAGTGTTTCGTCCAGATGCTCTTCCTGGTAGGAGCGGTAGCTCTCTTCGCCCTGCTCCCGGAACACGGTGTCCGACTCGGTCAGGTCGAAAAGAGCGCTGGAGGCGATTCCGATGACAAGCCGGTCCGCCAGCTCGTAGACGGCCACAGTGACCCCTTTGATCAGCCGTTTCGCGTTCGTCGCCATCATCGCACCGGCCAGTCTGCTGGTCCCCTCTCGCCTTCGTGTGGGTTTCTGCGTGCGGTGCTCTTCCAGTAGGCGTCCGTGAACGTCTCGCCCGCGGGCGCGACGGATGGCGGCTGACCGACCCGATCGGAGGTCCGTTCGTCTTGTCGGCCGAGTGGGCGGAGCAGGTCGATTTCGGTCCGCTCAAGGAGCGTCTGCGCTGCGGCAGTACTGACCGTGACCCGTTGCCCTCGCCGACATGGCGCCGCGGTATGGACAGGGGTGGCTTCGCGTCTGGCCACGGTCATCGACATCTGCTCGCGCCGCGTGATCGGCTGGTCTCTCGCCGGCCACATGCGCACGTCCCTGGTCACCGACGCGATCGAGATGGCCGTCACGGCACCCGCCGGAGCATGGGGCGCGTCGGCTCGAGCTACGACATTGCCCTGGCCGATTTCCTCTTTCAGGGACTCGAGCTCAAGCGGGAGTTGCTCCACGGACGGCGCTGGACCTCGAAGGCACAGACACGGCTCGAGCTGTTCGGTCGGCTCGCCTACTACAACCGGCGCCGGCGCACTCCGCTCTCGGCTACCTCACACCAATCGAGGTCGAACAGCGGCTGATCACATCAACTTCGCTGTCACTGCCGCATGAAACCCGGTGTCCACTCCCGAGGATCAACCTCAGGGCTTTCCTGTACCGCCGCGCTGGACTGCTCGTTGTCCAGATCGTGAACGATCTGACCCACCGGCACTGCCCGTACGTCGACGCTGTCGTCAAAACGCTGGGCGATCTCGCCGGTCCCGACGTGACCGTGGACGGTGACGGACGGGCCCACCCCGCCATCTGTTCGCCGTGGTCCTCGATGTCCTTACCGAGGGCGGCATGCCCATCACCCCGGCGTGATGCGCGGTCCGCCCACCACGCCTCGGCAGCCACACCGGCACGGCGGGCGAGGAGCCGGACCGACGAGCGAGTACTCCCGCGCGGGCACGCCGGTCCAGTCGTACGGTTGTGCTGTGTGTGGTGTACGGGACGACGGCGCCGCACCGCCGTACGGCTCCCCCTCCCCCACGCCGCCGGGTCCGACGGCCGGGCGGGGCTGGACCGGCTGCTGGATGTCGCCGTGCGCGATACGAGCGCGCACGCGGGAGAGTGATGATCGGAAAACGTTTCTCTTGTGGCTTTCTGGCCGCGGGCCTCGCGGCGAGACGAAACCGGCGTAGCTGCTGGTCATCTTCATCTTGAACACGGGAGACGAGCTCAAGATCCCTGAGCCGTGAGAACAGGGACTCGGTTGCGCTGACGGCCGGGCCGGAGGAATCCATGACCGAGAACCAGCGCGTCAATATCGGCAAGCGGCACCCGGCCACTTACCAGGCTCTTCTGGCCCTGTCCTCGGCGGTGGAAGAGACCGTCGTCTCGGCAGGTCTCGACGCGCTCCTGGTGGAGCTGCTGAAGATACGTATGTCGCAGATCAACGGCTGTGCGTACTGCCTCAGAATGCACACCCGCGACGCACTCAGGAAGGGCGAGAATCCGGAGCGGATCGCGGTGCTGCCGGCGTGGGCGGAAACCGGATTCTTCTCTGAGACCGATCGCGCCGCCCTCCGTCTGGCCGAGGCAATCACACGTGTGTCGCAGGGGCACGTGAGCGACGCCGACTACGACGCGGCCGCGGCCGTGCTCTCCGCGGATCAGGTGTCGGCGGTCGCCTGGCTGGCGACGGTGATGAACGCATTCAACCGCGTCGCGGTCACCAGCCGATACCCGGTCGGCGGCAACTGAGTCGCGCTTCGGCCTGTCCGCGCGCATCCGTCAGCGGCCCCTGGGCACGAACGCACGGTCGCGCGGCCAAGGTGCGTCCTCGTCCGCTCAGCGGCTGCGTCCAGTCAACTGGATTCACACTGGTGCTGACCGCGCTGGGCACCACCCTCGGCGCGGCCAAGGATGCCGCGGGCCGCAGCCGACCTGGGCACGAGCCACCTTCCCAGTGGTACGCGTTCGAAGCGGCACTTCCGGATGCCCGTCTGGCGAGGACTGGAGACGGAGCAGCAGCCACCGCGCCGGTCCCCGGTTCTGATGTGGCCGCCTTGGCGACGCGGACCATGCCGGTGCGGGCGAGCGCTTCCACCCGACGGCAGCCGCGTCGGCATCCGTACGGGACCTGCTCCCGGTGGGGGCAAGGGGGCGGTTGAATGGACCGTCGACACCCTCCGCCAGGACGGCGCTGCGCGTCGTGATCTCGGCAGTCGACGCGGGTGCCTACCGACTGCCCGCCGGCCGCAGCGAACCCGCCCTGAACATTGAGCAGCTCAAGCGGATCGCTCTCCACACGAGTTGGCATCGCGCCATCCCCTGATCTTCGGCTTCGATGCGCACGGCAGGCGACCTGCCAGCCGTGCTTGCGGACGACGGGGCCGAGCAGGCCGGAGAGCGAAACGCCGCCTCTCGCGGCACCTGCGGCTTCCGCCGACTACACGCCGAACCGTCCCTCCGCCTGGGCATCCATGTCAGCCACGGCGCCGGCGAACCGCTCAGGCAACGCGCGGCCTGCGCGGCCTGTCCGGCAACCGTCGCAGGCGGCCCCGCTCCCGCGGAGATGGTCCCCGCCAGTAGTTCACCTGGTCCCCATAGGCAGGGTTGGTCCCGCGTCCGCGGGGATGGTCCCACGTGGGCATGGGAATGCCCCGCAGGGTTGGGGGTCGGCCCCGCGCTCGCGGGGATGGTCCCAACGCGGGCCCGCACCGGCGACCTCACCGCCGCTGCTCCCCGCGCCTTCGGGGATGCTCCGCTTCCGCAAGAAGCGTCGCGACGCCAGGGTGGTCGGCCCCGTGCCCGCGGGACGGTCCCGCGCAGTACACGATCGAGGCGTACATCATCAGGTCGTCCCCGTGCCTGTGGGGATGGTCCCCGCTTCCCTGCGGTGACCATGGCTGACGCCTGGTCGGCCCCGCGCCAGCGGGGATGGTCCGTTCATCTCGGTGAAGACGCCCAGCTCGCTCATGTCGGTCCCGCGCCTGCGGGACCCCCGCGCTGTAGTACGGCTGGCCGGACCGGTCGCTCCGCAGCCGCGGGGATGGTCCCGAGACCGTGCGGATGTCCTTCTCGAGGGCCGCCGCTGGGCCGAGGAGTTCGACGCCTCCGCCCCTGACACAGCCGCCGCCCTTGCGTCCGAGCGCTGCTGGAGCAGCGGGGACGAGGGCCGACCGACAGGGGCGGGACCGATGATCGGTTGGGACCGATCCTGGGAGCGCTCAGCTTTCGTCCGGCTCCAGGCGCAGCGAGATCGAGTTGATGCAATACCGCTGGTCGGTCGGGGTCGGGAAGCCCTCACCCTCGAAGACGTGGCCCAGATGCGATCCGCACCGCGCGCACCGAACCTCGGTGCTGGTGGAGGTTTCCGGGATGAGTTCGACCGCGTCGGTGTCCTTGGGGTCGTAGAAGGACGGCCAGCCGCAGTGTGAATCGAACTTGGTGTCGGAACGGAACAGCTCGGCCCCGCAGGCCCGGCACGAGTATGTGCCGACCGTCTTGGTGTTCGTGTACTCGCCGACGAAGGGGGGCTCGGTCGCTGCCTTGCGCAGCACTGCGTACTCGCCCGGGGTCAGCTCTGCACGCCACTGCTCGTCCGGCTTTTCGACGTCGTAAGTCATGAAAATGCGCCTCCTCGGCTGTACAGGCGGGCCAGTACGTCCGGACCGAGGTCCATCACGTCGCCCGCGCCATGGGAAAGAACGAGATCGCGGGGCTTCGCCATCCCCGCGATCATCTGATGGCCGACTTGTCTCTCACCGCCGTGACCGGCGCCGGAAACTCAACAGCTGCCGAGCGCAGCAGTTGATGCCGGCAAGTGCTCCGGATCACCCGCGCCGAACACCTGGTGCGTGTCCGATGACGGCATGCCTGCGGCGCGTCCCCGACGCCGTCCCCTGGGCAGCGCGACTACCCGCAGGGGCACGGAGCCGACGGGGAACGCCGCGGTGCGGCCGGGTTCGTCCGGCCGCACCCTCGGAAGTCGTACCGGTGCGCCGCGCGCTCCTGGAGAGGAATTCAGGACTCCACGCGCTTGGGCAGCCGCCAGTTCGGACGGGGAAAGTGGCAGGTGTAGCCGTTCGGGTAGCGGCGCAGGTAGTCCTGGTGCTCCGGCTCCGCGTCCCAGAACTCGTCGGCGGGAACCACCTCGGTCACCACCTTCCCCGGCCACAGGCCCGACGCGTCCACGTCGGCGATGGTGTCCTCCGCGACCCGCCGCTGCTCTCCGCCGAAGTAGAAGATGGCGGACCGGTAGCTGGCGCCTATGTCGTTGCCTTGCCGGTTCTTCGTGCTCGGGTCGTGAATCTGGAAGAAGTACTCCAGGATCGTTCGGTAGTCGGTCACGTCGCCGTCGAAGACGATCTCGATCGCCTCGGCGTGGTTGCCGTGGTTGCGGTACGTGGGGTGGGGGATCTCACCGCCGCTGTACCCCACTCGGGTGCTCAGCACACCGGGGAGGGACCGGATCAGCTCCTGCATGCCCCAGAAGCACCCACCTGCCAGCCACGCCTTCTGCTCGTTCATGTTCACAGTCCGTTTCTTCGAAGTTCTTCCATTGAGGACAGGTCCCGTATCCGGTGACTCATGCCGGAAACGGGGCCTTGCAGCGCGGTCGGCCGACCCGGCCGGCCCGCGCGCGCGATCAGACGGCGACCGCGTGGATCGCCTTAGGCGATGTTGCCGCGGGTCACCGTGGAGTCCGGGACTCAGTGGCCTGGGCGGCCCTGGCCTGGTCGACACCGTCGATCTCGAGGTCCAGGAGCCCTGCGAGAAAGTAACCGTCAGCCCGCGATCGACGGTTGGCTCAGCGTTGATCTTGGGGCTCCATCACGCTTCGTCGGCAGCGCCAGGGCTTCGGCGCACTGGCCCCGGCCGCCATTTACGGTCGTCACCGGTGATGCCGACGGCGATGTAGGTGTTCAACGCTGCAAATCCCCTGGGCGGGAAATGCGATACCCACCCGGGGGATGACGCCATAGTGGCAGCTTCGGAATCACCTGTCAAGGGGGTGACGGTCCCACGTCGGATCGGTCGGCTCAGACCGTACGGCGCCGCACCAGGCGGGTACACAGGGTGAGCAGGAGCAGTGACGGCGGCCTACAAATGAGCGCGACCATCGGACAGGGCCGGATGTGACTTCGTTCACAAGGAGCAGCGATTGCCGACCGACTGCGGCGTCAGGTGTCGATCAGCCGGCTCGTGAATGTCGAAGAGAAATGACAGCACTGCCGAGTCCGCGAACGCGGGACCGGCCAGCTGCCCGTCAGGGCGGCTGGCCGTCGAGGAAACGCCGCGGCCATGACGTCCTCGGCCGTCGACCAGTCGGCGGTCAGCCGGAACGCGTACCCTGCGCCTCATGCCCGAATGGCGCTACAACGAGACGGCTAAACAGCTCGCCCGACCGGGTTACCGTAAAGCGAACCAAACTCAACATTGGTGCGCGAAAGCAGCAAACTCATTTCCCAAGGGTTGTACCCCGATCGTGCGCCGCACCGGCAACCGCTTCTCGGTCAACGCGATGTTCGCGATCAGTACCAAGGGGCGAGCTGAGCACGCCGACCAGCTCGAACTGCACTTCCTGCCGTCATACTCACCAGAACTCAACCCCGACGAACTGGTCCGTGCCGATCTCAAGCGCAGTCTGTCCATGCGTGGCCGGGCCCGCGACCAGGCCCAACTCGCCGCAGAAGCCCGCAGGTCTTCCACCGGGGTGCCGGCGCCGGCCGCACGTCGTCTGCGGCTGCTTCTACGGCCCACACGTCCGCTATACGATCGAATAGAACCCTTTGAGTTTCGGATCAATAAAAAGGAACCCGTTTATCGAGAGCTCAATGAGGTATTTCCAACGGTGATCACTTCCAGTCTGTTGAGCCCGAGTGTCGCTCGCGCGATCGCCGATCCGGCAGGGGAATAGCGTAAGCTGGTGGGCATTATGGCAGTGGTGGAAGTCGTTCAGCTTTTGGTCTCGCCCGTGCACCGGTGTACGGGACGGCCCTCCGACGGGCCATCCCCGGCACATGACGGCGAACTCGTCACGCGTGCCGAGATCCGGGCGAACCTCGGGATCGTGGGTGACCGCTACTTCAACCGACCGGCCCATCGCAATGCCGCTGTCACGCTCATGGCCGCGGAGAACCTCCCCGTGGACATCAACCCGGCAGTCGATCTCCGGCTGACGCGTCGCAACGTCCTGCTCCGGGGGATCGACATCGACGCCCTCGTGGGTACGACCGTGTCACTCGACACCGGTGAGGGCCCTGTTCTGCTGTCCGTGCGGCGTCCCGCCAGGCCCTGTGCCTGGATGGACACCTTCATCGGTCCGGGGGCGCACCGCGCTTTGCGTGACAAGGGCGGTGTGCGGTGTACGCCGCTGACGGACGGATGGCTCACGCTGGGGCCGGCTGAGTTCAGGGTGCTGCCCTCCGTCCCAGGGTGAGGCGCCGATCACGGCCGACTCCGACCTCGTCGCCGACGGGGTACTGCTGGACCCCTGGAAACACGAACTGGCCACGGCCTTCCACCGCCTCGCCGCACTGCCCCGACCCGCCGGCTGACCAACAACCCCCCTGACCGCCCACGACCCGAAGGACACCCGGAGAACCCGACCACCGCGCCGGGACTCCGCCATGCCCGAAGCACCGAAACCACCCCGCCCACCCGACAGCAGACGATCAACGACACCTCATCGCCCCAAGCGAAACGGCGAGGCTAGCAATCGGGGATTTGGCGGGCTTGTCGCTGAGACTCCTCTGGCGCTTGCTCGGCCGGTAGCTGGGACCGTTCATGATGACCTGATGTTTGATCAGCCGTTCCAGGAGCGATTCGGCGACGACGGGGTTCGGGAACAGGGGATATCAGTCGCTGGGTGCCCGATTGCTCAACTTCGCGCGGCAGCGGGTAGGGCTGCGGCCAGCGACGACGCCGACCCGCCGGCCTCGGGTGCCCAGCTGGATGGCCGTGGTCAGCCCGACCGGACCGGCGCCGACGACCAGCACGTCGTATGCCTCCGCGGCGGGGCCGTGTGCAGAAGTGCTCCCGATCTGTTCCGTTCCTTTCGTTCAGCTGGCGCCGTGCGCGCCGGTCATCATTGCGGCGAGGTCGTCGGGGCGGATGAAGGACGGCGGCACGGGCGGGCCCCAGCTGTACAGGGCGCTGGCGCCCTCCCATGTCTCGGGGGTCCACAGCTGGTCGTCCACAATGCAGTCCATGTCGGAGTAGTACTCGGAGAAGTTGCCGGCCGGGTCCTTGAGGTACCAGAAGAAGTTCGCCCCCAGGTGATGGCGGCCCAGACCCCACACATGGCGCTCGGGGTGGCCTTCCAGCATCCGGGTGGCGCCGCGTCCGACCTCGTCCACGTCGTCCACCTGCCAGGAGGTGTGGTGGAGGAAGGAGATGGGGGCCTTTTGGACGAGGACGTTGTGGTGGTCGGTGGAGCAGCGCAGGAACGCCGCGCCCGGTACCAGGTCGCTGACCTTGAAGCCGAGCCCTTCGGTGAAGAAGCGCTGGGAAGCCTCCTGGTCGGTGGAGCCCAGGACGACGTGTCCCAGGCGGCGGACGCGCACCGGCCCCTCACGCAGCACGCCGGGAGCACGCACGCCTGCACGCTCGACCCGCCCGGGGCCGTTGTACGGCACCGGGTCGGCCGGGGCTTGCACGATGCGCGGCTGCACCTCGACGGTCACTGTCACCTCGGTGCCCGGGTCGACCGCGCGCAGGCGGTGGGCGTCCCGGACGAATGGCTTCTCCAGCCGGTTCAGTGCGGAGGCGATCCGGCTCAGGTCGTCGGGGTCGTCGGCGCTCAGGGTGAGCTCCTCCAGGCGGCGTCGTGCCGCGTGAACGATCTTGAGCTGTTCGCCGCCGTCGGCAGTGGCGAAACGGCCGTCGCCGAGGTCCGTCAGCCCGAAATCTGAGTAGTAGGCGGAGGTGGCGGCCGCGTTGGGAACGCCGATCGTGATGTGTGCCACGCGGTGCAGGGCCATGGCAGTCTCCTCAAAAGGCTTCAGTGTGCGGTGATGTACTCAGGGCGCGCGTCAGGCGCTCTGCGGGCCTTCGGGGTAGCTGGGGCCGGCAATCAGGGGATTGCGCAGCTCACCGATGCCTTCGATCCAGCTGCGCAGTTCCTCGCCGGGGGCCAGGAAGCGGCGCGGATTCCGGGCTCCGCCCACGCCGGCCGGTGTGCCGGTGAAGACCAGGTCGCCGGGCTGCAGCGGGCAGATCGCGGAAATCCAGGCGATCTGCTGGGACACCGAGAAGATCATCTGGGAGGTGCGCGAGTCCTGCATGGTCTCGCGGTCCACCGCGCAGCCGAGCGCGAGGTCGTCGGGGGCGTCGAACTCGTCCGGGGTGACCAGCACCGGCCCGGTCGGGCTGAAGCCGGGGAACGACTTTCCCAGCGAGAACTGGGGTGCCGGCCCCTGCAACTGGACGCCGCGCTCCGAGAGGTCCTGGCCGAGCGTGAGACCGGCCACGTACTGCCCCGCGTCCTGTGCGGCGACCCGGTACGCCTCGCGACCGATCACCGCTACCAGTTCGACCTCCCAGTCCACCAGGTCACTCGGCAGCGCAATCGTGTCGTAGGGCCCGGTCAGGGACGTGGGGTACTTGGTGAAGACAGCGGGACGCTCCGGTACGGCGGTCGCCGATTCCGTCACGTGGTCGGCGTAGTTCAAGGCGACGGCGAAGACCTGCCGTGGGCGCGGAACCGGCGCGCCCATCTGCCGCTCCTCCAAAGGCGTCCGCGGGTGGCCGGTCGCGGCCGCGGACCGGGCCCAGTCGCGGAACTCGGCCCAGCGGTCGAAGACTGCCTGCGGGTCCGAGGAGAACAGCCCGTCACTGGCTTTCTCGACGTCCACCACACCGTCGTCGAGGACGAGCACCAGACGGCCGTTGAGATTGGCTGTGCGCACTGCACAACACCTCCATGAGAAAAGATGAAAAGGGTGATCAGCCGGGCAGCCGTTCTCGCACTGCTCGGGGTTGCGGGGCGTGTGGCCGGCCGAGGTCCCGCGAAGTCAGGGTTCGGCCCGGCGCCAGGACAGGCGCAACCGCGATTCCCGCGGCCCGGAAGCTGTCAGCCGTCCCGGATTGAGCCGGACATCGCGCACCAAGGTCGTCCCCACCCACGGTGTGTAGTGACTGGGCTGGACAAGGTGCAGGACAGGGCCCTCGCGCTCCCAGCGGCCGGCATACGCCACGGTCCGGCCCTCTGCCTCCTGGACGGGGGATGCAACCGGGGCCACATCGGTACGGGGGCGCCGGCCAGACACCGACTGGTGTCGCAACGCGGCAATCATCCGAACAGCAACAGGGCCCGGGGCCGCGACCTGGGCCCTGCCTGTGATGACGTGTGAGCGCGTCAGGCGGCGGGGCGTTGGAGCCGCTGCTTGAGCGCCTTCCCGCGCGCCTCCATCGTGGCTTCCAGCTGGGCCTTCTTCTGCGCCCTGCGCGCCTTGGCGGCCTCGCGTTCCGCCGCCGACTCCGCCTCGCGGACCGCCTTGACCTCGGCTCGCACCCGCTCGGCCGGCCTGCGCTCAAGCACCGCACCGAATCGCATGGCGAACACGTCGATCGCTGCCGTGTCGCGCTCGGCGACCTCAGCAACCAGCACCGTGCTGCCCGCGCTGACCTCGTCGGCCACCAGGGCCACCAGGCCGGAACCCTCCGTCGCCCGCCGCCAGTCGGCGCCGCCGCCCACCAGGGCGCCGGTGCCCCAGCCCAGCACCACGCCAAGCGGTCCACCCAGCAGGCCCACCACCGAACCGACCAGCCCGCCGACCAGCGTGCCCTCTCCCGCCCTGGCGTCCACGCCCTCCGGAATCCGCACCGTCCCGTCCTCCTGGCGCTCGACGAGCATCGCGCTACGGACCTCCACGGTCGGGCCGCCCAGCCGCTGCAGCTCACTGAGCGCCTGGTAGGCGGAGGCCTGTTCGGTGAAGCGGAAGACGACGATGTTGTCGGTCCTGTCCATTGCCACTCCTCAACTGCTCATAGGTCCTGTAATCGGCGGGAGCTCCCGTCTGTGAGACATTATGTATCGGAGATGTTCTGTGAGTCAAGTCGTCTCATAGATGTCGGGTGACGTCGTCGGCGGCCCCGCGCCGCCGCCAAGGCAAGGAAGCAGGCGTCGGCTGAGCAGGCCAAAGTGGGCCCCCGTCGCAGCGGGGCGGCCGCAGCAGAGCTCCTTGGCGCGGGCCTGGGGCGGTCACCCACGCCGCGCTCGCCGAACGCTCCGGTGACGGCCGGGCCACGGTCTACCGCCACCGGCCGCAGCATCTCCTTCGCGGCCGCAGTCTGACCGGCTCCGACGGCAGCGGGCGGGGCGCCGACACATCGCCACGGCGAAGCCCGGGACCGTCTTCCCGCTCTAGAGATTCGTGCCGGTGTTGCCCTCGTCGTTCGAAGAGTCTCGCCGCTTGGTCTCGCCCTTGGCGGAAGGGCCCTTCTCCTGCCCCTCCAACAGCTCCAGGAGCGCAGCGTCTGCCTTTTTCTGGTCTTCCTTCGTCAGTTCGAGAGGTGCGTTGTTGTAGACGGTGTACCGGTCGGGATGAATGATGTTGGTGGTCCTCAAGGTGAACGTCAGAAGCGAGCGCCAACCCTTGCGGTGCCCAACCCTCACTTGGATTCGGACCTTGTAGTCACGGGCCTCCGGAACAAACCCAGAAAACGGTGCCTCGAACTCGATGAAGAGTTGTTGCGCTTCTCTGCCGGCCACGACGAATCCGGCCGGCAGCTTGGGTTCCTCATCCGGCCCGGGTTGGAGACGGGATGGTGAAGACGTCCACAGGAGTGGCAGATGAGAGGTGGGCTCATCGGGGAAGCTCAGCATGAGATCCTGCACGACTATCGGCTTGGCACCGGTGTTGTGAAGGACGAGCGGAAGCCGCAGGCGAACCATGGATCCGTGGCAAATCGCCGCAAAGGAATGAGGCTCCCACGTCTCCAGGCGCCCCTGTCTGGCGTTGAGCCACCAGAATGAGGCGACGGTGAAGACCAATGCACTGACCGACACAACGCTGGCAGCAGAAAGCGATGAGGACGCATTCTGATCAGCAGCGGCCATCAGCGGAAGCACAAATTCAGTGTGCCAGCCTCAGGGTGGGCACGCTAACAGGACTCGGTGACGAGGGGCCCTTGAGCGATCCAGCTTCTCGACGAGTGGCAGCTGGGCCGCCTTCATCCTTCGGCGAGGAAGTGCGCCAGCAAAGCGTCCAAGTCGATGTGCCCGGGCTCGGCCTCCCTGGGCGCCACGGCCTCCGTTCCTGCAGGAAAGTCTGGATCTCCTGCGTCCAGGCTTTGAGCAAGGCCGTACCAGCACGCGGTTTGGGAAGGATGTACGGGTCACAGCGGTCATGCTCGTCGGTGGCCATATGCGAACGTCCCTCGCCAGCGGGGCCGTCGGTTTTCAATCCTGGTGCCCGGAGGAGACGCAAGCACCGCCGATGCTTCTCTGCTGTCCCACCCCCACGTGCCCTGATGACGCCACATCACCCGCCTGAGCGATCCCCACGATGATCAACGGAAACGTCGAAAGTCAAGAGCCCAGCGTGCGCGTGGTCCAGCCCGATACGCGGGAGTGCATCTGTGTGCCGAAGGGCAAGGGGTGGTCGGATTCGGCGGTGAGGGCCGGCACCGTCACGGGGACGGGAGTTTCCGGGTCTGCGTCCAGCAGCAGGTCGGGAATCTGCCGGCCCAGGCCACGCAGGTCGGCGACGACCTGGGCCGAGTCGGTCACCTTCTAGTACTCCAGCAGTACTTCGTGGCTTGACCTGGGGAAGCGTCGAGCGGTGGGAGTGTAGCGGGCAGGATGCCGTCACGGACGGCTTCTGCTCG
>NZ_JBSFDW010000049.1:0-49945 GCF_053594115.1 Streptomyces sp. NPDC001970 | reverse complement strand
CCCAACCACAACCACAAGACGCAAACCCAGTAAAACCTTGTTGTCCGGGTTTTGACCCGGGTTGAATTCCCTAGCGATGTGCAAGCGAACCACCTTGCTTCGCAAGGTGGTTCGCAACCCGCTCTGCGGGTTGCGAACTCCCCAGCTTCGCTGGGGAGTTGCGGTTCGCTTCGCTCACCGCGCCTCGGCTTCGCCGAGGCCGGCCCCTCCGCTTCGCTCCAGGGCCGATACGGGCCGCGTTGCGGTCCGTTGTGGGCGGGTCCGCTGCGCTCCCCCGCCCCTGGGGCCTTCCGGCTTCGCCTCCAGGCCTCTGGAGGCCGCTGACGCGGCCTCAGGCTGGCTAGGGGGTGGGGTGCTCGGAGGGGCTGTGTGCTGGGCGAGGATTGAGTTGGTGTCAGCTGAAGAGTCTGCGGATCTGCTTCCCCACACTCTCTCGTGATCCTACGACCCGCTCCGCTGTGTGGATGAGCTCGGCCACTGTGATGCGGAGGCGGTGCTCCCCCTCGTAGCGGCCGTCATCAAGGGTGACCAGGTATGCGCCGTCACTGGACCGGAAGACGGCTCGGGCAGGGCGGTCCTCAGGCAGACTGGGTCTTTGCATCCTTGACGGTATGTAGTGGACGGCCAGGTCCTTCGCCGCCTGCTCGGCTTCTTCCCTGTCTCCTTCGATGTGCCGACTAGAGGTCAGCCTCCACTGGTGCAGCTCGAGAACGTGGGACTCGATGCGCTTCGATTCAACGGTCTGCTCTTCCAGCAGCACATACCAAGAGTGTGTCATGGAGAGAGTGTACGACCGATGCGTGCTTCAAAATAGAGTCTAGATATAGTCTGGAGCTGGTGGTACTCACCGCCGAGGAGTGATGGAGTGCACGCTGACCGGCCGACCGAGGACCCGGGATCAAGGGTTCCCAATGGTCCAGGTAAACGCACCCACACGCCACCGCAGGCAATTTGACAGCAATTCAAAAAGTGGCCGTCCTCGGCCCCCGAAAAGACCATCCCACCATGGCTCCGCCCACACACAGTCCCCTGCGCGGCAGCCATGCTGACGCGCACTCAAGCCCGCGCAGCGATGGCACAGACCCGAGGACCGCCGCCCAGCCGCACCCCCAGCCACCATCATTAACACCCAGGACAAGAAGAGGCAGCAGACGAGGGGAAGTCGGGGCACTCACCACGGGAAACAGGGTGCGTGAGCTGGGGGAACTCTGGTGCCGCAGTGTTGATGGTACGGGGGATGTTGCGAGGGATAGTGCTGGGGATGTTGCGGGTGAATGTGTGGGGTGGCGTTGTCGTCCCCCCCAAAGAGAGTACGATTATGACTGTAGGGCAATGGGGTGAGGCGGCAACCTCCCCCGGCGTACAACCCACCAGGAGGAACAACGTGGCAGCCACGAAAACCCGTAATCGCCGGTCGAGCACTCCGCAGGAGCGTGCGGAAAAGCAGGAAGGACGGGTTGCCGAGCTTAAAGAAACGTTCGACGCGGCGGTATCCGAACTTGCGGGCAGTGACGCGTGGCGAGAGATGCTGAATGGTGCCGTTCACTTCCACCGGTACAGCTTCCGGAACATGATGCTCATCCTTCAGCAGTGCCCGCACGCCTCGCAGGTTGCCGGGTACCGCGAGTGGCAGAAGCGGGGCCGCCAGGTGCGCGGTGGGGAGCGTGCCATCTGGATTCTCGCCCCGATGACCGCCCGTGCGCAGGAGACCGAGTCGGCTCCTGGCAGCGATGAGCCCAGTGAGGACGACAACAACCGGCCCAGGGTGTTCTATCGGCCGGTCAAGGTGTTCGACGTCTCTCAGACGGACCGCATGGACGGTAAGCCCGATCCTGTATCCGTGCCGAGGCTCACCGGTGATGCTCCCGCGCAGATGTGGGACCAACTCGCCCAGTACACCGAGACGCTCGGGTACGCCCTTGAGCGCAGAAGCACCGCCCCGGCCAACGGGTACACCGAGCCCGCCACGCGCACAGTGCACGTAAGTGACGAGTTGGAGAACGCGCACGCCACCAAGACTCTCGGCCACGAGGTTGCGCACATCGTGTGTGAGCACGTGGCCGACTACGAGGAGTACAAGCGGCACCGGGGCCGTATGGAGACCGAGGCCGAGTCGGTGGCGTACATCGTGGCCGGAGTGTTCGGTATGGACTCCGCCGCCGTCTCCGTGCCGTATGTGGCCGGGTGGGCAGGCAACACCCCCGAGGAAGTCCGCGACACCATCAAGGCCGCCGGTAACCGCGTGATGACCGCCGCCCGGACCATCCTGGCCGCCGTCGCGCCGACCGGCGACACCGAGGCCCAGCCCAAGCACTGAGTACCCGCCGGGGCCTGGTCAGCCGGGCCCCGGCCCCTTCCCGCAAGGAGGCGCCCCGCGAGCGCCCCGGCAGACGCCGGCGCGACGGCAGTGCGCGCAGCCGGCGGACCCGCCCCGGCCCACGAGATATCCAAGGAGTGCCGCCGTGCCCGTTCGAGTCTTTTGGAAGTGCCGTCGCAAGGGTTGCCGCCACACGATCGTGCGTGACCAGCGCTCCCACACCGCTACCCGCCGGATCTCCCAGACCCGTTCCAAGCGCTACGAGGTGCCCTATCTGCTGGACGCGTCCGGCCAGCAGCACCCGGCCCATTGGCTTGCCATCCCGATGGAGCCGTCGCAGCGGACAGTGTGGGAGCACAACGGATTGATCTGCCCCGACCACAGTGCCCCGCTGTGGGGCGAGACTCTCCAGGCCAAGTACAACGCGGAGAAGGTCTGCAACGGCAGGTGCGTCAACGCCCGTCGCGCGTCGTGCGAATGCTCATGCAACGGCGAGCGGCACGGCATCGGTTACATGTGACCCGCCGTCACAGGGCGCGGGCAGGTTGCCCGCACCCAATCAAGAGAGTATGATTATGACCGTTGGTTCGGGAGGGGTGGCAACTCCCCCGGACCAGCAGTACAACCCACCAACAGAGGAGCACCCGTGGAAATCAAGGACATCCCGAACTCGGAGCGGGCCCGCCGGGGAGCGGCCGCACTGGACGAGTACACCCGCACCGCGAAGGAGCAGCCGCCGGTCAGCGCCGAGGGCATCGCGAGCATGGCCAAGGCCGCGGCCGACCACGGCGCCCGCGTTACGGGCGACACGGTCACTCTCGCCGAGCAGGCCGAGGCGGACCTGACGGAAGCGGCGCAGCGGCTGACTGACGTCGTGGCTGATGTGCTCCACCACATGGATGGTGCCGACTTCGCCGATGTGCTGATCAGCGGCGCATGGCACGTGTATGGGCTGCAGACCGGCGAAGAGCGCGGCGCCGTCATGGTGCAGACCGCCGACGCCCAGACCGGCGACGTCATCGAGTTCCTGGCAGCCCTCTGCCACGCCGCCGTGACGGTCGCCGAGGACCCGCTGGACATGCTCGCGCGCGGACTGCGGCACTTCGAGGAGGAGGCCGAGGCGGAGCGCATCGCGCACGTCCGCGAGAACCGCAGGCAGCGGCTCACGGCCTGACCGCTTTCCGGGGTGGCGCGGGCGGCAACCCGCGCCACCCCGGCCCAGCTCACCATCCCGGAGGAGAAAGAGAAATCATGAGCAGTCACATGCACCGCGCGTACGCGGCGTTCGAGGCCCTGCTGACCGCGCTGGGACAAGGCAGCCACCACCTGACATGCTGCGCCGAAGGCGCCGACGGACAGATGGTCGTCGCGTGCTTGCAGGTCGAGGTGGACCGCACCGAACCGGGGCCGCCCACCGCATCCGCGCCCGTGGACGACGCGCGCGTATTCACCATCCTGCTTGCCGCCGCCATGGCAACGGGAGGCGGACTGGTCTCGCGGACGTACCGCACCAACGGGGGCAGCGTCGTGCGCGGCTGGAAGACCCAGGACGGGTGGCCGCTCCCGCTCACCGAAGCCGAAGTGTTCTCCGCATTCTGCACCGACGCCCTGACCGGCGACCCCATCTCCCCCGAGCCCGACACCAGCTATCAACCCGGGATCCCGCTGGTGACCCGCACTTAACCACAAGAGAGTAGAAATACAGCTGTCGGGCCAAATGGGGCGGCACCCCCCGGCCCGGCAGCTCCCACCCACCACCCGCGCGGGGGCGGCAGGCCCAACGGCCGCCCCCGCCGCAGCCGAGGGAGTCACATGACGCACGACGGGGTCCCCCCGATCGCACCCGTCCCGGACCTGTCGGATCCGACCGGCATACCCGACGGACCACCACCCGCCGCCGAACCCCTGCGCGACATCAGCCCATGGGACGGCGCCGGCATGACAGCCCACCTTGAAGCCAGCGCCCGCGCCTCGGCCAACAGGGCGGCCCGACGCGCCGCCCGGATTCAGACCACCGGCCGCGGCGTGCGCGCGTGGCACGCCAGCATTCACGCCGCGGTGCTGGACGCACTCGCCGCCGCCGAGACCGCCGCCCCAGCGGCAGACCGCCCCTGGCACGCGTCCCGACTCGACGCCTACGCCGCCGCCTACGGCCTGCGCGGCTGGTACCGGTACACCAACCACCATGGCAAGCACGCCGTACAGGTCAACCGGATCCGCACCCACATGGACGGCAACCACGGGCGCTACTACACAGCCCGCCACGCCCCGCGCGGCAGCGTGATGAACCCCGGCCCCTACACCCATTGCGTGGTGGACCGCGACACCCAGCGCACCGTCTACGAAGCGATCGCACCCCGCATCGCTCACCAGTGGATCAAGGAGCACGAAGCCGCGTAAGCCACCCATCAATCCCGGTGCAGGACCCAGCACCGGAGCCCGCACCGCCGGTCGGCTGAACGCCCGGCAACGCGCACCAACCACCGGTGCGCCCACCGGCCCGGCTAGGCTCGGCGGACGCACCCCACCCCAACCGCCACCGAGCGGACCCACCCTGCTCCGCTGGCGCTCCAACCCACCAGGAAGCCCGCATCGGCGGGGAGGACGTCGAGGCGGCGGAGCGGGTGTGTTGGAGGGCGGAACACCCCGCATCGGCGGGGAGGACCCACGAGGTCGTCGAGCACTGTGGCCAGCATGCGGAACACCCCCGCGTCGGCGGGGAGGACGTCTTCGGGATCGGGAAGGCGATCGCCTCGAACGGAACACCCCCGCGTCGGCGGGGAGGACCCGACACGGCTGTAGTTGCAACCTCATGCAACCGGAACACCCCCGCGTCGGCGGGGAGGACCACTCGATCGCCGGCCTCAGCATCCTCGCCGTCGGAACACCCCCGCGTCGGCGGGGAGGACGCCATCACTGCTCTCCGCGAACTCCTCGCCACCGGAACACCCCCGCGTCGGCGGGGAGGACGCCTCGATGCGCTTGAAAGCGTTCTTCGCCGTCGGAACACCCCCGCGTCGGCGGGGAGGACATGTGGGCCGTGTCGAGTTTGGCTACGTTGACCGGAACACCCCCGCGTCGGCGGGGAGGACGTGTTCGCGTGCATGCTGGCGCGACAGATGGTCGGAACACCCCCGCGTCGGCGGGGAGGACCAGGACGACGCGGCCCTCCGCGCCCAGATGGACGGAACACCCCCGCGTCGGCGGGGAGGACGCGGCCGGTCATGCGGAGCAGGAACCTTTGATCGGAACACCCCCGCGTCGGCGGGGAGGACGTCCAGACCACGCAGTATTGGTCGAAGGCAGCCGGAACACCCCCGCGTCGGCGGGGAGGGCACGTCCGCGTCTTTGCCGCCGCCCATCGCGACCGGAACACCCCCGCGTCGGCGGGGAGGACATCTGGTGCCAGCTCGAGCCGGGGGTGCACACCGGAACACCCCCGCGTCGGCGGGGAGGACGGTGGGCGCGGTCTCCAGGTAGCGGGAGAACGCGGAACACCCCCGCGTCGGCGGGGAGGACGACGGCGGATGTGACAATCTTGCTCACTGGTTCGGAACACCCCCGCGTCGGCGGGGAGGACCCGGACTCCGCCGTATCCAAGGCCCCCAGAAACGGAACACCCCCGCGTCGGCGGGGAGGACCTACGCGGCATCGGCGACGAACTGGCCGCTGACGGAACACCCCCGCGTCGGCGGGGAGGACTTCCGCTGGCGGATGGCGAGCTGGTAAGCCTCCGGAACACCCCCGCGTCGGCGGGGAGGACACGGTCCAGCGCTTCCGCTGTTCTTGGGGCCACGGAACACCCCCGCGTCGGCGGGGAGGACGGCAGACATCATGCATTGCAACCCCATGCAACCGGAACACCCCCGCGTCGGCGGGGAGGACACGGTCCAGCGCTTCCGCTGTTCTTGGGGCCACGGAACACCCCCGCGTCGGCGGGGAGGACCTGTTCGGGGTAGAACCGGCGGTGGCACAGGGCGGAACACCCCCGCGTCGGCGGGGAGGACCCTTTCTGACCTGCAGCTCAAGGAGGGCTTTGCAATTGCTTTGCCGGTGGGGCTGTCATGCGGATGAGGGTGAGGCCGTCGAAGTCGATGGGGACGCGGCGGCGGGTGCCAGCTGTGCGGATGGTGTAGCCCTGTTCGGTGGGGGCGGGGTGGACGAGGAGGGCGGCACCGTCGCCGACGGTTTCGCTGACGGTGGTCCAGAGTTCGTCGCGTACGCGGGCGGAGACGGTGCCGACGAAGATTCCGGGGACGACTTCGCTGGCCCAGCGGGAGAGGGCGCCGCGGAGGTGGTCGGGGACGGCGGTGGTGGCGATGACGAACATGGAGGGCATCAGGTGGTGCCTGTCGCGTAGTTGACCCCGGCGGGTAGGGCGCCGGTCTTGGGGTCCCACAGGTGGACCATGTCGACGTCGCGCCGCTCGGAGCGGTCCTCGGTGTCGGGGTCCGGTGTGAGGAGGGCCTGGACGTCGCGGACGATGCGGGGCAGGAGGCGTAGGAGTCGGAGTTCCTCGCGGAAGCGGCGGCGGGCTTCCTGGTCGGGGTTGGTGGATTGGTGGAGGGCGAAGGCGACGGGCAGGGTGGTCTCGGCTTTGTAGAGGTCGGCGATGTCGTAGACGAAGGCGTGCTGGGTGCCGGCGTGGACGAAGCCGAGGGCGGGAGAGAGGCCGAGGGCGAGCAGGGCGACATGGACGATGCCGTACAGGCAGGTGTTCGCGGCGGAGAGGGCAAGGTTGACGGGGTCTTGGGCCTGCCACTGGTCGGGGTGGTAGTTGCGGCGGAACCGTCCGATACCGTGCTGCTGGGCGAGGATCTTGTAGAGGGCCTTCATGCGCTGGCCTTCCATGCCGCGCAGTTGGTCGAGCGTGACGCCGTCGGGTATCTCAGCGTCGCCGAAGCGCATGGCGTACATGCGGATGGCGACATCGAGGCGGCGGACGGGGTCGGCCCAGGTGTTGACCTGTTGTTCGAGCCAATGGGTGGTGAGGGAGTCGGGCAGGATTCCGGCGTACGCGCGCACCCCGCCCGAGCCGGTGGAGACGACGGTGGTGCCGTGGCGGGCGAGGGTGTTCAGGGCGGGTGTGGTGATGGACACGCCGGGGCCGAGGAGCAGGCAGGACAGCGACGCGGTGGGGAGGTAGACGAGGTCGGTGCGGCCGCCGCCGACGTCGATCTGGGCGCAGACGCCGGTGTCGTCCTGGACGACGCGGACCATGTCCAGGTAGAGGAAGGACAGGGAGTCCGCGATGCGGGGGAGCATGGCGAGGGTGGGGGCGGCGAGGCGTTTGCGCGCATCGCCGCCCCGTCTGGGTGCGCTCACGCGGTGGTCGCCGGGGCGAGGCTGAGCAGGCCCGCTCCGTACGGCTTGCCGCGGCCGATGCCGGTCAGGACGGCGTCGGTGAGGGCCGCCGGGTCGGTGACGGTCGCGGTTCCGTCGTAGCGCAGCAGGCTGTGGCGCATGGGTGGGGTGTCCTTGCCGCGGGGGCGGACCGCGTCCAGGTTGGTCGGGGTGAGGACGTGGAGTTGCAGGCCCGCCTCGGTGGCGCGGCGCTGCCACCATGTGTCGGCGTCCGGCCCCGAGAGCGGGACCACGCGGCCGCGCTGGCCCTTCTCCGCCAGTGATAGGCGTTCGCGTTTGGAGGGGTTGAGGACGATGCGGTAGCGGACGGCGAGCCCCTTGCGGAGCGCGTTGAACATGGGGGCCAGGCTCTTGACGTCAGCGTGGCCGTATCCGCTGGGCAGCAGGGTGGGGTCGAGTTGTGCGGCCTGGACGAGCAGGGTGCTGGAGTCGTTGGTCTCGTCGAGCCGGTAGAGGAGCCCGGCTTTGTGGCGGGGCGAGTCGCCGAGGGAGTCGGGGACCATGCGCATCACGGTGCGGTGCATCTGGGTCGCGTCCCGCAGGTCACGCTGGACGGCCCGGCTGTGCGGGTTGAGGTGGATGCGGGCGATCACCGCGTGGTCGGTCATGCGGCGCCTTCCTCGGTGTTCTTGTCGAGGGCGTAGTCGATGAGTTGCTGCATCAGGGTGTGGTGCGGCGTGGCCAGGCCGTTCGGGACGGTCCTTGCTGTCCGGTACAGGCGGCGTGTGGTGTGGCTGCGGGCGTGCTGGGCGAAGTCGACCGGGGTGTCGTTGGCGGTGAGGACGTCGACGTCCGCCTCGGCCACGTCGGTCGGCATCCGCTCGTACAGGAAGTCGACGGTGAGATCGCGGTCGTCGTCCGGGGGTGTCTGGCTCACGGGCACGCGGGTGCGCAGTTCTTCCTCCGGGTCCTGGACGTGGTCGCGCAGCAGGAAGGGCTCGTCCGGGACGCAGGAGCGGCGGCCCAGGTAGGGCGCCCAGTACGGGCGGCGCAGGGCGTCGGCGAGGCGGGTGATGTCCTCGTCGGGGCCGACGACGGCGACGACGAACACCGCGTCGGTCAGGTAGTGGCGGCGGGTGATCACTGCTGCGCCCTTGTTGCTGCCGCCGCTGGTGGCGGCGGTGCGCGCCTTGGGCAGGCCGCCGCCGACGGTGTGGTAGTCGACCAGCCGCATCCCCGGCCGGTCGACGCGGACGGTGAACTCCAGGCCTTCGTACCGGTCGAGCCCGCCGCCGCGGCCGATGCCCTCGGCCGCGGCGAACAGCCCGGTCAGGGCGGAGCGGGTGGGGAATGGCGCGGTGTCCCGCACGGCGGTGAACGCCGAGCGCTCGCCCCACGACTGCAGCGGGCCGGCCAGGCGCAGCAACAGTCCGCTCACTGCTGCTCTCCGGCCTCGGGCAGAGCGGCCTCCAAGGCGGTTTCGATCAGGTCGCCGTACGAGTCGTGGGCGCCGCCGAGCTCGGCGAGCTGTTCCTGCGGGGCGATGGTGGCGTGGCCGTGGAAGGGCCGATGGCGGTCGTCGCCTGTCAGTCGGTTGATGTTGTGCGCGTACGAGGCGAGCGCGGACCGCGACGGCTTGGCGAAGCCGCCGAGCACGTCCGCGGTCACCGGTGCCTCGAACGCGGCGGCCATCGAGAGGGGGCGGTGCTCGCGGACGGCGAGGTAGGCGAGGTCGGGCAGGGTGTGCGGGGCGGTGCTGGTGCGCTTGGCCTGCGGCAGCGAGAGGAGGAAGTGCTCGGCGAACGAACCCAGCACCGTGCGGGCCGCTTTCGTGTCGCCCTCCAGGTTCTTCACCAGGTCGGTGATGTTGACCGTCGCGAAGCGGTAGAAGACGCCGGCGCTGAACTCGGCAGTGTCCAGGTGCCCGCTGCCGGTCTCCGCCTCACCGAGCCAGTCGTCGACGGCGGTGAAGTAGTCGCGCTGCGGCTCGGCGGCGTGCGTGGTGAAGGCGTGTGCCACCTGCGCGGCACCGTCCACGTTGGCGTCCGGGAGCTCGGCCAGCATCCGTCCGAGCAGGCTGATCGATGCGGTGCGTCGCTTGAGGATTTCCTCGATCCGGTCCGGGGGCAGCAGCTGCCCGGGGTTCTTCTTTCCCTGGGACTTCTCCAGTGCCTCGCGGTGCTCGGCGCAGACGGCGGCCAGCTCGTCGATGGCGGTCTCGGGCAGGAACAGCAGTACCGAGGTGTGTCCCTGCTTCTCCGTGCCGATGCCCTTCTTGCCGGCGCTGGCGGCGACCTGTGCCCCGGCGAATGCGGCCAGCTCATCGGGCCAGCCGACCTGCTTCAGAGCCTGCTTTACCCTCACCGGGACCATGCGGGTGCGGGCGGCCTTTTCGCCGAGGTCCTGCTCGACACCGTGCCGGATCACCCGCTTCCAGGACTGGCTGGAGACACGGATTCTCGGTGCGTTGCCGTATCGCACCTGCTTGGGCGAGCCGAGGTCGTCGCGGTTCAGGTTCGCGGCGGGTACCGACTGCAGGGCGCTCAGGTCCAGGTAGAGGGACATCAGTTGTTCTCCTCGCTGCTCTTCGGGGTCTGGTCTTCGGTGTCGGAGCCGCTCGCGGGGCCGTCGTCGGCGTAGCTGACGCGGAAGTAGCTCTCCAGCCAGCGGGTGGCGATGCCGTCGCGGTTGCGGTTCCACCAGGAGAGGTCCTCCAGCAGGACCGCCCAGTCGATGACGACGCCGCCGGTCAGCAGTTGCCGGGTCAGCGCCGGAAGCCTCGGGTGGATCGCCTCGCTGCTCTGTCGGGCCATGAGATGCAGGTCGCCCTCGGCGGAGTCGGGCTTGAGCACGCCCTTGCGTGCGCCCTCGGCCAGTGCGGCGCCCAGATTCGGCCGCACGTACCAGTTCGCGGGCGCCCCGGCTCCCTTGGCGTGCTGAGCCGTGGCCTCGCGGGCGGAGCGCGGCCGGGCGGCGATCAGAGCGGCCACCGCGTAGTGGGCCCGCTTGGTGTCGGGGTCGGCGCGCTCGGACAGGCGCGGGACGAGGTAGCGGTGCAGGTAGTTGCAGCGCTCGACCGGTAGCCCGAGACCGGTCCGCAGGTCGGCCTGGGCCTTCTTGCTCTCGCACAGATCGAGGACGTAGGCGACGAAGGCGTCGGACGGGCGTACAGGTTTGGTCGGCGGCTGAGCAGCCGCCGGCGCGGAAGTGGTCATGGGACATCCCCCAGGGGGAGTTGAAGGGATGGGTAGGGCACCGCCGAACGGCGGGCCGGTGATGTGCCGAGACGTACGACGAGGCTCAGATGGGGCGGAGGAACAATCAGTGGGCCGGAGGGAGAAGACCGCGGATGATCGCCCGGGCCCGGCTGCGGGCGCGCGCCACGCGGATATCGGCGCGGTTGGCCTGCCCGATCGCCTCATCGAGCGCGGCCAGCGCCGCATCGACAAATGGCTGCTCGACCGGGGAGCTGAGACGGTTGGGCGCGGCCAGCCGCCAGAACTCCTTCTCAGCGGCAGGCCAGTAGCGGGTGAGCGCAGCGGCGGCCCACGGGCCCGGCTTGCGGGGGTCGATCTTCACCTTTGCTTTGGGCGACAGGTCCGTGTTCACATCGGTGGCGATCTTCCACGCCACCTTGGCGGCGAACTCGAGTCTGCTGCCGGCATCCTCACCGACCCGGTGACAGCGGGCCAGGTGGTGGGCCATCGCTGGCTCCGTCTCCTCCTGCCAGCGCAGCACGGGCGGAGTCGTGGCCTGGAACCAGACGCTGTCCTTCTGCTGGCCGTCCTGCTCGAAGCCATACGCCCGCACGCGCAGGGTCGTCAGCAGCCGCTTCGGCAGCCCCTCCAGGGCGGGCGGCCTGAGCGCGTCCTGCAAGCTGTCGGCCAGCAGCAGGGCGTCGACATCCCGCCACAGGGCCCGCGCGCCGTCTGCCTCCCGGGCCTGGAATCCCCCGTCCTTGCGCCGGTCGAGGATCAGAAACGGGTCGCGCACCTCGTGCGGCGGCTCGTGCGTGGACCATGTGATGTAGGCGTCGACCACCGAACGGCGATCCGCGGACGGAACCAGCAGCACCGCGTGCCGGAACCGCCCGGTGAGCATGCGTCCGGGCCAGGTCATAGGGGCGAGCGGCCGCAGCGGGTCCGGCAGCTCCTCCTCCCACGGGCAGGCGTCCTCCGTCTCCGTGTCGACAGCGTCCTGCGGGCTGGGCATGGCAAGGACCAGGCCGGCGAACAGCGTCGGCGCCCACGGGAAGTACGAGACGGACTTGCGCAGCGGAGCCGCGTCGGTGCTCCCTGCCCGCTGCTCGGTGATCCTTCGCGGCGTGCACTGCCCAGACGGCCCGAAGTACAGCTGGGCGACCAGGTGCCAGACCGCCTCGACGGCAGGGACCGGCACCGGATCCGTGTCCGTGAAGTGCCCGAACAACACCGCTCCGTTGACGCCCGTGGGACGCCCGAGGACCAGCTTGTTCACCCCCGACGGGTTGGGCGCCCCCTTCGTGTCGACGCACTCCCGGACCAGCCGCGGGTCCTGCAGGAACGGCCGGTTGTCGTCGAACAGGTCGAAGCGTCCCTCCGGCACCTCCTTGTCGAAGTACGCGTCCACGGCGTCCGAGTCGAACCGCCCCTGCGCCAGCACCCGGCCGCGCAACGCGTCCCACTCCTCGATCTCCTCCGCCGCGTCCCTATCGTCGAGCCGGACACCCGCATCCTGCGCGATCCGGGCCGTCATCGCCGCCAGGATCCGCAGCAGGCCCGACGCCGCCGGCGGCACCGGCAACTCCAGATCCTCGATCTCGTGCGCCCGCGCAAACAGCCCCCGGAACCCGACGCGAGCCGACTCACCCGTCAGCAACCGCACCGGGATCCACGGCTCGTCCCGCAGATCGAACCCCCCACTCACGGGCAAACCCCCTTGTTCGCGCATTCATCGCTACGACGCCCAGACATGGCGCGACCCCCCAG
Source organism: Streptomyces sp. NPDC001970 (assembly GCF_053594115.1). Classification (NCBI taxonomy): domain Bacteria; kingdom Bacillati; phylum Actinomycetota; class Actinomycetes; order Kitasatosporales; family Streptomycetaceae; genus Streptomyces; species Streptomyces sp. NPDC001970. The sequence continues at coordinate 37,357 of NZ_JBSFDW010000049.1, read as the reverse complement.
CCGAACGCGTCTGGCATCGTTCCGGGCATTCAAGCACCAGCCACTGACAACCGGACCCCAACTCGTCGTATCCGGCACAGCCGCCCAGGCCCCCAGCCGCTCAGCGGCGCACCAGTCCCAAGTCGCCTTCCAGGACGAGCGACTTGCCGCCGACAGCCACGGCCTGCGGCTGCCCGTCGCGCACGGGCTGGTGCAGAACACGGAGGTCGCCCAGCATCGGGTGGTCTGTCCAGGAAGGCGGCGGGCTGAGGGTCTCCGCGTCCTCGGCTCCGAACCAGTCCGCGCGGACCGGGATGGTGCGGCGCATCACGGCCCGCACCGCGGCGGAAGGCACTTTTTCTCCCTGGCCGGGGTCGGGCAGCGGTTCCTCACCTGCGAGGTCGAGGGTGAGTCGGCCGTTCTCCTGCCTGTACGCGCACAGCAGCCGCACGGAATCCGCACCCAACCGGGTGGTGAGCTCCCACTCGTCCTCGCTGCCGGGCAGGTGGTGCAGGTCGTGCAGATGGCGCACGCTCCGAGCCGCCGGGATGGCGACCACTCCCGCCACGCCCTGCTCCGCCAGCTCCTTGCCCCGATACGCGTTCCAGGCGGCCGATCGCCTCGCGTCGGGGTTCTCCCAGTCGAACAGGTCAGGCCGGTCCCCGTGCACGGCCTCGACCAGGTCCTGTACGTCGCCGGGAATCGAGATCACCCCCGCGGCCAGTTTGCCCAGCGTCTTCGAGGTCTCGGTCAGCAGGAACTCGGCGTACACCTCACCCCACTGCCGCGGGACGCCGCCCCCGTCCGCCAGCGGGTCGAGGACGACCAACTGCGGCTCCCGCGCCCAACCGGGGCGCTCACGCCCGCCCGGACGACCGTGCCGAGCCCACCAGTTCTCGTGCCGCCAGCACCGGCCGGCCCGCTGCAGCAGCAGCGCCAGCGGAGCCAGGTCGCTGATGACGATGTCGGCATCCAGATCGAGCGACTGCTCGACGACCTGCGTCGCCACCACGATCCGCCGCTCGGGACGCGGCCCGCGGCGCCCCATCCCGTCCGTCACCCCGGCCGTCCGCGACTCCCGAACGTCGCCCGGGAACCGCGCGTGCAGCAACTGCACACCGCCGCCCTCGGCGTGGGACCGGTCGTCGAACCTCTCTCGCAGCCTCGTATACGTCTCCTGCGCGTCGCCCACGGTGTTGCAGACCACCAGCGCGCAGCCCCCCTCCCCCCGCACCACCGGCTCCAGCAAGCCCTCGACGACAGCCAGCCGATCCCGTGAACCCCCGCGCCCACCGTGAACCACCGGCTCCACCCGCACGCGCAGCTCCATGCTCCGCTCGGCTGCCTGCTCCAGCTGCCGAGGCTTCGAGATCTCCGTAGCCCGCCCCGACGCACCGTCCACGTACAGCCAGCCCGGATAGGGCGCCGGAAACATTCGCCCCCGCAACGACTTCTTCCCATGCCCGGCACCCTGCAGATACTCCTTGATCAGCCGGTCACTGACCGACCGGGGCAGCGTCGCCGACAGCAGGACCACCGGAACCCCATACCAGCCGAGCCAGTTCAGCAACCGGCCCAGCAGCACCTGCATGTAAGGGTCGTACGCGTGCGCCTCGTCGACGATGAACGTCTTGCCCGACAGAGCCAGCAGCCGCAGCGCATTGTGCCGCACCGGCAGCACCGACATCAGCGCCTGATCGACCGTGCCGACCGTGAACTGCGCCAGCAAGGGCCGCTTCGCACCGCGCAGCCACTGCCGGGGGCGCATGTCCGCCTCGGCACGCCGCCCACCGGCCCCGCTCTCCTCGTCACCGTCACCGGCCAACACCCGTTGCCCGGCTTCGAGATCGCTCTCGGAATATGCGCTGCTCAGCCAAGCCATGCTATGGGTGAGCGTCAGTCCCGCACCCTGACCCGCCTGCCGCTGAAGCGTCGAGGCGACCCGCCCGTACATCTGATCACTCGTCGCCATCGTCGGCAACAGGAACGCGAATCCCCGCCTACCGAACGCCTCGGACAGGACCCGCTCGGCCTCCAGCGCCGTCTCGCTCTTGCCGTCCCCAGGCGCAGCCGTCACCAGCAATATGCCGCCACGGCCCCCGTCACCCACCGCGTCCGGCAATTCCTCCATCACCGACGACTGCAAGGGATTTGGCAGCCCCTTGATGCCGTACGCCTGCGAGAATCCCTTGCGTTCCAGATCCACCGGGGCCAACCCGGCTTCGGCCAGCAGCATCGCGGCGTCCGCCTGCGACTGCACGAAGTGCGCCTCCAAAGAGACTTCCAGGGCCTTCTGGCGGCGGCACAGGTACTCCTCCTGACTCACCAACCAGTCCGCCAGGATCACCACCCCGGTCACCAGCACCGCGGCCGGCGCCTTGAATGCACCTGGCGCCTGTGGCGAGCCCAGCAGCTCGTGTACGGCAGCGGCGTGGGCCTCACGCTGCCGCATCCAAGCCGGGCCGCCCAAGAACGGCGGGTCGCCGTGGAACTCGTTGCGGTGAAATCGTCCGTGGTGACCGCCGACGATCTCCGCGACTCGCTCCGCGGCCTTCGCCAACTCGCCGGCGTCGTCCTCGAAACCCAGAGCCCCCAGGACAGCCGACACTGCTCGCATCCCGGCCACGTCGTGGCCGAGCCGCTCGCTGCCGAGGGCTCCCTGTTCGGACAGGAACGTGGCACTCAGATGAACGCGAGCACGATGAGAGCAGAACTGAAAACCTGAGACCTTACCGAGGTCATGCAATCCGGCACACAGCGCGACCACGGCGCGCGCCCGCTCCGGTTCCTCCTCGAACCCCATCCCCCAAGCGATACTCCGCCGCTGATTGCCCGACAGATACACATCCCAGATGTGCAGAGCCATCGCTGCTGTATCGATCAAGTGCCGCACCAGCGGATACGGAGGCAGCTCAGGATCCAGCCCTCTCGACTTGCCCCACACCGACTGGTCGGGAATCTCCCGGGCTACACCAGACATGACCATCCCCCCAACGCACCGCGCCCTCCGCGGCACCCCTGCGCTGGATCGAAGCACAGCCCGCTGACAACGCCCTGCCGACCTCAGCGGGTACGGTGGTCCCGTGCTGACGCGCTCTCCGTCTCCGGTTGCCTCTGCTTTGGTAAAGGCACGGCAATGCCATCGCTAAGATGCAGGTCAGGAAGTGTCCTCCCCGCCGACGCGGGGGTGTTCCGTCCTTGAGAGACGGCGGCTTGGATTGCTCGGGGTCCTCCCCGCCGACGCGGGGGTGTTCCGTCGAGCACGACCATCTGCCCACCGCGGTGGAGCGTCCTCCCCGCCGACGCGGGGGTGTTCCGTGTCAGCGCATCCAGGGCCGCGAACACCCTGAGTCCTCCCCGCCGACGCGGGGGTGTTCCGCCGAGACCCCCGAAGCGCCGACCGAACCGGCCGTCCTCCCCGCCGACGCGGGGGTGTTCCGTACAGCGCCGAGTGGAACCGCAACTTCTTCCTGTCCTCCCCGCCGACGCGGGGGTGTTCCGTGGGCCCCTACGGTGCGATCATCGCCGCCGCCGTCCTCCCCGCCGACGCGGGGGTGTTCCGACGGTTTAGCCATGGCCGTTTCCGGACTCTGGGTCCTCCCCGCCGACGCGGGGGTGTTCCGAAGGGGGTCAAGAGACCGAGGTCGGCTTGCTGGTCCTCCCCGCCGACGCGGGGGTGTTCCGGCGCGCGTGGCTGGCCCTGCCTCTTCGCTGTGGTCCTCCCCGCCGACGCGGGGGTGTTCCGCAGGCGGCCGGGATGATGACCCAGCCGCCGACGTCCTCCCCGCCGACGCGGGGGTGTTCCGTCACGGCTGTGGCTGCGGCTGGGTGTACGAGTGTCCTCCCCGCCGACGCGGGGGGTGTTCCGATCCTGCGATCCCTCAGTGCGGCAGTCATCAGGTCCTCCCCGCCGACGCGGGGGTGTTCCGCGGAGGAGGAGCACGACCACCCCGAGACCCAGGTCCTCCCCGCCGACGCGGGGGTGTTCCGGTCGAGAAGATCCAATCGGATCCGGTGGCTTCGTCCTCCCCGCCGACGCGGGGGTGTTCCGTCAGAAGCGCAGACCAAAGCGGCGGTCGCTCAGTCCTCCCCGCCGACGCGGGGGTGTTCCGCAGCTCACCAGCGGCGCGGTGTACCTCGGGTGGTCCTCCCCGCCGACGCGGGGGTGTTCCGACGACGGTGAGGAGCGTGTAGATGGACCAGGTGTCCTCCCCGCCGACGCGGGGGTGTTCCGCCGGCCGGTACATCTGCCGCCCCTGCGAACGAGTCCTCCCCGCCGACGCGGGGGTGTTCCGGTAACGCGATCACCGAGTCGGACCCGGCGTTCGTCCTCCCCGCCGACGCGGGGGTGTTCCGGTGTGGCTGGCAACGAACCCCCAGCCGCCCGCGTCCTCCCCGCCGACGCGGGGGTGTTCCGCGTGGGTGGTCCTCGGGTACGCCCGGCAGGCCGTCCTCCCCGCCGACGCGGGGGTGTTCCGTGCTCATGTATCCGCGGCGGGTTTCGGCGCCCGTCCTCCCCGCCGACGCGGGGGTGTTCCGGAGGACGCACCTGTCCCCTGGCAGGGCGAGGGAGTACCAAAGAGCCTCAGCAGCGGGAACTACAGGCCTCGCTGGAGACGTCAGCGCCTGGGCGCGCAAAAGGCTCCACCGGCCGCCAAGGCGACCACACCCTCGCCCGGACCGCCGACGTACGAAAAGGCCTGCGCGCCCCTTGATGCTCGCTTCCGCGCCCGGCCGGCAGCACCCCTGACCCGGCGTCCCCGCCCCGCCCCCGCGGGAGACCCTGCGATCTGCGCGACAGAGGATCCGGCCGGCACTGTCCGCCGGCGCTGGTTGGCAGCCGAGAGCGAGCAAGGACCCGCAACGGCGCGGCCTTCACAACCGCGTGGATCGCGCCGCGCATGAGCGTCTCGGGCCTTGAGCTCGAGCGTGAGCAAGGGCACGGGCCCCAGCAGTGATCGCAGATCGCCAGCACTCCCCCGCTGCAGCGATGCGAGCGGAGGCGTGCGGGGCGCCTCGGTTGACACCCCACCCAAGAAGCGCGCACTATTATAACCGTCGGTCGTGAGGCCGGCTGCACACGCAAAGATGGCCGGCGGGGAACACCCCCAAGGGTGTCGGCCCAGGGCGGCAACCCCGACCGAATGTCCCACCGGCCACTGGTACTCCAACCCACCAATTGGAAGGAGTGCCTCCAGTGTACGGGCAACCCGCTCGTACGAGCAGGTTGCCCGTATCCCAGACACCGGAGGTCCCGTCTTGGCCAAGCAGCCCAGTCCCCAGAAGCGCATCGTCGACGGCCGCGCCGTGGTCAACCGCGACTGGATGGCCGAGCAGACCGGCGCCAGCAGGGTCACGGTCAACCTCTGGTACACCAGGCGCGCCGAGCAGCCCGAGGACGCCCGCCACCCGGAAAAGGCTGTCACCATCGAGCGGGTCGACTTCTACGACAAGGAGCAGTTCGAGGCCTTCTACGCCGGCCTGCAGGAACGCAAGAAGCAGAAACTGCTCCCCACTGACCCGGCGCTGTACGACGGAGACGCCGAGGACCGGATCTCCATCAACCAGGCCGCAGAGTGGTTCAACTTCGCCGGCCCTGGTGTCATCCGCAAGTACCTCAAGGCCAACCCCGACTACTTCCCGGAACCGGTAGGAACCGTCGAAGGCCCCACCGGCCGTCAGATCCCCGCCTTCCGCCGCGGCGACCTGCGGGACTTCGACCGCAAGCGCACCGGAGACGTCACCGGCGCCGCAGGACGGCCGCCCGGCCCGCAGCCCCGCGAGCGCCAGCCACAGACAGAACAGCGCATCGCCACCGCGCTGGCACACCTGCGCGAGATCGGCGGCTACCGCCGAGGTGTCGCCGCCGAACTCGCAGCCCGGCACAACGAGCCGGCCTGGAAGTGGGAGCGCGCCGTAAAGGAAGCCCGCAACCAACTCAGCCGCGCCACCTCCGACAGCTAGCCAGAAGCCCCCAGCGCACATGACGTGCGGACGAATGCTGGGCGTCGACTACCTGGCCCTCCACGGCGCCGCTCACCGCTGGCCTTGCCGCCTCCCGGAGGCAATGGCCGGCAAGCGCGAGGCCGGTCTACTGGCTGCCGTACATCGTCCAGATCCTCGAACTGGACGACGATGCGGTTCAGGCCATTGAACCTGCAGGTCCTGAGACGGATACCGTGGCTCGCCAATGCCGTACACCGCGCCGGACTGCCGGACCGGCTGCGGGCGTAGCGGTGCCCCAGAACCCATGACGGGTCGGGTTCCGGGGCACCGCTTCCGACCGCCGCCCGCGACGGGGGTGGCGCGGGCAGCGGGGTTCGTGGCGGGATACAGCCCGTTCCTGCGGCGGGTCCTCACAGATCCCCAGCAGCGATCAGTTCGGCGCGGGTCCGCCTCACTTTCAGCCGCTTCGGGTCCTCCGCCGGCCATTCCACCCGCCCGGTGGCCCGCAGCCACACGATGCCACCTCGGACGTCGGTGACGATCGCTCGAAGGCTGCCCTCCATCACCTCGTCACCGACCCCCGGCGACTCGTCGCTCGTGGTCATCCGCCCACCTTCACTTCAGCCCATACACGCTTACCCCACGGTCGCTGTCGGCTACCCATCAGGTCATAGCCCCATCGATCGGCGAGCTCCTCGATCAGGATCAGGCCGCGCCCATGGACGGTGTCCGGATCCAGGGCGCGCATTTCCGGGAACCGCCGGGGTGCCCGGTCGACCACGGCCACATAGACCCGATCGTCGGCGGGACGGTCGACGACAATGCGGACCGAAGGGCCGTGGGCGTGCCGGACCGCGTTCGCGACCAGTTCCGACAGCAGCAGCGCTGCCGTCTCTGCCGCGTCGTCCAGGCCCCATGCGTACAGCGCCGCGCGCGCCAGGCGCCGGGCCTTCGCTGCTGTCTCCGGCGTGCGCGGCTTCGTCACGTTGTAGCCGGGGTACCCCGTGCTGCGGGCTCGTACTGCGGTCATGCCGGGCATCGCCAGACCTCGGGTCGGTGGTGGGTCGAAGCACGACCGTAAATGCCGGAGGGGGTAGCGGCAGGTACAGTCGCTACCCCCTCCCCGAGGGGTACAAGTTGTACCTCTACGCGGCGACACCCAGTTGGCGCGCGAGGCCCCGCGCATCGTCGCGGATGATGGCGCTGCCGCTGTCCGCCAACTCTGCGACCGCTCCCCGGGCGAAGAGGTTGAAGCGGGCCGTCTCCGGGCTGGCCGCGTACGCCTTCTTCAGCAGGTGTACGACCGCGACGGACTCGCCCTCCAGGCTGTACGCGCGTGCCGTTTCGATGATGTGGAACGACCGCCGGGTGGCTGACGGCATGGTGCCGAGGTCGATGTGCGTCGCCGCGTCGACGGCCGCGCCCGACCGGATGAGATCGGTGTTCATGGTGATCGCGTACGCGTCGACCATGTCTCGGCCGAAGACCAGCCAGGGGTGCGCGTAGCCGTCGCCGAGACGGCGGGCGGCCTCGTCGGCCTTGTCCCAGTGCCGTTCGGCGTTCCCCTTCTGCCCGACCTTCGCGTACGACAGGGCGGCGGCCAGGTGCAGCAGACCGCCGAGGGCGATGTCCTCGGGTCCGCGGTCCGGGTCGAGCAGCTTGATGGACGTCATCGCCAGTTCGACGCGGGCATCGTGCCGTTCCCCGGCGTCGCGGAAAACGTGGTTGAGGTACCACGCTGAGGCGGCGATGGCGTGCGGACTGTCGGCGTCCTGAGCGATTGTCATGGACCGGTCGCCGGTGAGCATCACGAGTTCCGGCGCGGGCTGGAAGCTGAGGTACAGCTGCGCAAGGTGGTAGGCCTGCGCGAGGCTCACCTGGACCCGCCGACGCTCGGCTCCCTCGTGCGCCCGGGCGCCGTGCCTGAGGTCCGCCAGCAGTGCCGGAAGGACGTCGGCTACGCGGGAGCGGTGGTCACCGAAGCCGTGCCAGGCCTGCCACGTCTGCTGGACTCGCGCCGCGAGAGCTGCCGCCGGCGCGGGTTCCTCGTCGCGGGCCAGCACGTCGTAGTTCGTCAGCGCCTCCTTCACTCGCAGCAGTGAGGAGTGCGCCGCCTTGCTGAATGTGGCGGCCGTCAGACGTTCATCTCCCGTGAGGGACGCGAGATCGTCCACGCCGAGCGCTTCCGCCAGGCGTAGGAGGAGGGGGAGACGGGGCATGCTGAGGCGACCGCTCTCAATGGCCTTGACCCATTCCGTGCTACGGCCGACGAGACCGGCAAGGACCGGCCGTGTCTGCCCTTTCCGTTCACGTGCTCGCCGGACCCGCTGGCCGAACGTGTGCGGACCATTTTCAGCGTCATACGCCATGATGGACTCCGTTCTGACGTCGCACTCAGGACGCTACCCGTGCCGGCGCGCCCGGGGCACGCTTCGGCCCACACTCCCCCCGTGAAGGCGGGCCCTTGGCGTTGCCCGAGGGCAGGCGCGTGGTCGACTCCCAGATACCGGCACCGACACGAAAAGCCCCGGCGGCCGCTGGACTTCAGCGACCCCCAGCGCTGCGGCCCACCCGGCTTGCTAGCCGCCCGGGGCGCCGGTACGGCCTCCTCGGCGAACAGCCCCAGCTGCTCGATCTCCCACACCGCGGCACCCCCCGGCCTACGCCCCGGACGCCGATGACCTCTTTGCAGCGGAAGAGACGAACGAAGCCATTCTCCCCCAAGGGGTCTACCGCATTCTCGACCTGCAGGCCCGGCACGTCGGGCCCGTCCCGACGGGCGAGAGGTTCCGCATCATCGAGCCCCGCTATCTCCCCGACCGGGTCAGCTCTCTGGGCTGGTGTCTGCCCCGAGCACTGCCCCGACTGTGCGGAGGACCACCGGTGCCGCGAGGCCAAGCGCTTGGCCCTGTGATCCCCACTCCGCCCACCGGCCCCACCACCTGATGTGCCCCCCCCACGCACCGCGAGGCACGCCGCCCCGCCGCGCGCAGCCAGCCCTTACCCGTACGGGCTGAGCCGACCACCGACTCCCACACCCGGGGGCAGGACTCCGCCCCGCCAACACCTGGGGCTCCTTGGCCGTGCTGTTCCTCGCGGGCTCCACCACGTGGAAGACCAGCCCAGCCGGTCGCCATCCCTCTTCAGGGCCGCCCACCTGCCGGAGGAACACGTGGACGGGAAAGCACTGTTTGACTGGAATACCTGCAGGGGCATGAACTGCCGCAAGGCCAGCGAGATTCATGCGCCCATGATGGATCACGGATCGCGGCGGGCCAGGTCGAAGTGCTCTTCGGTGAGCGACTCAGGGTCGAAGTGCCCACGCTTGTCGCAAATCATTGAGAAGGATGAAGGCTACACACGCAGCGACGCCCACGGTGAGGCGTATGGCGAGTTTGTTCAAGCACTCAGTGTCCGACGCGATCTCTTCCGGCGACCTCTCCTGCTTGACCTGAACGTCGACGAGTGGGACCCGGCACTGGAGCTCGCCCACATCCCCGTCCACGAGCAGAGAAAGGGTAAGGCTCTGCCCACGCACCAGCAAGCTCGGTTGCACCTCAACGACCGCACCATTGGTGACTACTCGGGGAGGCTCTGACGTCGCAGGCTCAAGCTCGACATCGAGCACTGCAAGCGAATTGACCCCAAGGTCGAGCTTGATCGGATCGCTGCCATGGAACATCGAAGACGTGATGTCTCGCCGACCGGTGTTGCGGAGCTGCACCTCAACCAGTCGCGGGCGTTCAAGCACGATGCCGCCGTATGTAACGCTCAGGTGCGCCGCCTGGCGAGTCGAAGCCGTAAGCAAAGAGGTGTTCGTCAGTGTTCGGTAGCTCAGACGCCGCTTGGGGTTGTTGGCGCGCAACGTCGCGAAGGCGCCGAGGGCGCCGACCGTCACGGCGACGAGCGTCGTGACGGCGAACTGCCAGAATGACCCGGACTCATACCAGGGCTTCGCGATCAACATAGCCCGGATTGTGGGGACTTGAGCGGTGGCGCGCCCTGCTCTTCGCTACAACCGGCCTTCGAGCGCCAGGGCGAATGTGCTCCTCAGTCACGGCCTCGGGTCCGCGTGCGCGGCGGCGAAGGCCAAGACGCGGGCGAGCGGAGTGGTCGGGCTCGGTCTCGGCAGGTTCAACGGCGGTAGCCCTGGCATCCGGATCGTGATCCTGGGCCGCAAGTGCGGCATCAAGCTGCGCCTGGGCACCCACCTGTCGACCTGGAATCCCTCGACAGCTCCAAGCTGCGCCAGCCGCTCACTGCCGGGAACAACATCGCCCTGCCCACCACCGAGCGCAGAGCTGGGTACGTCATCCACCTGCCCGCTGACCCCAACGACATCCCGGCCGTGTGGCCGGACGAGATCGGCGTGCCCACCTCCGGCCTCGGCTACACGAAGCGCGCCGCCATCTTCCAGGGCTGGGCCCCGGAGAAGAAGGAGGTCGCCACCCGCTGGGCGACTGCTGGGCCAGCTCGATCATCTTTGGTGACAGGTCGACCCCGGAATACGCCTGGCCCCACCGATGAGGTTCTGTTCTGTAGCGAGGTACTCCCGCGCGGTTTCATGCGTTCCTTGGCGGATGATCCAGTGCTGTGCCGGGCAGCGAAGTAATTACCGATGAGGTGGGTCGGGGCGGTCTGTCGGCTGTGAGGGGAGAACCTGGTTTATGAGAACTTGGGGGGCTGGGCGTATTGCCGCGGTGGTGTTCAGCGGTGTGGTGTGTCTGGGGGCGGCGTGGTGGACGGTGCTCGCGTTGGGTCAGGTCAAACTTGCGGATGCAGACACTGCTGGGGTGCTGTCAGTCGGGCCTGGTCTGGTCGGCGCGGTGGTGGGCGGCTGGGGTCTGTGGGTGTCAGTGCGGGGGCTGCGCATCCAGCGCACCGAGGAGACGGTCGCCGTGGAGTTGGCGCGTGCGGTGACTGAGGTGGAGGGGGATGAGTACAAGCAGCTGCTGGGCAGCGGCCTGGTGGCCCCGGGCGGGCGGATCGACCTGGCGTTCACCGCGACCGCCACCGGCATGAGCAACGTACCGTCCGATGGCACGCTGGAAGGCATCACCGACTTCTACCGGAACCTGCGGCCGGGGCGGATGGTCATCACCGGCACACCTCCCACCACCGGTGGTGCACCCGACGCTGGCGGGCCGGCTGGGGGTGATGCGGGCGCTGGCAAGACCGTGCTGGCCCTGGCTCTGCTGCTGGGCCTGGCCAGGGAACGCGCCGCGGGTGAGCCGGTCCCGGTCCGGCTGACCGCCGCCTCCTGGCCCGGCGGTGAGGTCCGGCAGTGGCTGTACACCCACCTCACAGGCACTTACTACCTCAGCCCGCACGACGCCGCCCTGCTCTTGGACGCCGATCTCGTTCTGCCCGTCATCGACGGCCTGGACGAAATGGATCCCGGTACCGCCCCCGGTTACACCTCCCGCGCCGCCAGCCTGCTCCACGCCGTCGAGCGCTTCGAGAGCGGCGGCATGCACTGCCGGGCCGTTTTGACCTGCCGCTACGCTCACTATCAGGCGCTGGTTGATGCCGATGCCCAGCCACGGGTCGTCGCACATCTCGCCTTGGCCCGCGTGGATCCGGCCCGCGCCCGCGCCTACCTGGAGCAGCGGGTCGCCGCCACTGACCAGGGCCGGGCCCGCTGGCGGCGGGTCATCGATGCCCTGGAGACCGCCGCGACAGGCGCGGCGGCACCGGTGGTCGGTCCGGACGGAGAAGCGCCCGCCACTGCCGGCGAGTCGATGATGCTGGCCCGTGCGCTGGACACGCCCTGGCGCCTGACCCTGGCGGCCGTCGTCTTCCAGGAACGCAGCCCGGACAGTGGCTATCTGCGTAACCCCGCCGACCTGGTCACCCTCGCCGCCAGTGGGAGGCTCCACGGTTACCTCCTGGATCGGTACATCGGCGCCGCCGTGGGCGCACCCCACCACGAAACCAGCGATCCCGCCCCTGGTACCCCGGCCGGCCAAGGCCGCCCCCGGCATGGCCGTCGGCCGCCGCAGCTGGACGCCGAGTCCACCTGGCGCCGCCTGGCAATCCTCGCTGCCTACCTGAACACCAACGCAAGCACCGCTTCCGGCCCGCCGCGCACCGTTGCGGGACATGCCTTCAGCAGCACCGACCTGGTCCTCCACGAACTGTGGCCCCTCGCCAGTCAACACCGGGTATGGCGCACCGAGCGGACCCTGACATCATTGATCACCCTCGTGCCCGCCGCGCCACTATGGCTTGATGGGTCCCTTGCCTTCCGGATCGAGGCATTCCTGCTCATGTTGATCCCCATCGCTGTGGTGTGGCGCGAACCATGGCCTCAGCCTGGGCACATTTACCTGCGTAGCCTGGGAACTCGAGCCGGATGGGGCATCCTGGCACTTGGGTTCGTGAGCGTGCTCGTGCTTGTCCTCACTTGGGACCGCAACAGCACGATCGCGGGTGTGGGTATGTTTGTAGCGACGCTCGCGTTCGTGCTCACTTTTGTGCTCGCAGTCGGGATCGTGGTCAGACCCGCAGTCGGGAGCCATGCGTCGATGACCACCCCACGCGACTTCGTGCGTGGCGATCTCGCGGCCGCGCTGGGGCTCGTGCTTGCGGTTGGAGTCGTGACCGTGCTTGCGACAGCAACAAATGTCGGAGTAGTCGGCTGGCCATCGAACGGGACAGAGTTCCTCTTTGAGTTTTTGCTCACGTTCTCACTGGTGCTCGCACCCGCGCTCGTACTCGCCTTCCTTATTTCGATCTTGCTCAACCGTGTGCTCGGGCGCAGGATCACGCTCGGGAGTGGCCGGGCGGCGCTGCGGTATTTCGCGTTCTTGCTGTGCGTCCGTGGGCAGCTTCCGTGGCGCCTGGGCCGGTTCTTGGATGCCTGCTACCGCTTGGGCATTCTGCGCGTGGCGGGGGCGGCGTGGCAGTTCCGGCACCATGAGCTCCAAGACCACCTCGCCACGCGCCCGGTCCCCCCGTCTCGGACCTGACTGCCCTCCGCGGTCGCGACTGCTGGCGGACGCGATCCTCATCAATACCCGTTGTGCCACCGGGGCTGACAGGGCCCGGCGCCCCGGGCCGCAGGCCGCCGTCCGGGGCGCGTGGATCATCCGGCTGGGCTACAGGTGGGGGAACACCGCAGTGGCGCCGCGGCGGCCGAAGGCGAGCGGCGCGCCGGTGAGGATGACGGTGACGGCCTGGCGGCCGACGCGGATGCGGATGGCGGGAACCCATCTGCGCGGCGCTGACGAAAGTGATCTCGCGGTCGCCGAAGAGCGGTTGGCCGTTGATCACGACGTACGTGCGGGCCGAGCGGATCGGCTCCCGCCACGGGGAGGCCTGGGGCGTGTTGACCGCCCCCGCTCGGAGCGCGCTGCTGGAACGCTGGGCCGAGGACCGCACAGACCTCAGCGCGCAGGTGCACGACACCCCCTTCGGCCGCATAGCCCTGGCTCAGAGCGAGTTCGCCGAGGACACCTTCGCCGTAGGGCTCGACGGAGTTCATCCAGGACCGGGTAGACCTGCGGATCGTGGGCCCGTGCGCAGGCATGGCTCACCGTGCTGAGGCAGCTCGGCGCCGACCGCCCCGACCAGCCGCTCTTCCGTGCGCTGACCGTCAAGGGGAACCTGGCGAGCCGCGCACTCGCGACCCAGCGGGGCGACAGGATGAAGGGCGGGGCGCTCAACGAGCGGGTTCAGCATCTCGCCGACCTGGCGGGCATCCCCTACATCGCCGGGCGGAAGGTCACCGCGCACTCGCTTCGCGCCGGCCCGAACACGGACGTGATCGCCGCCGACGTGCCACTGCGGGAGCGCAACAGGCGCGGCCGGTGGTCTGAGGACTCCCACACCGCGGACACGGTGTACGGCCGGCCGCACGATGCCGGCCAGTATGATCCGCTCACCAAGGTTCCCGTGGGCGGCTTCCCCGGAAGCGAGGGTGCGGCTGAGGGGAAAACTGCGCGGCGCCGGGTGTGAGTAGTTGGGGCACAGAGACCGGTAACGCACGAGCGCCCGCCCCGGACAGCGACGACGGGGCGGGCGCGGTCATGATGGCGCTGGTCAGCACATCTTGTAGTCGACCCGCGTCGAGTTGTACGAGCACGTGTCGACCGTGGCGCCGGTCGACTTCTTCAGGGTGGCGGTGTCTTTGTCGTTGTTCCACACGTACCAGGCGCGGCCCTGGTAGCGGGTGGTGCTGGTGTTGGTGCCCTTGCCAGTGCGGACCGTCACCGTCTTGCCCTTGCCGAGCGTGAACGTGCCGAACGTGTACCTGTGGTTCGCCGAGTCGGTGAGCGTCCAGCCCTTCAGGCTGACGGCGGCGCTGGTGGTGTTGCGGATCTGCACGTACTCAGCGTTGATGCTGGTGTTGCCACCCCTGTCAGAGCCGGGGCTGTCGTAGTAGACCTTGTACAGGTGAACGGAGCCGGCGGCCTGCGCCGGGGTGGGGAGAGCAACAAGGCCGGCGAACGCGGCCACCGTCACGACGGCAGCCGCAGTGCGGGTACGGAGCATGCATGTTCCTTGCGGTGAGGCCGGGCACCCCCCAAAACGGGCCCGGCGAGGCCGCCCATACTATGACGACTCGTTCAACCACCGTCGCGCGTTACTGAATCGGGACAGACCGGCCAATCAAATGGCGTCGCTGCTCTCTCTCCTGGCGAGGCGGCGGCGCATAGCGGCGATTCTGGCAGCGTTCCGGGACCGCTCGCTCTGTTCCCGCAGGAACTTGCGCTCCTTCCGCTTGCGGAGCACCTGCCACCACCGCATGGTGTAGGCGAGATCCTCTCGGCATGCCTCCAGGAACGTCCTCTGCGCCTCCACCATGCGGTCGGCCTGCTGCTGCGCGATACGGGCTCTACGCTCGGCCATGTCCATGTCGCTGGCAGCGGTGACCAGTTCCTCGGCGGCCGTGATCACCTGCACCGTGCCGCACAGCCGCACTCCGTTGAGGGCGCTGAGCAGCTCGGCGTTCGCCTCCCACATCGTTGGCATCTGCTCGATCAGCAGCTTGTACGCCGCGCGCCCAGAGGTGCGCCTCATGTGCCCGAACATGTAGATGCAGCTGAACGCCCGGGTGCTGGCGTCCAGGAGCCGCCGGTACGCCGCGGCGCGGTCCTCTTTGCTGCCCAGGCGAGGGACACCAGTGGGGCGGTAGCTGCCGATGGCGGCGCTGGTGATCTGGCCGACTGCTCTCACTCCGGCTGCCGCTGTGCTGGGCGTGATCAGATCCATGCCTGGTTCTATCACTCTTCCGGAGCAGTGCACGGACTGCACGCGATTCCACATTGGGCATGATCGAGTTGCCCGCGGATCAGGCGCTCTGGCCGCGGGCAACCCCACGCCCTATGTGGTCGCGGTCCGGGGGCGGGCCATGGCGGTCAGGACGGGCGAGTGTGGGGAGGGCTGGCTGGTGCCGATGCTCCGGTACCCCCACGACTCGTACAGGCGTTGTACCTTGCCATCGCCCGCGGCTGGATTCACCATCAGGGATACGTACGGCTCGTCAGGATGATGTGCCAGCAGGGCGTCGTGCAGGCGGAGGGAGGTGCCGGTCTTCCGCCATGGCACTCGTACACCGAGCTCCTTCAACGCCACGGCTGGCCGCTCGGTGTACTGAGGCGCCGGGGCGGGCGTTATCCGCTGCCACCAGCGGTCATCTGCTTGGACAACGTTGCTGTAGGTGTAGCCGACCGGTTCGCCGCTCTCCGCGTAGGCGAGTACGGCAGCAAAGCCTGGGTCATTGCCGTGCCGGTCCAGACGCTCGGCGAACGTGGAGACCGCATAGTTCGGCAGGTGCAGTAGCTCGGCGCGGACATCACTGTAGACGGCGATGAGGTCATCTCGGGCCAGAGCAAGATGGGGGAAGGTGCGCAGGGTGACGGCCTGTGTTGTTGTCATGCGGCCTTCCCCCAGGTGGTGCGTGCGTAGTCGGTCCACGTGCCGGCCGCGGTACTTCCCATGGCGAGGTCGGTAATCCTGGCCCCGAAGTCTTTCAGCATCAGGGCAACACGCGGGTGCTGGGTGGCTGCTTCGGCGGATACGGACATGGCGGTGGCCGTTGCCGATTCGAAGGCTCCCTGTTCGAGCTGGGCGCGGGCGAGCCGAGTCGTGGTGATGGCCTTCGACCTGCGCATGTGAGGCCGCAACCCTGTCAGGCAGCGATAGGCGTGGAACTCGGCCTTCTCGTAGTCGCCCAGCGACATGTACGCGGACAAGGCGAGGGAGTCGAGTTCGGCCTGGTCGTAGAAGGCGTTCAGCCATACGGGCCGGTACTCGCCTGGGTCGGCGCGGTCCATGGCGTTCTGTGCCTCGTCGTACGCCCGCCGTGTGGCCGTGTGGTCGCCCGCAGCCCCATGGATGGCCATCTGGCGGGCCAGGCCGAGGGAGGCGAACATCGGGTCGCGGCGGTTGATGTGCAGCCCGCGGGCGACGTTGTTCGCGGACAAGGCCTGCGTTGTGCGTCCCATGTGCCGATACATGGCGCCGACGTGGCTCCAGATCCGGAACTTGATCGCCGGGTCCCCAGCCATCTCCGCCAAGGCCTGCGCCTCCCGCATGTGGACGGTCGCGACGTCGAACCGGCGACCGTCGATGGCCGCCCACATGGCCGAGGACCGGAACGCAGCCGCGCACCCATACAGGTTGCTGCGGACACGCTCGGTGGCGTTGCCCGATTCTTGGAGGCTGAGCGCGCTGGCTGCGAGCGAGGCGGCTTTCTGCTCGATACCTAGTTGGCCACCGTGGCGGTGGTCGCTGGCGATGACTTCGGCGAACCGCTTTTGCAGGCGCTCGACATCGCTCATCCCGATGCGGCGTGGAGCACTGCGTGCCGAGGTGGCCGCAGTGAGGGCGGCGGTCATGCCCGAGACGAAGAGGCGGCGTTTCATGGGGTCCTCCTGCGATGGAGCTGAGGTCTGGGGAGTGCGACCCCGCGGCACGAACCCTAAGGCGGTGGCTGGCAATCCGGTGACCTGCTCCAGTGCCGCGCGTGTAACTGACTTGGGCCACCGCACCCGGCCGGCCTTCCAGTCCCGGACGGCGGAACCGTCGTGGCCACCGAGCTTTCCGGTGAGCTCTGCAGCGGCTTGATTTACCGCGTCTGCCAGGGCATTGGAGCTGTACCCGTGCTCGTCCATCCACGCTTCGAGTACCTCATTGCGCGTGGGTTCCATATACGCACCGTAACCCCGTCAAGCCTCAACGTCAGGTAGACGAGAAGTCAAATCCCCCTAGGGGCTACATGGATTCGGTGCCCAGTCCGCCCTAACCGCAGTGCCTCCGGCAGGAGTTAGCTGACTGCATGCCAGCGAGCAGACGGCCGGCAGCGCCCCTTTCCGCTCGCTCCTTCCGGCCCCAGAGGACGTGATGACGACGATGCGTGGCACGGCAAGACCGGACACAACGTGGATGGACCACGACAACAAGTTCGCTCGACGGTTCGGCGGCTCCGTTCCACGTGTTGGCGTCGCGCCCGGCCTGCGGTTGAAGCGGCTACGGGACGAGCTCAACGCGCCGGTATTCGCCCACCGCCCCAGGACCCGCACCCAGCGGCGCGTCGTCGCCTACGTCCGCACCCTCAACGGAGTTGATCCCGCGCCGGTGTTCCAAGTCCTGAAGCAGGAGGCGACCAAGCGCGGCTGGCAGGTGGGCCGTCGACTCCATGACAAGACTGGACCGCTCGCCCCGCAGCAGTCCCCCGGCTGGCTACTGGCCCGCAGGCTCATGCACGAGGGCTTCGCGGACGGCGTGCTGGTCCTTGACCGCAGCCACATCAGCGAGAACGACGCCGAGTACGAGGAAGAACTGCACTTCGTGGCCGATCGCCACTGTTTCACGGCGCTGGTCGTGCCCGAGGCCGCGACTTGAAGGAACCCGGTCCGGTGGATGGACGAACGTCGGTGGGGCTGGCGGCAGTGGTGCTTACAGATCCTCATCGTCCTTACCACCGCCGGGCTGATGGTGCCGCTTGCCCTGTACGGACAATAAGGAGAACCACCTGATGAACAGCCAGCTCCCTGCAGAGAGCCGGGCGAAGCACTGGACGCCGTCGTGACCGGCATGCCGCCGACCCGGCGCCCGGGGTACTGGGACGACGTCTTCGCCAACGGCACGCAGTTCCGGCCCGTCGGTGAGGATGAGCTGGGCCTGTTCCGTACGCACGTGCGGCCCGAGACCGGCATGACCGCGATCGACGTCGGGTGCGGCCGCGGCGACTTCGCCCACATGATGGCGGAGTGGGGCCTGATCACCACCGGCTACGACTTCTCGACCCTGGTCGTAAAGGAAGCCGCAGAGGCCTTCACCCACCCCAACCTGCGGTACCGCGAGAACGACTTCAACGCCGGGCCGATCCCCAACGACCTCGCTCCGGGCAGCGTGGACATCGTCGTGTGCCGCCTGGTGATGGCCTTCCTGGACCGGGCGCGGTTCCTCACCGACGTGCGTCGATGGCTACGCCCCACCGGGGTGCTGCACGTGATGACGCCCGTGTACGAGAAGCAGCCCGAAACGGCGCACCGCGGCATCCGAGAGGAAGTGATCACCAGGCTCGGCGACGGCTGGGCGGAAACCACCCGCTACGACCTCTGCGACGACGGATGCCTGACCGCTGTCGTCCTCCGCGGCCCACGGGGCTGATGAGCTCCGCCCCACCCGTAGGCGCGCGGGGCGGCGTACCACCGCAAGAACACGTTCACCGATCCGACAAGGAGTAGCCATGACCGCTGTCATGACCGAGAACACCGTCCAGCCGCAGGCCCCCGCGGTCGACGTTGAGGACCCGTTCGCGCTGGACCTGGACGTCACCACGGACATCGGTGGCCTCGCCATGCCGGCCGCGTGCGGCACCGGTGACGGCTGCGCGGCCACCTGCTCGTCTTCCTGCGCCAGCGCGGTCTGACGCACGCATTCCCCTGGAGGGCCGGGGACACCCCCCGGCCCTCCGCTTGGCCCGGACGGTGAAGGAGTTGGCGCGCATGAGCAGGAAGCTGTACGAGCACACGGGCACGGCGCTGCTACGGGCCGCGGCCGCGCCGCGGAGCCAGGCGCCCGCCTGGTGGCCCGACCCGTTGGACACCGACGGGTGCTTGACGTGGTTGGATCACGTCTGGTCCCGCCCAGACCTCGCCGGACCGATCCGGGAGGCGAACCGCGAGCTCGCCCTGAGCATCGACGCCCTGCGCGCCAGCGAGGCGGTGTCCGGCAAGAAGGCACGACGGGCGGCGCTGTCCACTGCCCGCTACCTCCTGCGCGCTACCGGCCGGCCCACCCCGTTCGGACTGTTCGCCGGCGTCGCGCCCGTTGCCCTGGGGCCATCGGCCACGGTGCGCTGGGGCACCGGCCACCGAGCGGTCGCGCGCGTCGACACGATGTGGCTCGGCGACATCATCGAGCGACTTGAGAGGTGCCCGGAGCTGCTGGAGCGCCTGGACGTCGTGCTGAACAACCTCGCCGCACGACGGGGCGGGCGCCTCCAGGTCCCGCGCGGCGGCCCTCACGGCGCGAGCATCAAGTACACCAGCGCGGTGCGGACGCTTCAGGACTGCGCAGCCGTGCCGATCCGGTTCAACTCCGTGGCCGACAAGCTCTCGGAGGTCTTCCCCGGGGCTGGCCCGGCCAAGGTCCGCGGCATGCTCACCGAGCTCGTCCAGCAGGGGTTCCTCATCACAGGACTGCGGGCCCCCCTCACCGTGACCAACCCGCTCGGCCATCTCATCGACCGCCTGCAGGCGGTTGACGCGCACACGATCAGTGCTGTGGCTCCCGTCCTGCGTGACCTTGAGGCCGTCGCGGCGGCCGTGCACCACCACAACCGAACCGCAGGCTCCGGTCAGGCCAGGCTCCGTGACGCCCTGGCCCGGCAACTGCGCTCGATGTCCGACGCCGGCCGCGCCCCGCTGGCCGTTGACCTCCTGCTTGATTCCGCGGTCGAATTTCCCGTCAGCGTGGCGCGCGAAATGGAGACCGCGGCCGACGCTCTGCTCCGACTGACCCGCCGCCCGGCCGGACATGCCATCTGGCACGACTACCAGACAGCATTCTGGGAGCGGTACGGCACTGGCACGCTCGTCCCGCTGACGGAGCTCCTGGACCCGGCGGCCGGGCTCGGCTTCCCGGCCGACTATCCCGGGAGCGTGATGACCCCGCCAGCAACGCTGGTCTCCGAGCGGGACAAACGACTGCTCGCGCTCACGTGGCAGGCCGTGGTCGACGGCAGCCGGGAAATTGTGCTCACCGACGAGACCATCGGCGCCCTGGCGGGCGAGGCGACCGCTGCTCCCGTGCCGCCCCACGTGGAGATGTGCGCCCGAGTCCACGCCACCAGCGTCGACGCCCTGGACCGGGGAGACTTCACCCTCACCGTCACCCCGGCGCGCTCCGCAGGCACACTCACCTCCCGCTTCACACCGGCCGCCGGCGGATCTGCGCTGGAGGAGGTCTACCGGACCATCCCCGCAGGCATCGACGGGGCCTTACCGGCTCAGCTGTCCTTCCCGCCGCTGTACCCACACACAGAGAACGTCTGCCGCATCCCGGCCTACCTGCCGCACGTCATCCCGCTCGGCGAGCACCGCGGACCGGACGAGACCGTGACGACCATCCCGCTGGACGATCTGGCCGTCACCGCGACGCACAGCCGTCTGCACCTGGTCAGCCTCTCCCGCCGACGCGTCATCGAGCCCCAGGTCTTCCACGCCATGGCACTGGAGAAGCAACCGCCACCGCTGGCCCGGTTCCTCGCCCACCTGCCTCGCGCCTTCAACGCCTCGTGGACCGGCTTCGACTGGGGCCCCCAGGCCTCCCAGCTCACCTATCTACCGAGAGTCCGCTACCGGCGCACCATCCTGTCCCCGGCCCGCTGGTATCTCACCAACGCCGACGTTCCCGGCGGCGACACGGCCGAGTGGGGTCCAGCCCTCGACCAGTGGAGGGTGCGCTGGCGCTGCCCCGAAGCGGTGGAGCTGCGGGACGATGACCGCACCCTCCGGCTCACGCTGGACGAGCCCCTGCATGCGGCGATCCTGCGAGCCCACCTCGACCGGCGCGGAGAAGCGATTCTGACCGAATCGGCCCCTGCCGACGACTTCGGGTGGATCGGCCACCACGTCCACGAGATCGCCATGCCCCTCGTGACCACCCGTCCGCCGGCCCCGTCGGGGCTCTCCGGCCCGTTGCCCACGCTGGTCAACAGCGCGCTGGGTCACATGCCCGGTTCCCCGGACGCCTCATGGCTGCACGCGAAGATCCACACCCACCCCGAGCGGATGGACGAGATCATCACCGGGCACCTCCCGCGGCTTCTCGCGGCCTTGCCCGGCGAGCCCGACTGGTGGTTCCTGCGCTACCGCAGCCCGTACGAAGCCGACCACCTTCGGCTGCGACTCCGCATCCCGAGCACCGGCCAGTACGCCACCTTCGCGGCGGCCGTCGGACAGTGGGCTGAGCAACTCCGAAACGGAGCCCTGGCGGGCCGACTCGTCCTCGACGCCTACAGCCCCGAGATCGGACGCTACGGACAGGGCACGGCTCTGGAAGCGGCCGAGGCGGTCTTCGCCGCGGACTCCCGCGCGGTCGCCGCCAACCTGCACCACGTCCCGGCCCTGCTCATGCACCCCACAGCGCTCGTCGCGATGGGCATGGTGGACATCGCCTGCGGCTTCCTCGGCCCCGACGCCGGAATGGAGTGGCTCGCCAATCGCCCCACCGCCACCGCGGCGGCCGCGGACCGGGCCGTCGCCGAGCAGGCCATACGCCTGGCCCAGCTTCCTGCGCCGCTGGACCTGCCCAACCGCAAGAGCCAGGTCACCGACGCCTGGCACGCCAGAAGCGTGACCCTGGCGCACTACCGCCAACAGCTCCCCGACGACGCGGACACCGACGCGATTCTGGAGTCGCTGCTGCACATGCACCACAACCGGATGCTCGGCCTCGACCGACCGGGTGAGAAGACCTGCCGCCACCTGGCCCGGCAGGCGGCCCGTACCTGGCAGGCCTGCCGATGACCACCGAACCCACGATGCAGTGGGAGCAGTCGCTGTACTCCGGCGCTCCCGGAATCGCCCTACGCCACATCGCCAACGCCCAGGCCGGCCGCGGAGGGTGGGACACCGTCCATGAGTGGGTCACCGCCATGGTCCGCCACGAGGTGAACGCCGACCCCGACGCCTGCGGCCTCTTCGAGGGCGCGCCCGCCGTCGCCTACACCCTCCACCTGGCGGACCGGCCACCGTACGGGGCCGCTCTCGAAGCTCTCGACCACCACATCGCCAACGTCACCCGGCTACGCCTGCGGGCGGCACACGAACGCATCGACCGCGGAGAGCTGCCCCGCCTGCGCGAGTACGACCTCATCAGCGGACTGACCGGACTCGGTGTCTACTCCCTGACCCGGACCAGTCAACACCCGCTGTTGCCGGAGGTGCTGTCCTACCTGGTGCGCCTGACGGAGCCGGTCAGGGCCGATGGCGAGCTCCTGCCAGGCTGGTGGTCCGGCGACGGGCCCGAGCTGCGACCTAGCCCCCGCTGGCCGGGCGGCCACGGGAACTTCGGCCTGGCGCACGGCATCACCGGACCGCTCGCGCTCCTGGCTATCTCGATGCGCCGAGGGATCATCGTCCCCGGGCACGCCGAAGCGATCCGCTACATCTGCACATCGCTGGATCAGTGGTGCGTCAGCACCGAGGAAGGAACTTGGTGGCCCGGTACGCTCTCCCGCGAGGAGTGGAAGAGCCGCACGGCGAACCGACGAGTTCCCGAACGCCCGTCCTGGTGCTACGGCACCCCCGGGATCGCCCGCGCGCTTCAACTCGCCGCCCTCGCCCTCGGTGACCTGGCACGGCAACGCAGCGCAGAAGCAGCACTCGCCGCATGCACCACCGATGAACACCAACTCGCCAAGCTCACCGACGCCTCCCTCTGTCATGGCTGGGCTGGCCTCATACGCACCGTTCAGCGAGCGGCCGACGACGCCGGGCCGGAGAGTCCACTGGCTGGCGCCCTGCCCTTGCTGCGCGGTCGCATGCGCGACCACCTGAATCGTGTGGGGCCGCCCACCGGCGGACTGATGGAAGGCGCCGATGGCGTTCGCCTCACCCAGCTCGACACGGCCGTCAACGCCGCGCCCGTACCCCGCTGGGACGCCTGTCTCCTCCTGGACGGGTGACCCGACCAACCGCCATCGCACACCAACATCCCGTAGCTAGGCTCGTGCCCTTCTTCAGCGCCGGGCACCTCGTGGAAGGAATCCGATGAACCCCACCGCCCCCGACCCCGCAGTTCTGCGGAACCGGCTGGTCGACGCGATCGTGCAGGAACGAGTGGCCGGGCTCTACGATCCGCGGGTCGAGCAGGCCATGCGGACGGTACCCCGTCACGAATTCCTCCCCGGCGTCAGCGTCGAGACCGCCTACGCCAACCAGGCCGTGACCATCAAGGACAACCCGGCCGAAGACGCCCTGCCGTTCAGCTGCGCCTCGCAGCCCGACGTCGTCTTCTTCATGCTCGTCCAGCTCCAGCTCGAAGAGGGGCACCGGGTCTTCGAGATCGGCGCCGGCACCGGAGTGAACGCCGCCTACATGCGCCTCCTCGTCGGACCCACCGGCCGTGTCATCACCGGCGACATCGACAGCGACGTAACCGCGTACGCCCGCAAGACACTCGACGCCACCGGCAACAGCGACATCGAGGTACTCACCCGCGACGGCGCGCTCGGAGCCGAGGAGTACGCCCCGTTCGACCGCATCATCGCCACCGTCGGCGTCTGGGACCCCTCCCCCGCCATGCAGAACCAGCTCACCCCCGGCGGCCGGCTCGTCATCCCCCTGCGCTGGCGAGGACTGACCCGCAGCGTCGCGTTCGTCCGCGAACCTGACCGGCTCCAGTCCGACTCCGTCAAGATGTGCGGCTTTCTGCCCATGATCGGGGAGGACGCGGAACGTAGCAGCTACATCAACGACGACCACCTGATCCGCCTGTTCTGGGATTACGACCAGCCCATCGAGCCAACAGCCCTTCGCACGTCCATCTCCCAGCCGGGCACCGTCATCTGGACCGACACGACCGTAGGCCCCGTCGAATCGTTCGACGGGATCTGGCTGCGCCTGTCCGCCACCGAGCCGGCCACCTGCCGCATCACCGTGAAACCTGCCGCCATCGACGCGGGGCTCCAGCGCCCCGCGAAGCCCGCCCTCAGCCCCGCGATCGTTGAAGGCGAGTCACTGGCGTACCTCACCCTGGAGCGCGTCGCGGCCGAGGAAGGCGCCGAGCCCCGGTTCCGGCTCGGCGCTGTCGGGTACGGCCCGGTCGGCGGCGCTCTCGCGGAGCGGCTGTGCGCACAGATTCGGGCGTGGGGCGGTGCCCGGGCCGCGGAGCCCGTGATCAGCCTCTACCCGGCAGGAACCCCGGACGGCCAACTCGCCGACGGCTACGTCATCGAGAAGCCATCGGCCCGCATGGTGATCTCGTACTGATCCGGTAGCGCGCGCCCCGAAGCCCCCGCCTCGGCGGGGGCTTCGACGTGTCGGGACACTGACAGCGATCAAGGTGTAACGCTCAGGGCTACCGGCACGTGCCCGAGGTCGAGGAACTGAGGCAGCAGGCAGAACCGCTCCTCGCCTGACGCCTGACGAACCTACGGGACGTCACGCGTGGGAAGCAGGCCCGGCAGCGCGCGGCTATTCTGGCCCGGCCACTCCTGCCGGACCTCGAAAGGCTCGGGATCTACCCTGCGGCGAATGCGTCCTCGACCTGATCCAGCCGGTCCGTCCACCAGTGCAGCAGCGCCTCGTCCGCAGTGAACAGCTCGTCGCAGGAGAAGTCGCCACGGTCGTAGTGGAACTCCAGCTGCCAGAAGTCCGTCATCCGCTTCCACCACAGCCGACGAGCACCGTCCACGAGGGCGGAGGATTCCAGCGGCACCACGGACCTATAGCCGCCGACGAACGCCGACAGGCGGGCGAGGTCGAACACCCCGTCCACCCCGAACTGCACCTGCGCCGTCCGTGCGACTTCTTCCGCGTACGGGCGAACTCCTACCCGGTCCCAATCGAGGACGGCGGCAAGATCCCCGCCCTCCCAGAGCAGGTTCCGGTACTGAACGTCACCATGCGTCCACCCATGCCCGCCGACGGGGGCCGCATGCTGCGGACGGTGGTCGGCGTACTTGCCGATCAGCACCCGCCGGTGGTCGAGGGCGGCCGCAGCCATCCTGTCGAAACCGCTGTCCGTGCCATTGGCGGCCACCACCGCGGACAGCCGGTCGGCCTTCTCCACCGCCCGCTCCGGAGACGTAATGTCCGCGGTGACCGTTTCGGGCACACCGGGCAGCAGACCCCGGCTGCAGGCCCGGCCCAGGCTGACGTGCAGGCGGCCCAGATGCGCGCCCAGCGAGGCCGCCTGGGACAGGCTGAGGTCAACCCCCCGGACGTGGGCGCCGGCCGCCCACGGGAACAGACACCAGATGCCGCCGCCGACCTCGGCGACGAGCGAACCGGATGCGGTGACGACGGGAGCACTCACCGGGACACCATCGGCGGCAAGTGAAGCCAGCACCCCGAGGTTGCGGCGCAGCCGATCCAGCGGCACGTCCGTGACCCGCTTGAGAGCGAAGGCCCCGGCCGACGTGTCCACCCTCCAGTTCGCATTCATCAGCCCGTCGGCGAGGTAGCGGCGCTCCCCCACCTCTCCAAGACCGAAAATGTTGATCAGCTCGGCGAGCACGCCGTCGGCGATATCAGTCCTTGCCGCCACGGTCGTATCCCCCAGGGACGATACGCAAGCACAGTGCACCCCCAGGCACACAAGATCGCCCATCTCACCTCATTCGGGGGCGATGGGCCGGCGCACACCGCAGCATTCTCTAATTGTGGTCTCGCGTAGCTGTAGCAGCGAGTTGCTCGTGTGGGGGACTGTCGGCCGTTGAACGCCCGCACACTCTGCGTGGTTCCTACTCGACCGCCTCTTCCTGGGTTGCTGCCCTGGCCGGAGCGGGCGAAAGAGTCCTACCACCGATGCAGAACCCCAGCTCCTCAACGAAACAGCGGCGACACGAACCGCACATGTCACCGCTGGCCCGAGCGACACTCACCTGCAGATTCGCACCAGCCTAGGGACTACCCTTCGCAATGCTGCGGGCCTTCTCAAGCGCCTTTGCGCGCAGCTCGGTGGCGAGGTTGAGGTCGGCTCGCTGCTCCGCGGTAAGTCTGGCCGCGTGCCGGCGCCCCACCTGGTCGACCACCCCGGGCATACCCGCGACCAGCGCGCACTCCCCGTCGGCGACGGCTATGCGGATCTCGGCCCGCCGCGCGGCGTCCGCACTGCCCGCCGTGTCGTGGCTTTGGCGCGCAGCGGCACGGGCTGCCTCCATCGAGTCATACGGATATCCCCGGTCTCTCATGCAGGAGGTCCACAGCGCCATGGCCTCACGCATGGCGGAACTATCAGCAATCGGGACGTTCAGCGCGTTATGGGCTTCCTGCGGCACATAGGAGACACGGGCCGCGTCGATGACGTCGCCGTACAGAACGATCCTGCTCTCGGCGATACAGCCGGTGGCGCCGAAGGTGAACTCCGGCCCACTGGACAGCCGCAGCACGGCACGCCGTTCAGGATCGCCGGTGAGGGCACGGACATAGGAGTCCCGCTCTGCAGCGGGAAGGCCGGGCGGGTACTGGTCGCCAGGCGACGGGGCGGGGTCTGCGAACCCGTATCCGCGGCTGCGCCGGGTTTCCAGATCCGGCTGCCAGGAATCATCGTTGCCGATGCTTCCGCCGTCCGAGGTCGGATAGTCGAAGCCTCGCGCGGCCATGCAGCGCCGGGTTAGCTCGTACTCCGCCTGCTGCAGTACTCGCTGATCGTCGCGGTAGGGCCCGGCGCGAGCGGCCAGGTCCAGGGCGGCGCTGCTGAGTACCGTCTTGGCGGACCGGCCGTCCGGGCTTGCCGACTGCGCTTGCGCGCAGCCGGCAACTCCCGCGACCAGCAGGGCGACGGCTGCTCCGACAGCGGTACGTCGGCCCATCAGTCGCATCCCGTCATCGCCTACCCGCACCACCAGCGGTTGGAGCTGATGACGTCGTTCCAGTTGCCGCCGCTCGGCTTGCTCCATTGAGTCAGGTTCGCGGCGGAGGTGTCGCGATTGATCACCCACGAGGAGCCCCCGTAGTTAGGGTGCTCGTGGACCACCGCCTCGCAGTTCAGGCCCTCGTTGGCAATGGACGAGGCGCAGTCGTTCCACGTGCCGGACTGGCAGTTGGGGCGGCTGAAGGCGCGCCAGTCGGTGTTGCTGCCGGACAGCTTTCCTGGCCCGCCCGAGTAACCGGCGTCTTGCCAGAAGCAGAGGTACCCGCTCTCCTGAGGGCAGTCGCTGTACGCGGCCTGGGCGGCCGGAGCGGATACGAACACCCCCGCACCGGCGGCCAGGATGGTACCGGCAGCGGCAGCCGCGATCCGCCGCGGAACTGTGAAACGCATACTTCCTCCCCTTCTCTTACCCCCGACTCTCCTGTCGTGGGCACATCTGGCCGGATGGCCACGTCTGTCGCACCTGTCACGACAAGGCGGCGCAACCAGGCGCCTTGAGTGTCGCGGGTGACGCATGGGAAGTCGTTGTCAACCAGCGACAAGTGGTTGACGATGCGTGCCACGTGGAGGCGCGGGCAGGCTACTGACGCTCCTGGCGGTAGTCCCTGGAACTGTGTCCGTAGGCGGCGCGGAAGGCGCGGCTGAAGTGCGCGGGATCGGTGAACCCCCAGCGGCCGGCGATGGCGCGGACGGGCGGAAGCGTAGGAGGGGGTCGGCCAGGGCCCGGCGGCAGCGCTCCAGCCGACGGCGCGGATCCACCCGGCGACGGTGGTGCCCTGGTCCCGAAAGAGCCGGGGCAGGGAGCGCACAGCACCGTGCATCCTCCCTGGCTTGCGTTCTGCCGCATCCGAGACGGTCTTGCCTGGTGTGAGTCAGCCCTCATGACAGTGCTCTGGGCTCGAATATCTCGCTTCCCGTCGCACGTGACGCGGGGCCATCCCCTCTCTCTCCGCGCGCGTCGCGCGCGTCCCGAGTCCTACGTGGCCGTATCCGCGCGGCACCCCCACTGGAGTGCCCTGGGGTGCTGGACTGGACGGCTGCACCAAGGCGGTCGGCCGCACAACAGCACGGTCTCCGGCACCCGCGGCATCGGGCCCGAAAGGGTGGTGAGGGTGATTGGCTCAGCCGCGGCCGTGGTGTGCGGCTGCTGCATACCGGTCGCGGTCGATACCTTTCCTCCAAAGCTCTCGACGCCCAGCCCTTCACCACCGCCTCACCTTCGAGGGTGGCCCAGTACAGGTGGGTCGATACCTGGATGGACAGCTCCCGCACCAGCTCACGCCAACGGGCGTTCTCCATCAGCTGCTCCTCGGTGGGGCCGGCTCCATCACCGCCCGACCCAGCCCCTCCCAATTTCCGGGCCGCGCGCCATCCGCGATCCGCCTTCATCGGGCCCGAGCGAGTACGAAGCCTTCTGCCGCACCTGCCCTGGTCAGTCGTGCCGGCCAAGGGCTGGTCCGGCGAGAAGCACCCGCACACCGGGGTCGTGACGGGCGGGCGGACAGTCCCGGTTACTCCATGGCGGGCGGACGACAACCGGAAGAGAGAGCGGACGGGAATGCAGGGCGACGACGCGGGCGGGCAGTCCGCGGCCGCACGCGCCCGGGACCTACAACCTTTCGGTGAGCACTCGATGCGCCCGTGCGGGCCGACTGGAAGGGGATGGGACCACGGCAGAGAAAGGAGGCCCAGCGACTCCAGGAGAGCCTCGACCGGCGCATGGCCGACCAGCAGCTCGTCCGGTTGCTGGCTAAGGACGGCTTCACGGGATCCCGGTACGAGGCCTTCGAGAACAAACTCGTCCGGTACGCCATCTCGGTGCTGCGCGCCTGGATGTACTCCAGCTGGATCTTCACGATGGCCGGGAGCTGCGGCTACGGCCTCAACCCGCACGAGCTCGACCTGGAGCGTCTGACTTCCGACAGCGACCTGCGCGAGGAGCTGGCGACCATGACCGTGGCTCTCGCCCTGCCCCGCTTGCGTCGGCGCGCCTTCGTCGAAGGCAGCTGGACCTTCGAAGGCGGGGCTGGCGTCACGACCTACTTCATGGGCGCCTGCCTGTACGACTTCCCCAACAAGTTCCGACAAGCACCGCGCCGGCGAGGAGGAGCACCGCAAGGCGCTCCGGCACCCGCACGTCGACAACGAGATCTTCCCCAGCATCGAAGCCGAGGTGATCGGCAGAGAGCGGCTGCGCGCGGTCCGTCGGTGCGGCCGTCGAGGTAGCGCTCCAGGCGTGGAGGGCGAGCGGGACGACGGGTTTGGGGCGGATCTTGCCGCCTTTGACCCGCAGCGGCAGGTACGACAGCGATCGGGGTGCTGCCGGGGGGAGTCAGTTGCTTGTGCGCCGTCTTGACCTTGTGGCGGGGCTTGGTCAATGGTGGCCGCCGAGATGCTGGGACTTGGGGGATCCATGGTGATGGTGGCGGAGTTCAGGACGAGCGACTTACCGAGACGGGAGCGGTTCGGAAGCTGGTGCGACCTGACTGACAACACGCTGGTACCGAACACGCTGCACAGCGATCACGCCTCAGATTTTCGGGCCGGCCTGCGCATGACGGATCTGGGATCGGTGCTGGTGTCGGCGGTGGCGTACCCGTCGCTGGTGACGTCCCGGCCGGCGAAGCTGATCCGGCGGTCCGACCCCGAGCAGTACCAGCTGATGCTGAACCTGCACGGCAGCCACGGGATCGTCCACGGCGGCAGGGATGCGACCAGCAGCGTAGGTCAGATCATGATGTACGACACCTCGCGGCCATGGCACGGGTGGGCCCACGCGGACCGCGGCCGGGTCAAGGGCATCCTGCTGCAACTCCCCCGAACACTCTTGCCTCTCGCGGCGGACCGGGTTCGTTCCCTCACTGCGATGCCGCTGCCGGGCACGGATGGAGTGGGCTCCCTCCTGGCCAGCTACCTCAAGCAGGTCGCCGCTGGCGCCGACTCCTACACCGTGGCCGACGGGCCGCGTCTTGCCACGGTTGCCGTCGACCTGCTGACCGCCCTGTGCGCGCACCATCTGGACGCCGAGCGTGGGGTGCCGCCCGAGATCCACCGCCGGGCCCTGCTTCTGCGGATCCATGCCTTCATCGATCAGCACCTCGGCGACCCCGGCCTCACCCCGGCCGCCGTCGCGGCCGAGTGCCAGATCTCGCTGCGCCACCTGCACCGGCTCTTCACAGAACAGGACCTGCCGGTGGCCGCGTGGATACGCCACCGCCGACTGGAGCGCTGCCGCCGCGACCTGGCCGACCCGGACTTGAGCCGCCGTCCCGTCGCAGCGGTCGCCGCCCGTTGGGGGTTCACCGACTCCTCGCACTTCAGCCGCACCTTCCGGGCCGTCTATGGCATGCCACCCGGCGACTACCGACGCATCGCGAGCACGAGCAGTCGGCCCGCACCGCCGACCACCTGGCCGGTACCGTCCAAGACTTCCCGAACACACTCCGGCACGCTCGATCGCACCCGCCTCGATCAGCAAGTGTGATGAGGAGGCCAGAGCTACCTCGGCGCTGTCTGTTGGGCGCGAGTACGGGGCCGGGCAATGGCGGGCCGCATCCAGCCGGGTGCCGATGCGGAAAGGCTCCAGCAGGTGGACCACGACCCTGGCGGGCAGTTTCCGCAGCCGCTACTGGACCGTTCCGTACTCGATAAGCACGGCGTCGACCAGCTCGAACAGTCCATGCCCGCAGAGGTCGGCCAGCTCCCGCCCGTTTGGACTGCGTCGAAATGACCAGCCGGGTCTAACCGCGGTGCCGGACGAGCGTCGCACATCCGTTCGCGGAAGCTACGGCGACGGCTTCACCAACGGGACTGCCTCGGCAGTCTCGTTCGTGAAGCCTTCTGACACGGCGGACCTCCGAAAAGGAGGAGGGATCTGCCAGAGCAGCTACCACAGCGGGCGCGAACAGGCCCACTCCGCCAGCAGCCGGCGGTCGACCAGGTGAAGCCGCTGAGACTTCGCCAGAGGCGCGCACTTCGCCAAGAAGCGCCCATTGGTGACCAGCACGACGATGTCCGCGCCGTGCAGCTGCCGCGCGCCGTGCCGTTCAGGACGTGCAGGTCCGGAGTGCCGATCGCCGAGCCCTTGTCACCGTTGCAACGGTGCTTGCACTGGATCACCCAGCGCCTGCCGATCCCGCATCCCGGGCTCGCCACCGGCAGCTTATGGGCAGCTCTCCGGAAGTCGGTTGACGCGCTCGCTGGCCCTACGGAGGATCGGGATGCGATGTTCCGCACCGAGCCCCTCCTGCCCCGCACGAGATAAGAGTTGACCCCGAATGAGGCCTGAAGCCGTTGTCGCGTTGCTCGCCGAGCCCACCAGGCTGCGGGCGTTCTCCGCGGTGGTCCTCGGGGCCTCCTCACCCACCGCCGTCGCGGAGGCCGCCGGCCTCTCCGCCAAGGAGACCGGCATCGCGCTGCGCCGGCTGCGCGCCGGTGGAATCGTGAGCGACGCCGACGGGCGGCTCACCTCGGACACGGAACACTTCAAGCAGATCGTGCGCGACAACCGCACCACCGAGGAGCCCGAGCTGCACGGGTACGAGGACGCACAGGTCGAACACCTGCTGCGCACCTTCGTCCGTGACGACCGTCTGATCCAGCTGCCGTCCCAGTGGGGCCGTCGCCGTGTCGTGCTCCAGCATCTGACGCACCGTACGTTCGCCGAGGGCGCCGAGTACGACGAGCGTGCGGTCAACGAGAAGCTGAAGGTCTGGTGCGAGGGAGCCGGTACGGACCACGTGACCGTGCGGCGCTACCTCGTCGACCTGTGCCTGCTCGGCCGTGAGGGCGGCCGCTACTGGCTGCGTACCGACATCCAGCCCGTGCTCTGATCCGGCCGGCGCACACCGCGCGGCGTTGCGAAGGGCCCGCCTCCGGCGGGCCCTTCGGCATGTCCGGAGACACCGACGACACGGAGAGACGAGACGCGGAGCCTGGCGTGAACTGCCGCAGCACTGCCGGTCCTACTGCCGTAACCGCCCCGCACCGGCCACCTAGCCTGACAGCGCGTGCCCGCCCGGCCGGTCCCGTGACCAGAGGAGATTCAGTGTTCCCGTTGTCCTACGCGCAGCAACGGCTGTGGCCCGGTGGTCGAAGGCCGCCGGGCCCGATGATCAGTAACGTTCAGGCCGAGTCGTTCAGGGGGTCCTCCGCAGCGGGATGACGTCGGGGTCGGTGGGCATGGCGGGGCGGGCGGCCTCCGGGGTGGCAAGCAGGGCGACGATGGTGACCGGCTGCTGACACCTGGGGGCGTCGGGGAAGTAGCCACGGGGTTTGCCGGCCCCATGCGGATGCTCAGGTCGCGTCCCGGCCCGGCGGCGCGAGGCCGCCGGGCGGAACGTGAGTGCTCAGCGCATGGCGCCACGATGACGCCGACGTGCAGATGGCCAGCAGGGTCGGCGCCTCCAGGTCGTGAAACCTCACCCGTGCTGAATCCTGTGCCCTTGGCATTCCGTGCTTGGCTGGGATACCAGGACTCGAACCTGAACTAACGGAACCAGAAACCGTCGGGCTGCCAATTACCCCATATCCCACTGCTCCGGCTGTCACTGCGGGAGTTCGGTCCAGCCAGGGTGTCCTCGCCGCGGGCGCTGACAAGCGTCACGCGACGGGGCACGTCTCGGGCGACATTACCCCTGTCCTGCTTGATACAGCGTGTTCTGCCCGGGGGTGTCGCTCAGGCCTTGAGAGCCGGAGCGGCGCCCGGCCGCCACCCCATCAGTTTTCACGCCCGCAAGGCGTCACCGTCCGAGGCCGACCCTGGCCGAACATGCCGAGGCAGCGCGACCGCCAGAGCCGCGCTGAGGACGTGCCGCCACCCTGCGCGTCAAGTACGCGCCGACGCGCTGAGGCCTGTCGGCCCCGCCGTCAGGCCTGCTGGAGGGCGTGCTGCACAAGACGGGTGAACGGGGCGAGGCTCCACGAGGACGCGTAGCGGTCCACGGAGTTCAGGGCGTCCCGGACGTCGCCATGGTAGGTCTCGATGGTGCGGCGGTGGTGCAGGACGATCCGGCGGACATCGGCGGGTCCGAACTCGGGATGGAACTGGACCCCCCAGATCCGGGGGCCGTAACGGTAGCCCTGGACAGGTGAGTGGCCGTTGTCCGCGACCACGTGGGCGTTGCCTTCCAGGAGCGGCCCGGGGTCGAGTTCCTCGTAGTGGAAGGCCGGGACGACGAACTGTTCGCCGTCGTCGGTCCGCTCGTCCTCCCGCCAGCGGACCTCGGTGAGGCCCACCTCGATCCTGCCGGCGGCGCGCACGGACCCCTGACCGGGCCAGAGCGCTTCGGCGATCATCTGGGATCCAAGGCATACGCCGATCACCGCGTGTTCCCCGCGCTGAGCGGCCTCGACGAGGAGACGGGTGACCGCCATCCCCTGGGGCATCCATCCGGAGGCGTCGTTCACTGAGGTCGAACCGCCGGACAGGACGTGCAGGCGCCCGCCGGGTATGTCATCAGCGGTGGCGGTGGTCAGGTCGCGCCGCTCGACGCGCAGGCCCTGCCCAGTCAGCCGCTCCACGAGCCGCTCGCCGTAGTCAAGTCCCTCGGCGGCCAGGCCGTCGGCTACCCAGACCACCGCATCGGTCTCTGTCATCACTGCTCCTTCATTTTCATCCGACTCATCCGAAGAAGTGGTCGTAGAGCGAGATCGCTGCTTCGGCGGTCGCCACCCCTGAAAGGACAGTCAGGATCGCCACCACAAGGTTCACCTTGCGGATCCGGCGCGCCTGGTCCTCGGCCAACCGTAAGTCAACCGTCTGCCGGACCGTCGAGAGAAGGTCCGCGGCCCGGCTCTGCAGGTTGCCCGCCGCCCAGGCTTGCAGGACCGCGTCGCGCGTCCTCAGGGCATGGTGGTCGTAGCTGAACGTCGGTGTGACCAGCGCCTGGTACTCGGATCGCAGCCGGTGCTCCAGCTCCGAGAGCCAACGCGCGTCGGCGCGTTGTCCACGGCGCAGCGCGTCGTCGGCCGCCGCGGCAGTGCGGGCCAGCCGGATGTAGGACACGTCGAGGATGAGGAGCAGTAGCCTGAACTTCTCGGCGGCGGCCTTCGGATCCGGCGTCGCCAGCAGGTTGTACGCGTAGCCCGCGAAGAGGAACTCGTCGCGCCAGGGCGATTTGGAGGCGAGCGGCATCGGCGAGTCGGGGTAGACCAGCGGCCGCAGGTCGTCGCTGAGGCAGGCTCTGCCGGGATCCGGGTGGTCGGTGCTGCCCACGTAGGTGAGGTTGAAGTACGGTACGGCCGCCGTCTCGCCGGCGCCGCAGCGGCGCAGCAGCCGCTCCGCGGGAGGCAGCAGCATGGATCTCAACTCGGCTGCCAGGAGCTCGCGTCCGGCCCGGCCGAGACCGGCGTGTGTCGAGTCCCGGTAGCGCGCATCCCAGCCCTCGGGCAGGCGCAGCGTGACGGCGATCGAGCTGTAGCCGTCGGGGAAGACCATGCCGATGACATCGACCATGTCCAGCAGCGACTGGCCGGTTTGGGCGGCCAGGAGGTCCTTGAGACGGCGCTGGAGTTCGCCGTGCCACTCGTCGCTGCCGACGAAAGTGGTGAGCAGGTCCACCGTCGGCTCCCCGTACGTGAGCGAGCCCTGGAGTAACGGGCTCAACGACACCGGTCTTCGCAGGAGAAGACCGGTTCCGTCGAGGTCGTCACCGGGCGGAAGGGTGCAGGGTTCCCTCGGCTCCAGCGGGTTCCCTTCCGCGTAAAAGGGCGCGGTGAAGGTGATCCAGGCATCTCCCGTGAGTCCAACTAGACTTTCTTCGGGCGGAGTTGAGTTGGCCATGGGCCTATTCTGGCTCTTCTGCTTGATGCGTGGGCCGATCTGAGGCGAGTTGGCGTTGGCAGTAGCGGACCTACTGCCAGGCCACTCCAGCGAGGCGGCAGAGGCGAACCCAGATATGGCGGCCTCGTGCCCGTGCCGCCGTAATCACTCTGAACCGCGAAGCTCAGGGGCGTCCGCGTCGTGATCGATGAGGGCCGCGTTAGATGCCAGGGCGCAGGCGGTGTCGGCGAAGCAGTCCGCCCCGCCGCCGTCGTACGAAGCGGCGGTCGATCGGTACCTCACCGGTGCGGGCATCGCGAGTCCGCCGCGCGGATCTACCCGACCTCGCTCACCACGTGGGGGTGGATGCTGCGCGGCGAGCCAGCGCCGACCGGCCCGGGCCGCCGCGGCGAAGCCGGTCACGGGCCTCCTCCGGACTCGGCCAACCAGACGCGGGGACACGTGGGTTGACCGCTTGGGACGGCGGTTGCGTTCCGACGTACCTGCGGTGACTGGCGCGATTGCCGGCCATCAGGACTCGTACCCGGTTTGATCGTCCGTCTGCGCAGGTCAGTGCAACGCCTCGACGGCCCTTGTGATGAGTGCGCGGGCCTGAGCCCCATAGACCGCGATACTCCGCAGTTCTTCGAAGGCTTTGAGATACAAGCCGATCTCAGAGGGCTGGGTGGTCCTCAGCTGCGCAGAGACCAACTCGAACTCAGGGCTGGTGCCACTGGCACGACGGTCCCTCTGCGTCGGCTCAGACGATTGCGACGATCGAACGCGCTTCCGGTGCGCCGTACCCACTGTTCGCGTGCACACCCTGCCGTGACCGGCGCGGGCTCATCGCGGCAGCCGAGCATGCTGGCAAGGCCGCGTAGTGAGCCCGCGAACGCCGTACACCACGCCCGGCCGGGTAGTGATCCCCTGCTACTGCTGGATCAAGAAGCCCGGCACCCAGATGCGCTGCACGCTCCGCCCTGGCCACGACGGCCCGCACTACTTCCACATCGGGTTCACCCAGTGGCCCAACCACGGCCCGGAGCCCCAATGACCACGCCAGCCGCCACCGAAACGAACCCACAGGCCCCGTCGGACTGCCGGTACCGGAAGCTGCCGCCCGCCCAATCACTCAACTGGGAGCAATACGCCAGCCGCTCAGACAGCCAGGGACTGCAGCTCGACGACATTCGCGCGACTGTGGGTCCACGACCTCTTCGTCCCGAACACCACACGTCTGATGTCGGGATCCGATGCGGATCGCCCGCGCGTCCGATCGGGTCGTCTTTCTGCACAGCCAATGCGCGCCTGATGTAGCGGGCTTCCGATTGAGCCATGAATGGATTGATAAGTGGCGCGCGGAATTGCCGCTTGTCAGTCCATCGAGCTCGAAGGAGACGCACGATGCGTCGTTTCAAGGCAATGGGGCCGGTCGCGGTCACCGCGCTCGCCGCGGTCCTCGCATGGGCACCGCTCGCGCAGGCTGCCTCCCCGGACCGCGACCCCAGCCCGCGTGGTGAGAAGGTCATCAAGCTGGATGACTTCCTAAGAGAATTCGCCCTCGTCGACGTGGGTGACCCAGGACTCAGTCTCGGCGACGAGGCCGTGGGCTTTTCGGAGTTCTTCCAGAACGGTCAATCGGCGGGCACCGGCGGCTTCGTCTGCACCGTCGTCAGCCTCGAGCAGCGTCTGCGGCAGTGCGAGTCCACCCTCCGGTTGACCAAGGGTGACATCACCCTGCAGGGCTTCGCGCCCTTCATCGACAGCTTCCCCACCAAGTTCAGGCTCGCGATCACCGGCGGTACCGGCGCCTTCCGCGAGGCCCGCGGCTATATGGACGGCACCAATGTCGCCGCCACGCAGACCGAGCTGACCCTCCACCTCTCCAAGTGACCTCCGGGCGCTGCTCCTCACGGCCCCGGAGTGCGGCAGAGTCGGAACGGAGGTGCGGCGTAACCCCGACCGTCACGGCGCACGACGCAGCGCGCCTTGGCGGTCGAGGGCACGCCTGTGTCGACCGATGACTGCCGGCGCACACGGGCCACCGCCCGCAGCGCGCCACTCAGGGCGATCTCCTCGCCGTGGCCGCGTGCCGTCTGATCCGTAGCCGCGTGCAGCACCAACCCCTTGCTTGCTGGGATCTGTTGGCTCGTCCACCGATGCCCGAAGTGCGGCGGGCCGTCAGGCGGGAGCCTGAGTGGTCGGTGGACCTGCACTTCTGAGGTACTCAAACATTCACTGAGCATCGCCGGAGGTGACAACCGTCCAGGTCACGAAGGCTCCGGCGATGCGGCCACCGCGGTGATGCGTGCAACGATCTCCCGGAAGGTGGGATTTCCCAGGTCGACAGACTCCTTCTTCCGGGAGATCTGGGCGTCGAGTTGGGCGAGCTTCTCCTCGGCGTGGGTCAGGCTGCTCTGCCCACCTTGTCGGTGTCTTTCCAGCAGCTGACGCGCTCCACTGAGCTCCCGGCGTCCCGGGGCCCCGTAGATAAGCGCGCCGCCGCACGAGACACCTAGAAGACTGCTGAAAATCTCGGGTTTTGGCCCCGGCTCGGTGGAGTCGGGGCCAGTCTTGTAGACATGCAGGGGGAATGGGCCGGGGAGATGG
>NZ_JBSFDW010000048.1:0-60548 GCF_053594115.1 Streptomyces sp. NPDC001970 | reverse complement strand
AGGACGTGCGGGTCCTGCGACGCGGCGATGCCGCGCGAGGTGGCGACGACGGCGTAGCCGAGCTTGCGGTAGGCCTCCACCAGCCCGGCGCCGATGCCCTGCGAGGCGCCGGTGATGACCGCGACCTTCTGACCCTGACTGCTCATGACGACCTTCTTCCATGGGGTGCTAAGGTGCGACCAACCGGCATAACCAACCGGTCGCCTATTTGAAAGTAGACGACCGGTCGACAAGTGTCAAACAATAACAATACGGACACGGACCTATTTGCACGATCTGCCGAGCGGCCCACGCACGAACACCGGCCACTCGGAAGTCCGGCGGATCCGACTCCGCAACGACGGTCGGACCATGGAGTAACCGACCGGTCCAGTAAAACGTAGTCGAGCGGTCGTATACTGGCACCATGGGACGGACCAGTGATGCCAGAGAGAAGATCCTCAGCGCGGCGCAGTCGCTCATCGAGCTGCGCGGCTACTCCGCCCTGGGTGTGGCCGAGATCTGCAAGGCAGCCGGAGTGCCCAAGGGCAGTTTCTACTACTTCTTCGAGTCCAAGGAGGCTCTCGCGCTGGCCGTGATCGACGAGCAGTGGGCCGGCCAGCGGAGCGACTGGACTCGCATCCTGAACAGCGACGCGGAGCCACTGCAGCGGCTGCGGCGGCTGTTCGAGGAGACGGAAGCCGGCCAGCGCGCGGGCCAGCAGAGCTGCGGAACCGTTTCAGGCTGCATGTTCGGGAACCTCACCCTGGAGATGAGCAACCAGACCGAAGCCGTCCGCAAACGCCTGCAGGAGATCTTCGAAGCCCAGGTCGACATGGTCGCCTCGATCATCACCGAGGCTCTCGAGCGTGGCGAGGTCGCCGTCACCGACACCCGTGAAGCTGCCCGGTCCGTGGTCGCGCAGCTCGAGGGCCAGGTCTTGTTCGCGAAGCTCTACAACAACACGTCCCAGCTCAACGCGCTCTGGACGAACTGCCTGGGACTGCTGGGCGCTCGCTCGCCGCAGGCGCCGGCCACCACCTGACACGACAGCTGCAGATCTCGATCTGCGGCTTTCGGGCCGGCCGGTGGAGCATGGGCGGATTCGAACGATCATCAGGCGACACGTCGGATCCACGCGCCATGCCCGGGGCATGCCGAGTCCGTCCCGCGCACCGACCGTGCTCGGTTCGCCGGGAGATCCGACAAGGCGAGCATCGCCCCCTCACAGGAGGAACGCACACATCATGGTCTCCCCACTGGCCGCTCTCGGCGTGAGCAGCCCGATCCTGGCCGCCCCTATGGCCGGCGGCCCGACCACCCCCGCGCTGGTCACCGCAGCAGCCCGGGCGAACGGCCTCGGGTTCCTGGCCGGCGGATACAAGACGGCTGACGCGTTGGCCCAGCACATCGTCGAGGTCCGCTCCAGCGGCGTCGCCTTCGGGGTCAATCTGTTCGCGCCCAACCCCGTCCCGGTCGATCCGGAGGCCTTCCGTCGCTACGCCCGCGCGATCGCACCCGAGGCCCGGACCTACGACGTCGACGTGCTCTCAGCAGGCATCGTCGAGGACGACGACCACTGGTCGGACAAGATCGACCTGCTGCTGTCCGACCCGGTACCGGTCGTCAGCTTCACCTTCGGCATCCCGGAGGCAGCCGTCATCGCCGCGCTGCGCGCCGCCGGAACCATGGTCGTCCAGACCGTCACCTCGCCTGCCGAGGCCCACCTGGCCGCGGGCGGCGGTGCCGACATGTTGGCCGTGCAGGCCTCCGCCGCGGGCGGGCACTCCGGCACCCTCACCCCTCAGCACGTCCCGGCACCCGTTCCCCTGACCGACCTGCTGGGCAAGGTACGCCAGGCGGTGTCCCTGCCGCTCGTCGCCGCAGGCGGAGTGGCCACCCCGGCCGACGTGACCGAGGCACTGCGCGCCGGAGCCGCGGCGGTCATGGTCGGCACCGTCCTGCTGCGCGCCGACGAGGCCGGCACCTCACGACCCCACAAGGCCGCACTGGCCGACCCGACACGACGGCAGACCGTCGTGACCAGGGCCTTCACAGGCCGGCCCGCGAGGGCACTGCGCAACCACTTCACCGACCGTTACACCGGCCTCGCCCCAGCCGGCTATCCCGCCCTGCACCACCTGACCAGCCCGACGCGCAAGGCCGCCGCTGCCGCGGACGATCCCGAACGGATCAACCTGTGGGCCGGCACCGGGCATCGCCACGCCACGGCCGAGCCTGCCGCTCGGATCCTGCAGAGGCTGGCCTCCCCACTCTGACCGGCACGCCCTGTCCGAGTGGCCCGGCGCACTGCGACTCGGACCCCGCGCGTGGAGACATGCGCATCGGCGATCTGGCCACGGCCGGCCACGTGACGGCCAAGACCATCCGCTTCTACGAGCAGGCTGGCCTTCTGCACGCACCGCCCCGCACGACAGCCGGATAGCGCGACTACGCGCCGGAGGTCGTGAATCGGCCGGCGTTCATCCGCGAGGCACAGGGCGCGGGCCTCACGCTCGCCCAGATCCGCTCGGTACTGGACCTGCGCGACAGCGGCGAAGCCCCGTGCGGCCACGTCGCCCAGCTGATCGACGAGCACCTCGACCGGATCGAGAGGCGCATGGCGGAACTCCGCACGTCCCGCGCCCTGTTGCGCGACCTGGGCCAACGGGCCGCCGAGACGGACGCGGGCTCCTGCCCGGAGGGCGATATCTGCACCATCCTCCGCCGGCAGTGACCGCCGCGACGCCGAGGGTCAGGTGTGCAGCACCTCGGCGATCTCGTGGGCCGAACGGCTGAGACCATCGCGCGACCACGTCCAGAGCTCCGCGAAGTTCTCGACCCACTTTGACCCCCGGCGCCGGGGGAATTCTGCGCCCGGGCAAACCGCCCCCGGACGTGGCATGCGAGCACAATTGCGAACACCAGGCCCGCGAACGCACGAAAGGCCGTCCTCTCATCTCTGAGAAGACGACCTCCGACCTGCGCAAAGCAGAGTCGGGACGACAGGATTTGAACCTGCGACCCCTTGACCCCCAGTCAAGTGCGCTACCAAGCTGCGCCACGTCCCGATGCCCGTCTGACCTGGGGTTTCCCCCGGCCGATCGCGCACGAGAACCATACCGCACTTCCCCCGGTGGTCACGAACCGTTTGCCGGTTGACCTCAAGTGCGGTTTACGTTGCACGGTGAGTCGCATGGCGAACACGCGGCTCACCACGACGCGTGGCCACCAGGACCTGACCCACCTGATGGCCCTCATGACGGGCGACGAGAAGCACGGCCCCGCGGCGACCTCGACCCTCGACGCGCTGTGGGTGCTGTGCGACCGGGTGCTGCGCGTGACGCCCGAGACGGCCGACGACCCCGGGCGGGACCGGTTCCTGCTGTCCGAAGGGGCATGGGCCGATGGCGTACTACGCCGTCCTCGCGGCGAAAGGGTTCTTCGACGAGGAGCTGCTGACGGGCTTCGGGGCGTACGACTCCCCGCTCGGGCACCACCCCGACCGGGTGCTCGTGCCGGGGGCCGAGATCGGGAGCGGATCGCTCGGGCACGGACTGCCGCTCGCCGTGGGCACCGCCGTCGGGCTGCGGGCGCAGGGGCGCACCGAGCCACAGGTGTGGGTGCTGATCGGTGACGCGTGACTGGACGAGGGCAGCAATCACGAGGCCATCGCGTACGCCGGGCCCGCCGGGCTGGAGCAGCTGCACACGCTGGTGATCGACAACGCGTCCGCCTCGTACGGATGGCCGGGCGGCATCGCGTGGCGCTTCGAGGCGGCGGGGCTGGTCGGCCGAGACCGTGGACGGGCGCGATCACGAGGCGCTGTACGCCGCTTTCACCGCCCCGCGCCCCGGTCGGCCCCGGGCCGTCCTGGCCCGGGTCGAGCCGTGCGCCCCTTCGACGCAGCGACGGTGCCCCGCGCGGCAGGCGGCCGGGCGGCGGACGTGGTGCTCGTCGAGCCGTACCTCGCCGGTACGTCCACGTCCGCCGCCAACGACGCACTCGCCGACATCCCGCACCGCGTCCTCGGCCTGGGCGTCGCCAGGCGGGAACTCCGCCGCTACGGCCGGATCGACGAGCACCTCACGGCACACGGTCTGGACCCGGCGGGCCTGCGGGACCGGATCACCCGGTTCCTACCCCGCTGAGCGGGGCTCGCCACGGCCGGGCCCGTAGGGCCGCGGCCGGGCGAGCCGGCGTCAGCCGTTGGTGCACACGTTGCCCACGGCCGGGTTCAGCAGCCCGATGACGCTGATGGCGTTGCCGCAGAGGTTCACGGGCACGGACACCGGCACTTGCACGACGTTGCCCGACAGCACGCCGCCCGAGTTCGACGTGGCACCGATGGCCTCGGCGCCGTTGTCGGCCACGGCGGCACCGGCACCGCCGAAGAGCGCGGCAGCGGTGAGCCCGACGGTCGCCGCCAGAGTGCGCATACGCATGGCTTCTCCTTTACAGAAGCGGTCAGAAGTGTTCAGAGAACGAACTGTTCACAGAACACGTTGACCATCCCCGGTCGATGGGGGCGTTGTAACGCCCCTTCCCCCGTTCGGCCCAGCGGCGAGCCAGGCGGCGACGGCCTCCGCGATGGGCTGACCGGTCTCCAGTTCGATGAATCCGAACTGGCCGCCCTGGTTGCACTCCAGGAACCACCACACGCCCTCGGCGTCCTCGGCGAAGTCGAACGCGGCGTAGGCGAGGCCGGCGAGACTCGTGTAGTCGCGGACGGCACGGGCAATGCGGCCGGGGATCTCCGCGGGCTCCCAGCCGTGGCCGGTGCTGCCGTACCGGCCGTCCACCTGGTCGGTCGCCGAGAGCTTGCGGGCGGCGAAGAGCCGGCTGCCGACCGAGGTCAGCCGGATGTCGGCCCGCTTGGGTA
Source organism: Streptomyces sp. NPDC001970 (assembly GCF_053594115.1). Taxonomy (NCBI): domain Bacteria; kingdom Bacillati; phylum Actinomycetota; class Actinomycetes; order Kitasatosporales; family Streptomycetaceae; genus Streptomyces; species Streptomyces sp. NPDC001970. The sequence goes on along the minus strand of NZ_JBSFDW010000048.1, from coordinate 55,687 downwards.
TGTACTGCTGCAACAGCGTCGGGCCGGCCGCCACACCGCTGAAGTCGGTGTCCTGATCGATACGGGTGGTGGGCAGGGCGACCGGAGGGTCGCCGACCGGGGGGCCGGACGCGGACTTCACCACGATGTCCCGGTACTGCGCGGCAAACTGCCGGGCCACACGCGGGAACGTGGTGATGACCGTGGGCGGCACGGCGAAACCGCTGCGGTGCGCCATGCTCAACTGCCAGGGTTTGCACCGCGCCTGCGTCGACACGGAGGGATGGTTCATCCACCGCGCCGTGGCGGAGTAGAGCATTCCGTACAGCGCCTGTTCGGTCTCGGCGGTCAGCCACTCCGAGGGCTCGGGGGCGTGCGCCGCGGGCTCGCCGGGTCTGCGAACCCATATGGAGCGCAGGGCGCCCATGCTCAACAGGCGCCCGTCCGTGGACAGATGGCCGTAGAAGTCGCCGTGGACGTACTCGGCCGACAGGGCGGCCTCACCGGGTACGTCGGCGGGGTCCAGGCGCATGAGGGGCACGCCCCGCTCGTGGAGCTTGGCGACCACCATGTCCGCCGTGACGTCCTGCCTGCAGGTCAGGATGAGCACAGTCATGTCTCGTGCCGGTCTGTTCAGTCGTCGAAGTGTGTCTTGGAACCGGCGGTTGACGTGGTCGTGCCGGTGGCCAGGAGCACTGCGCGGTCGTCCACGGCGGGACGCCCGTCAGGCAGCACGTTCAGCTGCAGGGCGGGGTCGTAGCTGTAAGGAACCGTTACCGCTGGACTCACGGCCGGAAGTACGTAGTTCAGTACGAACGGTCGCATGAGTCTCCTTCGTCGACTGTCTGCACACACGTAACTGTACGTAAATAGGTCGTAGGCGGCTCATTACAGTGAGTTAGCGCAGGCAGTGACCATGGTGAATGTCATCACATCGGATTCGCTAAACCTTTCGACCCCCGACACTCGTCTTCCTCATCTGCGGTCCGCGGCGATGATCACTGCGCGCCCGCGGACCCCAACTCCGGGTAGGCATCAAGCAGTTTGCGCGGAGCCGCCTGACGCCAGGAGTCGAGCAGGATCGCGTACAACTCCTCCTCGTCGTCGAGCGCCGCGAGCCTCACCCGCATCCAGGCGTAGCCGTCGTCGTGCCCACGGCGGATGAAGAACTTGTCGGGCTCGGAGGCGATCAGCTCCTCCCGGTCCTCCTTGGGGCACTTGATTCCCATCGCCTGATCGTCGTCGTCGAGCGAGGCGAAGATCTTTCCGCCCTGACCGGCCCGGAACGTGGGCACGCCCCAGGCGAGCTTCTCGACCGCCCCGGGCAGCGAGAGCGCGATTCTGCGTACGTCGTCTGCGTTGGCCATGCGACGACCGTACGGTGCGCCACCGACAATCACCGCTCCCGGCCGACGGGCCGTCACCAGAGCCCTCTTCCGACCCATTGACCCCCCGCGACACCGGAACCTACGCTGAGCGACGCACTCCAGAAAGCGCTTTCCGTCATCTGACGACACCCGCAGCCGCCTCACCAGCACCGGGAGCGCCATGAGTAGTCGCAGAACCACGTCACCAGTCACCGCCGGCAAGGCACGCACGGCACACGCCGCACGCACGGCTCGCACCGCCATCACGGCCATCACGGCGTTACTGGCGCTGATCATCGGCCTCGGGGTGGCCACGGCCCCTCGCGCCGAAGCGGCGCCGTTCCGCGTTCTGGTCTTCTCGAAGGTCACGAACTTCTTCCACGACTCGATCCCGGCGGGGATCGAGGCCATCAAGAAGCTCGGCAGCGATAACGGTTTCGAGGTCGAGGCCACCGACGACGCCACGGCCTTCACCGACGACAACCTCGCCCGCTTCCAGGCGATCGTCTTCAACAACACCAACTCCACCCCGGAGAAGGGCGATCTGCTCGACGCCGAGCAGCGAGCGGCCCTGCAGAAGTACATCCGAGCGGGCGGCGGATGGGTCGGTGTGCACGCCGCGTCGGCGAGCGAGCGCGACTGGCAGTGGTACGAGGGCCTCGTCGGCGCCATCTTCGACCAGCACCCCGCCGTCCAGACCGGCCGGATCAAGGTGCTCGACCAGAGCCACCCCTCCACCCGGGGGCTTCCGGAGCTCTGGGAGCGTACGGAGGAGTGGTACAACTGGCGCACCAATCCGACCGGCAAGGTCCACACCCTCGCCCAGATCAAGGTGCGGGACGGCATCACAGGCCTCGACGAGGGCGTCGACCACCCGTGGTCGTGGTGCCAGAACTACGACGGTGGCCGCTCCTGGTTCACCGCCGGCGGTCACGCCGCGTCGGCGTTCCAGGAAGAGGGCTTCCTGAAGCATCTGCTCGGCGGCATCCAGTGGGCCGCGGGCGACAAGCCCGGCGACTGCACCGCGACGAAGACCGGCGCCTTCCAGCGCACGCCCCTCGTCACCAGCGATCTCGCCGACCCCTTCGAGCTGGCCGTCGCGCCCGACCGGCGTGTCTTCTTCATCCAGCGCACCGGCAAGCTGAAGGTCGTCGACCAGTCGACGCTGAAGGTCACGACCGCGCTGGACTTCGCGTACACCCCGGAGATGACCAGCCAGTCCGACGGACTGCTCGGGCTCGCCCTCGATCCGGGCTTCGCCACCAACAACTGGCTCTATCTGCTGCATTCGGACAAGTCCGAGAACCAGCTCAACCTCTCCCGGTTCACCGTCACGGGCAACACGGTCGACCCCGCATCGGAGAAGCGGCTGCTGACCATTCCCACCCTGCGCGGCGAAGGCCGGGCCAATTCCCATATGGCGGGCTCTCTCGCCTTCGACAAGAGCGGCAATCTGTACGTCGCGACCGGCGACAACACCGATCCGTTCGCCTCCGACGGCTTCGCACCGATCGACGAACGCGAAGGGCGCAGGGCCTGGGACGCCCAGGGCACCTCGGGCAACACCAACGATCTGCGCGGCAAGATCCTGCGCATCACCCCGCAGGCCGACGGCACGTACACGATCCCCGAAGGCAACCTCTTCGCGCCCGGCACGGACAGGACCCGCGCCGAGGTCTACGCGATGGGCATGCGCAATCCGTTCCGGATCACGACGGATCCGCTGAGCGGCGCGCTGCTCGTGGCCGACTACGGGCCCGACGCGCGCCAGGCCCAGCCGGAGCGTGGCCCCGAGGGCACCGTCGAGTACACCCGTGTCACCGAGGCGGGCAACTTCGGCTGGCCCTACTGCACCGGCAACAACACACCCTTCACCGACTACGACTTCGCGACGAAGACATCGGGCTCGGCCTTCGACTGCGCGAAGCCGGTCAACGACTCGCCCAACAACACCGGCCTGCGGGATCTGCCGCCGGCCCAGCCCGCCACGGTCTGGTACGCGTACTCCGCTTCCGCCGAATTCCCGGAGCTCGGCACCGGGGGCGGCGGCCCGATGAGCGGCCCGGTCTACGACTACGACCCGGCGAACACGTACCGCACGAAGTTCCCCGAGTACTTCGAGGGGAAGTGGCTGAACTACGAGCTCACGCGCAAGTGGTTCAAGTCCTTCTCGATCCAGCAGAAGGACCAGACGTTCACCGACCCCCGGTTCGCGCCGGCCAAGGCGGGCGATCTGCAGTCCATCAACGCGGTGTTCGGTGACATGTCATGGAACCAGCCCTTCGACGCGGACTTCGGCCCGGACGGGGCGCTGTACGTCATCGACTTCGGGCTCGGCAGCGGCACGGGCCGCGGCGGCAGCAACGAGGGCTCGGGCATCTACCGCATCGACTACGTCGCCGACGGCAGGCTCCCCGACGCCAAGGCCACGGCGAGTCCGGACAACGGCCCCGGACCGCTCACCGTGAAGTTCTCCGGCGCGGGCTCCGGGCTGCCGGACGGCAAGCCGGTCACGTACGCCTGGGACTTCGACGGGAACGGGACGACGGACTCGACCGAGGCCAACCCGACGCACACCTACCGGACCAACGGGCGCTACACGGCCAGGCTCACGGTGACAGGGCCGCAGCAGCTCACCGCGCTCGCCGTCCAGGACATCACCGTGGGCAACACCCGCCCCGAGGTCACCATCCAGCGGCCTCCGAACGGCGGCATGTTCAGCTTCGGCGACACCATCCCCTTCACCGTGCGGGTGAAGGACCGGGAGGACGGCCGGCTCAGCCCGATCGACTGCTCGCGCGTCGTCGTCCAGTCGCAGCTCGGCCACGACTCCCATCTGCACCCGCTCGACAACTACACCGGCTGCGCGGGCGAGATCGTGACCGACGCCGGCGACAGCCACGGCCCGGGACAGAATCTGTACTACGGCATCAGCGCGCAGTACGAGGACAAGGGCGGCCCGGGTGGTGTGCCCGCGCTGACCGGCTCGGCGTCGCTGACTCTGCGTCCGGCGTATCGCGAGGCGGAGCACTTCACCACGACGGGAGGTGCGCAGGGCGGCGCCGTCGTGGCGAGCCGGGCCGACGCCTCGGGCGGCAAACGGCTGACCGAGATCGAGAACGGTGACTGGATCATGCTCGATCCGGCGCACCTCGAGGGCATCGACTCGGTGACGGTCGGGGCGGCATCGGCCGGGCTCGGCGGGACGGTCGAGTTCCGTGCCGACTCCCCCACCGGTCCGCTGCTCGGACAGGTCACCGTTCCCGACACCGGCGACTGGGGCAACGTCGTCTCCCCCACCACGACGCTCAAGGACCCGGGGCACACGGTGAAGCTGTACGCGGTGTTCACGAACCCCGCGTGGTCGGCGGAGAAGCCCGATCTGTTCGCCGTCGACTGGCTGCACTTCAACGGGCGGGGCGTCGAGAAGCGCCCCGGGACCAAGGTCGCGCTCACCGCGACGCCCGGGACGGGCGCAGCGCCCCTCACCGTGGCGCTCGCCTCGACGGTGAGGCCGGTGTCCGGGCGCACGATCGCCTCGTACCACTGGGACTTCGGCGACAACAGCAAGGCCACGGCCCCCGAGGGGCCCGGGGCGACGCACACGTACGCCAGGCCGGGTGCGTACACGGCGCATCTGACCGTCACGGACGACAAGGGCGACACGACGACCGGCGCCGTCCGGATCACGGTGAGCTGAGAGGAGAGGTCTTATGCATTCCACACGAAGAGCGTTCCTCGGGACGGCACTCGCTGTCGCCGCGGCGGCGGGGCTGGGCACCCCGGCGGCCGCCCAGGCGGCCGAGACGGACGGGAACGGCTGTGGACGGCGGCGTCGCATCCCACCGTCCGGCATCGGCATGCACCTGTACACGATGCGCACGTCCCTGGCCCAGGACTTCGGGGGCACACTCGCCCGGCTCGCCGGGATGGGGTACGCGACCGTCGGCGTGAGCGGCCGTCACGGGCACAGCGCCGCGGCGATCCGGCAGATGCTCGACGAGAGCCGTCTCAAGGCGGTCCTGGAGCATGTCGCGTACACCACGGTGACCGGCAGCGGTCTGCCGCAGGCGCTCGACGACATCCATACGCTCGGCGCCCGCTGGATCGTGGTTCCGAGCCTGCCCGGTGCAATGCACACCCCGGCCGGATTCCGGGAGGCGGCACGCGAGTTCAACAAGGCGGGCCAGGCCGCTCGGGAGGCCGGGCTCGGGCCGCTGCTCTTCCACAACCACGGCAGCGACCACGCCGTCGTGGAGGGCGAGAACCTGTACGAGATCCTCCTGAAGGAGACCGATCCCGAGCTGGTCTGCTTCGAGCTGGACGTGTACTGGGCGGCCAACGGCGGGGCGGATCCGCGCACCCTGTTCGTACGCCACCGGCGCCGTTTCCCGGCGCTGCACGTCAAGGACATGGCCCCGGACGGCGGTTTCGCCGATGTGGGCTCGGGTGTCCTGGACTTCGCCGCGATGTTCGACACGGCGAGCAGCGGCGGCGTGCGGCAGTGGCTCGTCGAGCACGACTCGCCGGCGGATCCGTTCGCGACCGCGCAGAACAGCTACACGTACCTGTCGCGGCTGCGCTACTGACCCAGCGGCGCCAGGCGCTTGTAGTACACCGTGGTCGGATGCAGCCGGCCGGCCGGGTCGGCGGCGTAGTCGGGAATCATCCCGGCCGCCGTCCACCCGGCCGAACGGTAGAGGGCCTCGGCGGGGCTGCCGCTCTCGGTGTCCAGATGCAGCAGGGTGGCTCCGGCGGCCGCCGCCGCGCCTTCCGCCGTGGCGAGGAGCGTACGGCCGAGGCCGCGGCCGCGGGCGTCGCGGTGGACGAGGAGTTTGGCGATCTCGGCGCGGTGTCGTCCGTTGGGGTACGTGGCGAATCCGAGGCTGATGGTGCCGGTGATACGGCCACCACCCGTACGGGCCGTCCAGAGCGCTCGGCTTCCGTCCGCGATCGCGTTTGTGTGCGTACGCCACCAGGCCTCGGCGGCGGCGCGCTCGAGCGGCGCGAGGAAGCCCACCGATGCACCGCCGTCGACGGCGTCGACGAGGAGGTCCGCCAACCGGGGTGCAAGCGCGTCGAGTTCGTCGGCGTGGACACGAGCCACGGTCTCCTGGGTCATGGCAGCACCACCATGACGGCATAGCGGACGGGCTCCGGGCCGGGGCAGCGGAAGCGCGTCGGCCCCCACAACCGGAAGCGCAGGCAGTCGCCCTTGTGCAGTGCGTGGGTCTCGTCGCCGACGGTGATCCGGAGCGTGCCTTCCAGCACCCAGATGTGCTGCTCCATACCGGGCACCGGGGGCCGTTCGTACGCAAGGTCCGCGCCCGCGGCGAGGCGCCCTTCGACGATCTCGGCACGCAGGCCGGCCTGCGGCGGGGACACGGAGCGGCGGACGAACCCGGCGTCGGGGTCCGTCCAGACCGTCTGGCTGTCGGCGCGCACGACCTGGGCCGGCTCCGCCTCCACCTCGCTGAGCAGCTGGGACATGGTCCGGCCGTGGACCGCGCACAGTTTGCCGAGCAGGGAGGTGGTGGGGCTGATCTCTCCGCGCTCGGCACGGGACAGCGTCGACCTGCTGATGCCGCTGCGCTGCGCGAGCTCGTCCAGGGACCAGCCGCGCTCGGCCCTCAGCTCGGCGAGCCGGGCGGCCAGCCGTGCGTCGACGGGGTCACGGTGCCCATCCTTGCCCTCACCATCGCCTCTCATATTTGGAAGGCTATCCCATATTCGGGAAAGACCCGCAGGGCCACCAGGACGACGAGGGCCCGCCGCGCTGCGCCGCGCCGGGCCGTATCGCGCGCGGGGTCCCCGCCGCGCGGTGCGGGCCCGTCGGCAAGCGTCGCCGAGCCTCGCGTGAAGCACGCCGCCGCCGGCTCCAGGGGCATGGCGCTCCGGAGCCGCCTTGCCCCGGAGACCAAGGACGCAGCATCCGCGCCTGCTGCACCCGAGGGGACGAGTTCGGACCGCGGGTTTCCGGTTCCTGCCGTCATCGGGCGATACGGCGCCGAATTCGTCGTCGACGGCGGCGAACCCACCGTCCGACCCCTCGCGTCAACAGTGCATCGACGGAACTGCCTCGTGGACAGGCCCGGATGCCGTCCGGTCCCGCCGCCGGGCCGGGAGCAGGCGCGTCGCCCCCCTGCTCCCGCCTCGGCGGACGGCCACTTGGGGCCTGTCTTTCGGATTTTGCCGGGCTCACGTGCCCTGGCACGCACTTCCCCCAGAGCTTCGCCTGGGGGCACCCCCAGCCGCGTTGTCGTCGGTCACCGACTCCCCCATAGCCCTGCGGGCACGGGCGGTACCCCCACCGCGTCGTTTCCTCCTCCGCCTTGCATCCGCACGCACCGCTGTGACATCAACCGCTCCGCGGCGGGCCACTCGCTGATCCGCGGCCCGATCCAAAAGACCGGCCCTCGCCGCTGCTGCCCGGGGGTCGGGGAAATCCGGTGGCGAGACCCTCAATCATGCGCCGATGCGGCCCCCAGAAGATCCCTGATGTGCCCGGTGGCCTCGCGGAACTCGGGCCTGCCCAGAGTTTGCGCGTAGTCCCGCTCGGCGGGCAGACCGACGTCGATGATCTCGGTGATGGTGCCGGGCCGCGGGCTCATCACCACGACCCGGTCGGCCAGATAGACCGCCTCCGAGATGGAGTGGGTCACCAGCAGCACGGTGGTGCCCGTCTCCCGCCAGATCCGGTTGAGCTCCATGTTCATCTGCTCACGGGTGAGCGCGTCCAGCGCGCCGAACGGCTCGTCCATCAGCAGGACGGGCGGCTCGTGGAGCAGCGCCCTGCAGAGCGCGACGCGCTGCTGCATGCCGCCGGACAGCTCGTGCGGGTAGGCGTCCTCGAAGCCGCCGAGCCCGGTCATCGCGATGAGTTCGTCCGCACGCGCGCGGGCCCGGTCGCCCGGCATCCGGCGCATCTCGGCCTGGATGAGGATGTTGCGCCGGGCCGAGCGCCACTCGAGGAGCGCGGCGCGCTGGAAGACGTAACCGATATCGTGGCGCGGTCCGTTCACCGCCTCGCCGTTCAGCCGGACCTGTCCCGCCGACGGCTTCAGCAGTCCCGCCACCAGCTTGAGCAGGGTCGACTTGCCGCATCCGGACGGTCCGACGATCGCGACGAACTCGCCCGCCGCGACGTCGAGGGACACCTCGTGCAGCGCGGTGACATCGCGGTGCTTGGTACGGAAGCGGACGGCGACGTCCTCCAGGGCGACCGCTGCAGTGCCGGCCCCGGCACCGGCTGCCGCGCCGGTGCCGCCCGCCGTGCCTGCCGGGCCCCTCGTGTCCTGCGCGCCCTGCTCCTTGCGCAGGGTCGTGTCCCTGGTCATCGTCATCCCTTCAGCGCGGTGGCGGTGTCCCAGTACTCCGACACGGCCTTGGGGCTCTTGACCATCCCGGCCTGAGCGAAGACGTCGACGGTCTGCTGCCAGTCCGCCTCGGTGTTCACGCCCGGCGCCTTGCCCTGGGTGGCCGAGGTGTGCAGCAGTGTCACGGTCGTCCTGAACTGCTCGGCGAGGACCTCCTTCGGCGGCAGCTGCTCCGACGCGCCCTCCATCGCGGCGACGGCCGGGTCCGGTGCCTTCTCCGCGGCCGCCCAGGCCTCGCTGACCGCCTGGACCAGGCGCTTGGCGACGTCGGCGCGCCCCGTGAGGGTCTTCTGGCCGGCGATCAGACCGTTGGAGTAGAAGTTGAGGCCGTGCTCCGAGAAGCGGAGGTAGGACACGGTCTTCTTGGCCTTGTTCTGCATGGTGGGGCCCTGGTCGCTCGCGTAGCCGAGCAGCCCGTCCGTCTTGCCGGAGATCACCGCGGCGATCTTGCCCGCGGGGTCGGTGTTCTGGACCTTGACGTCGGACTCGTTCAGTCCGTTCTTCTCGAGGAAGATCGGGAAGGTCTTGGACAGCGCGTCACCCGCCGTACCGGCGATGGTCTTCCCCTTGAGGTCGGCGGGGGACGTGATGCCCGCGGACTCGAAGAACTGCACCGACGAGGGTGTGGTCTGCAGGAACACCCCGAGGCTCTTGACCTTGACCCCCTGGTCGATGCCGGCGAGGACGGCAGGGGTGTCGGCCCAGCCGAAGTCGGTCTGCCCGGCGCCGGTCGCCTGCACGGTCTTCTGCGAACCCTGCCCGGCATTGATCGTCAGGTCGATGCCGTGCTTCTCGAAGATCTTCTGCTGCTTGCCGTAGTAGAACGGCGCGTGTTCGCCGTACGGATACCAGTTGAGCGTCAGGGTCACCTTGTCGAGCTTCTTGCCGGAGTCGCTCGTGGTGGTCCCCGCGTCGCCCTCCCCGCAGGCCGTGGCGACCAGGAGCAGCGGTACGAGGCCGATCAGGAGTCTGCGCGAAGTCATGGCTGGCCCTCTCGGAACGGGTCACGTCTGGATGGTGGTCGTGGTCGTGGTGCGGTCGATGGGTGGTGGAGGGTGGTAGAGGGTGGTCGCCGCCGTGTGGTCACCGGTGGCGGTCACCGGGTGGTGGCCGTAGTCAGTACGTGGTGGTCACGTCGGTTCCGCGGCGGCTGGCGTGCCACGGGAGCAGCAGCTTCTCGGCGATCTCGACGAGGACGAAGAGCACGACGCCGATCAGCGACATGACGAGGAGCCCGGCGAAGAGCATCGGGGTGTCGAGGTTGCCGTTGGCCTGGAGGATCACATAGCCGAGCCCCTCGTTCGCCCCGACGAACTCACCGACGACGGCGCCGGTCACGGCGAGCGTGACGGCGACCTTGAGACCGGCGAAAAGATGCGGCAGCGACGCCGGGAAGCGGATCTTGGCGAAGGTCTGCCACGGCCGGGCCCCCATGGTGGCCGAGAGCTGCAGCATCTCCGGGTCGACCGCCTTGAGTCCGGTGACCATCGAGATGACCACGGGGAAGAAGGCGATCAGCACGGCGATCAGGATCTTCGGCGCGATGCCGAAGCCCAGCCAGACGACGAAGAGCGGCGCGATCGCGATCTTCGGTACGACCTGGGCGAAGAGAAGGATCGGATAGAGCGTCTTCTCGACGGTCGACGAGTAGACCATCACCACGGCCGCGAGCACTCCGACGGCGACGGCGATGACGAAGCCGATGAGTGTCTCGTACGTGGTCACCCAGCTGTGGTGCCAGATGTAGTCGGTCTTCTCCAGCAGCACGTCCAGGGTCGCGCCGGGCGACGGGACGAGATACGGCTCCACCAGCTCGGCGGCGGCGATCACCCACCAGGCGGCGAAGCAGGCCAGCAGCAGCGCGAAGGGCCGCCAGCCCTTCTCGAGGGCGCGGGCGAGCCTCTCCCCCGTCCCCGGGCTGTTCCGCCGGGCAACCCCCTTCGCCTCTGCGGCGGGGGCAGGTATGACGCTCTGGCTCACGATGAACTCCTCGGGCATCCGGGGCGGTTGCGAAGAGCGGCCGTTCGGATCCTGCGATCGGTGTCGTCCGAACAAGCGCTTTCAGAAAGCGCTTTCTGCTAAGGTGTCGCCACGCTAATGACTGCCTGCACGCACGGTCAATAGGTCGTCCCGAACTTTCCGGGGGTCAGGTTGAGTGAACGCCAAGCTCAGGCACCAGCCCAGGCACCAACCCGTGCACCGGCGCAAGCCAGGACGCGCCCACCTGCGGAGCCCCACGTCACGCTGGACACCGTCGCCCGCAGGGCGGGCGTCTCCCTCGCGACGGCGTCGAGAGCGCTCAACGGCACGACCCGGGTCCGGGAGGAACTGCGCCAGCGCGTACGTGCGGCGGCCGACCTGCTGGGCTACATCCCCAACGCCCATGCCCAGGCGCTCGCCAGCGCCTCGAACAACACCGTCGGCGTCGTCTGCCATGACGTCGGCGACCCGTACTTCTCCGCCATCGCGGCCGGAGTCATGCGCGCCGCGGCGGAGTCGGACCTCCTCGTCATGCTGGCGAGCACCTTCCGCGAGCCGGAGCGGGAGATCGCGTACGTCTCCATGCTGCGTGCCCAACGCGCCCGGGCCATCCTCCTCATCGGCTCCGGTTTCCAGGACCGCGTCTGGGAGCGGGCGTTGGCCGCCGAGCTCGATCCGTACGTACGGGCAGGCGGGCGCGTCGCGGTCGTCAGCCGTCACCGCAGCCTGCGGGCGGACGCCGTCCTGCCGGAGAACCGCGCCGGGGCCGCGGCGCTCGCCCGGTCGCTGCTCGCCCTCGGGCACCGGGAGTTCGCGGTGCTCAGCGGGCCACCGGAACTCACCACCGTCTCCGACCGGTTGGCGGGCTTTCGTGCGGGGCTCGCCGAGGGCGGTGCGATCCTGCGGCCGGAGTCCGTCGTGCGCGGCGCCTTCACCCGTGATGGCGGTCATGCGGCAGCACGCGAGCTGCTGGCCCGTGTCCGCGCCGGCGCCGACCGCCCCACCTGCGTCTTCGCCGTCACCGATGTGATGGCGGTCGGGGCGCTGGCGGCCTTCGGGGAAGCGGGCGTGCGGGTGCCGCAGGACATCTCCCTCGCCGGTTTCGACGACATTCCTCTCGTACGGGAGCTGACTCCGCCGCTCAGCACGGTCGCCCTGCCGCTCAGCGCGATGGGCAGGGAGGTCATGGCCCTCGCCCTGCGCGAGGCACCCGGCCGGCGCTCACGCGTGCTGCGGGTCGGCGGCGAGGTCGTCCTGCGCGCCAGCACCGCTCCACCCGCTCGTTCATCCGCCGACCTGCCCGACGAGAGGACCCGTTGATGAAGAGGGACCCGTTGTTGACCATCGACCGCGTCGAGACCTTCGCGGTCGCCCTGCCCACCCGCCGCTCCTTCGGCGTCTCGGGCGGCGCGGTCGCCGTCGCGGGGCGGCCGTCGATCCGGATCCTGGTGAAGGTGAGCAGTGCAGACGGGGCGTACGGCTGGGGCGAGGCGACCCCGATCCCCGCGTGGACGTACGAGACCGCCGAGTCCATCGTCACGACCGTCGACCGCTATCTCGCCCCGGCGATCACCGGGCGCCCCGCGTGGAATCTGGACGCGGTGGACGCGGCCTTCGAGCGGGCGGTCAACCGAGGTCTGTCGATCGGCGCCCCGCTCGCCAAGAGCGCGGTGGACGTCGCCCTCCACGATCTGCTGGGACGGGCCGCCGGAGTATCCCTGGGCGTGATGTGGGGCCAACGGCGCACGGACACGGTCGAGCTGGGGTGGATCGTCTCCGGACAGTCGCCGGCCGAGGTGGGCGACAGCGTCACGGAGGGAGCGGAGGCGGGCCACCGCGCCTTCAAGGTGAAGATCGGGCTGCACGACGAGGCGACCGACGCGGCGGTGGTGGCGGCGGTACGCGAGCACGCCCCCGCCGCGCCGCTCTGGGTCGATGCCAACCAGGCGTACACGGTGGACGCGGCGCTGCGGATGGCCCGCCGCCTCGAGCCGTACGGGCTCACCGCCTTCGAGCAGCCCTTGCCCGCCAATGACTTTGCGGGCCTGCGGCGGCTGCGCGAGCACTCACCGGTGCCGGTGGCGCTCGACGAGAGCCTTCGGCACCCGACCGATCTCGCGACGTTCGTCAGGCTGGAGGCCGTGGACGTGGCCATCGCCAAGGTGCAGCGCAGTGGCGGACTGACGCTGTCGCGGCGGCTGTGCGCGCTGGCGGAGGACTGCGGGGTGCGGCTGATGGGGTCGGGGCTGACCGACTCCGATCTGGGGCTCGCGGCGTCGCTGCATCTCTTCGCCGCGTACGGCATCGGGGTCGGCACCCCGGTCGACCTCAACGGCCGTCAGTTCATCGACTCGCCGTACGCCGCGGAGACGGTACGGGTGGAGAAGGGCGTGGCGCACGTGCCGGACGCGCCGGGTCTCGGGGTGGAGGTGGACGAGTCGGTCGTGCGGCGGCTCGCCGTCGACGTACTGGAGCGGCGGGCCTGAAGGGCGGCGACCCCGCGTGCGGCGGGGCGTGCCCACGGAGCGGCGGCGCCCGGAGACCGCAAACGCGCCGCGTGGCGCAACCGTGCGCCGGTACGGTGAGAGCCGGGCCCCAGGGGGCTGTGCGATGTACGCGGAGTCCTGCACCGCCCCTCACCGGCCCGCCGACGGCATCGGATCCGGCGACTGTCCCTGAGTGCCATATGCCCACGAAACCTTCGCTATTGCCATGTGGCAGAAAGTTGCCTGCAGGGAATGCCGTACGGATAGGCCCGGACAGGCCACTACCACCCAGAACACGGCCTCAATCAAACGTCAACCGCCCGAGTTTCGGACAAAATCAATAAACGATCTTGAATCACCTGGAATCGATCAACACCATGAGGTGGTCGGCCTGCACGGGACGGGACCACGCCGATGCACCACCTGCTCGAACATACGCGCGAGCAGGCGTTTCGCAGAGGAGGGCTCGCGATGGACGGGTATTTCGCCAGTCGACTACATCATCAGCTCCGGGCCCAGGTCCGGCACTTCGCGGAGAGTGAGGTCCGTCCGCGGGTTCCCGCCATGGAGGCGGCCCGCACGGTCCACCGCGAGCTGTCCCGGCTCATTGCCCGGCAAGGCTGGCTCGGAGCGACCATCAGCAAGGCGCACGGCGGGATGGGTGCCGGCCATCTCGCCAAGACCATCATCATCGAGGAACTGTCCCGCGTCAGCGGCGCCATGGGGGCGATGGTTCAGGCCTCCCAGCTGGGCGTTGCGAAAATCGTCCACTTCGGCAGCGAGGAGCAGAAGAAGTCCTGGCTGCCGGCGATCGCCGCCGGCGACTGTCTCCCCACGATCGCGGTCACCGAAGCCGAATCGGGCGGACACGTGCTGGGCATGAGCGCCACAGCGGTGCGTGACGGCGACGACTACATCATCAACGGCCGGAAAGTGTACGTCGGAAACAGCCATGTCGGCGATCTGCACGGGGTCGTGGTCCGCACCGGACCGGGCTCCGGCGGCCTCACCGCGTTCCTCGTCGAGTCCGACCGCCCGGGCTTCCGCGTCGGCGAACAGAAGCCGACGATGGGGCTGCACGGGTTCAGCTTCGGTGAGCTGTTCTTCGACAACTGCCGGGTGCCGGTGGACAACCGGCTCGGCGAGGAGGGCGAGGGCCTGGCCGTGGCCTACTCCTCCAGCGTCCTCTACGGACGGGCCAATCTCACCGCCGTCTCACTCGGCCTCCACCAGGCGATCCTGGAGGAGACCACCAGGTTCTGCACCGAACGCCGGCGCTACGGCAGACCGCTGCACGAACTCCCCTCCATCAAGCTGAAGCTGGGGCAGCTGCAGTCACGGCTGATGACGGCACGGCTCACCGCGTACCACGCGGTGCATCTGCTGGACCAGGGTCTGGCCTGCGACGCCGAGTTGATGAACGCGAAGCTGGTCAACGTCGAATCCACGCTCGACTCCGCGCGGAACGCGATGGAGATCCATGCGGCGTCCGGCCTCTTCACCGACCGCCCCATCGAGCGCTATCTGCGCGACGCGCACCACATCTTCGCGCCCGCCGGCACCTCCGACATCCAGTTGCTCCGGCTCGCCGAGGTGGCCCTGGGCACCGCCAAGGGCGAGTGGTCGGAGCGGCTCGCGGAGGTGGCCCGGCTGGAGCCCGCACTCTGACGGGCGCGTACGAAGGCGCGTCCGCGGGCGCCGCCGCCGGTACCTGCACCGGTGCGTACGAGGCCGGTACGTGCACCGGTGCACACGAGGGTGCGCATGCGAAGACCGCTGGACACCGTGACATGTGACGCCCCCGGGAGCTCGGAGTTCCCGGGGGGCGTCACACGGTCGCCGACATCAAGGCCAGGCGTACCGACCTCACAGTCCCCCGTCCTCGCGGCGGTGGATCTGCTCGACCAGCTCGGCCGCGAGCGACTTGATCGTCTCCAGACCCGCCCGGCCCCAGGGACGCGGCTCGGTGTCCACCACACAGATGGTGCCCAGCGCGATGCCGGTTCGGTCGATCAGCGGCGCCCCGAGATACGAGCGGATGCCGATCTCGTCGACGACGGGGTTCCCGGCGAACCGGGGATAGTCGCAGACGTCCTCCAGGACGAGCGCCTTGCGCCGCACCACGACGTGCGGGCAGTAACCGTGGTCGCGAGCCATGAAGCGGCTCACGTCCCCGCCCGTCGCGGCTGCCGCGGCGTCGAGATCGCTTCCCGAGTGGGTACCCGCGGGAGTGTGCAGCCCGGCGAAGAACTGCCGGTTCTCGTCTATGAAGTTGACCATCGAGTACGGTGCCCGCGTCACCTCCGCGAGCTTGTGGGCGAACTCGTCGAAGGCCGGGTCGGGCCGCTCCCCCAGACCCAGCTGGCGCAGTCGCTGCACCCGCATGGGCGCCTCACGGTCGACGGGGGTCAGCAGCAGATGTCCGGTCGGGTCGTACGTCATGAGTGTGCTCCGTAGCTCGGCGCCGGTGCCGGCGCCGGAGTGGTGGACAGCAGATGCTGGACAAGGGTGACCAGAGTTCTGATCCCGGAGCTGGCGATCCGGGCGTCGCACAGCACGACCGGCACCTCCGGATCGAGGTCGATCGCGGCCCGCACCTCCTCCGGCTCGTAGCGGTAGGCGCCGTCGAACTCGTTGACGGCGACGACGAATCCGATGCCGCGCCGCTCGAAGAAGTCGACCGCGGAGAAGCACTCCTCCAGGCGGCGGGTGTCGGCCAGGACGACCGCGCCCAGCGCGCCCTCGGAGAGCTCGTCCCACATGAACCAGAAGCGCTCCTGGCCGGGCGTGCCGAAGAGGTACAGCACATGGCGGTCGTCGAGGGTGATGCGACCGAAGTCCATGGCGACCGTCGTGGTCGTCTTGGACTCGACACCTTCCAGGCTGTCCGTCGCCACGCTGACCGTGGTCAGCAGTTCTTCGGTGCTCAGCGGCTCGATCTCGCTGACCGCGCCGACGAAGGTGGTCTTGCCCACCCCGAAACCGCCCGCGATGAGGATCTTCAGCGCGGTGGGAAAGAGAGCGGCTTCGAAGCGGCCCGGGTCGTCTCGGGTGCCGAAGCGGTCGTCGCGGGCTTCAGAGCCGTCGTCGTAGGCCATCGAGCACTGCCTCCAGCAAAGAACGGTCGGTAGGGGACTCCTGGAAGCGGGGCGCTCGCGCGGTGACCGCCCCGCAGTCCACGAGATCGGAGAGGAGCACCTTGGTGACGACCGCCGGGAGCCGTAAGTGCGCCGCGATCTCGGCCACCGAGGTCGGTCCGTCGCACAGGCCGAGGGCCAGAGCGTGCTCCGGTCCCAGATGCGTCTGCGGGGCGGTGCCGGTCGCCATCACCAGTGAGAGCAGATCGAGTGCGGCAGTCGGACGGGTGCGGCCGCCGCTGACCGTGTAGGGACGGATGAGGCGGCCGGCCGCGTCGTCGAGCCAGGGCCCGTCCTGCGGGGCCGGCACGATCAGTGCCCCGTGGCGCTCGGCGCCCCGGCCGGCTGTCTGGCCGGAGTGATCAGGTAGGGCCGTACGCTCTTGACCAGCATCGCCATCTCGTAGCCGAGGACCGCGGCGTCCGCCTCGCGTCCGGCGAGCACGGCGAGACAGGTGCCGGAGCCCGCGGTGGAGACGAAGAGCAGTGTGGAGTCGAGTTCGACCACCACCTGGCGGACCTCTCCGCCGTCGCCGAAGCGGGCACCGGCGCTGCGGCCCAGGGAGTACAGCCCCGAGGCGAGCGCGGCCATGTGGTCGGCGCTGTCGGCGTCGAGGCCGTGCACGGACTTCACCAGGCCGTCGGAGGAGAGCAGGACCGCGTTGCGGGTGTACGGCACCCGCTGGACCAGGCCGGTGAGCAACCAGTCTAGATCCGAGGAATGGCCGGACGGCACATCGCTCGCCATGGTGCATCTACTCCTTGTGGGTTTCGCCCTGTTGAAGCGGTTCATGGGAAGTGACCGGGTTCTGGGACTCGGCGAGGCCGATGCCGCGCTGGAAGGCCGCCATCAGACCGGGGTCGTGGAGCTCTGGCTCCTCGGCCTTGCGGGGTGCGGGATCGTCGCGCAGTTGGGGCACGAGGTGTTCCTGGGCGCGACGTCTGGGGAGGGTGGGACGGCCCATGGTGCCACGGACCACCGGGGATTCGGCGGGGTTCCGC
Organism: Streptomyces sp. NPDC001970; assembly: GCF_053594115.1. NCBI lineage: Bacteria > Bacillati > Actinomycetota > Actinomycetes > Kitasatosporales > Streptomycetaceae > Streptomyces > Streptomyces sp. NPDC001970. Next base: position 38,361 of record NZ_JBSFDW010000048.1, on the reverse strand, counting down.
GGCAGTTGGGCCCCACTCTGGGGGGTGGTGCGGCTGACGCCGGGTGCGGCGGTGGCCGGGTTGGGCCGTTCGGTGTGCTCGCCCCGCACGGGGAGCGGACCGTGGCCGTTGCCGGTCCCGTCGCTCTGTCCGTGCCCGTTGCCCCGCCCGTCGCCCTGCCCGTCGCCGTTCCCGTCCGTCGTCGGCGAGGGCGAGGGCGGTGGCTGGTGCGGAATTGCGGGCCCGGTGGTGACATACGTCAGGGAGCGGTGCGAGCCGGTGTGTGTCACGTCTCCCGCGGAGCGCGGCGCGGCGGCCGGAGGGGGCGCCACTGCCCGTGCGGGGGCGGCGGTGGGGGCGGGCGCCGCGACGGCGGCCTGGGGTTCGTGCTGCGCTGCGGCGTGGGCGGCGTTCGGGCCGGCGGCCTGTTCCGTGCCGGGCGTCCCCGGGTCGACTCCGAGCAACCCTTGCGGCAGGACGAGTACGGCCTGGATGCCGCCGTAGATGTTGGACTGGAGGCGGACCGCGATGCCGTGCCTGCGGGCGAGGGCCGAGACCACGAACAGGCCGATGCGGCCGTCCTGCAGGAGATGGGCCACATTGACCTGGTCGGGGTCGGCGAGCAGGGCGTTCATCTTGTTCTGCTCGGTGACCGGCATGCCCAGGCCCCGGTCCTCCACCTCGATGGCGAGACCCGCCGTGACGCGAGAGGCGCGCAGCAGGACCTGTGTGTGCGGGGCGGAGAACAGGGTGGCGTTCTCGACGAGTTCGGCCAGCAGATGGATGACGTCGGCGACGGCGTGCCCGCGCAGGTTGCCGTCGATCGGCGGCACGAGCTTGACCCGGGGGTACTGCTCGACCTCCGCGATCGAGGAGCGCAGCACCTCGGTCATGGTGACCGGGTTGGACCACTGGCGGCGGGAGATGGCGCCGCCGAGCACCGCCAGGTTCTCGGCGTGCCGGCGGATGCGGGTGGCGAGGTGGTCGACGTGGAAGAGCCCCTTGAGCAGCTCGGGGTCCTCGACCTCGTTCTCCAGCTCGTCGAGCAGCTGGATCTCCCGGTGCACGAGCGACTGCAGCCGGCGGGCCAGATTGACGAAGACTTCGACCTTCTGCTCGTTGCCGACACTGCTGGAGAGCCGGGACGCCTGGACGACCGCGGCCACAGCGGCGTCGTAGGACCGCGTCAACTCATGGGCGAGCAGGTCGAATTCATCACCTGCAGGTGCCGGGGGCGGACCCTCGTGGCGGGCCTGCGGGCGTTCGCCGCGCCGCAAGCCCTCCACCACGACACGCAGTTCGGCCTGGTTGCGCGCGCTGGAGCGGCGCAGGGCGTGACAGCGGTCGAGCACCGATCTCGCGGCACGGTCGGCGCCCATCGCCGCCGCCGCCACGGCCGCGACGGCGAGGGCCGCGGAGCCGGCGAGTGCGACCCACAGGGCGGCCGACGGCCGCGCCTCGGTGGAACGGATGGTGAAGAGCACCGCTGCGGCACCGCTCAGCGAGACGACGACGACCGGCAGGATCGCGGTGCGCAGCAGTTGTGGGCGAATGCGGGATTCCGGCGACGGCGGCGTGGTCTGCGGCCTGACCGAGGCGGAGGAGGTTCGGGAGCCTGACCGGCCGTGCCGTCCGCCCTCGCGGCGGTCCGGCCGCGCGGCGGGTGCGCGAAGTTGAGACATCAGCGTCCTTGGTACGTGGCCCAGGAATCGGAGCACCGATCGGCGTACTCATCGGCGTACTGCGGCTGTTCAGCTTCGGCTCAGCGGCGGGGTGACGCCAGGACTGGTTGAGCCCACCGTTGATCACCGACCACACAGGGTAGTCGTCAATCGTTCACGTGCGGTGGGCAGTTGACAAACTTGCCCGAAGAGCAACCCGCTCTGGTATGAGGGCTCGCACGGCAGCGCGAATACGCCATCCCATACGGCCCGCGAAGACGGCCCGGGGCCGGGCCCGATCCGGCTGGTCAGGCCGGGTCCGGCTCGAATCGGCCGAGAACCAGGCAGGATCAGGCCGGATCAGGGTGCATACGGGGCCACGCGAGCCCGGCGGGACCGGCGGGACCGGCCGGGCTGGCGGGAAAGGGCCCTTGGGCGGCCGGAACCACGCCCAGGCGGTCTCGAAAGCTCGGCCCAAGCGGTGTCGGAGGCCCGGCCTAAGCGGTCGGGGCCGTCTCGGGCGCTCCCGCACCGCTGCCCGGACTCGTGCCCCGGACGGCGGCGTCGGCGATCGCACCCGCGTCGGATGCCGCACGCGCACCTGGGGCCGTGCCGGCCGCGTCGGGTCGTACGGCCGCGGACGTGGGGGCGGTGGCCGGGGCGGGCGCGGCGGCGGGGGCGACGGCCCGCCACCAGGGCGCCGCCGGGACGTCGTCGGAGGTGGGTTCGAAGGGCTCCCCCGGCAGCGGCAGCGCCACGCGCGCCCCCGCATCGGCCGCCGCGGTGAGCGTGCCCTCCCCGGGCTCCGCCCACGGGTGGAACGCGAGGTTGAACGTGGCCCAGTGGATCGGCAGCATCACTCCGGTCGGCTCGCCGCCCTGGAGGTCGAGGTGGGCACGCATGCCCTCGGCCGGGGTCATGTGGATGTCCGGCAATATGACGTTCTATCAGACTTCAAGGCTAAGAAGATCGACGCGACAGCTTGGGCCGACCAGCCTGTTGGCTCCTCTGTGATAGCTCCGCGTCACTCTCACCACTCACTGCATCCAGCCGATCAAGCATTCCGGCGATGTGAGCGCCGCTCGATTCGCCTGTCGAGGCCACCGTCCTGCAGAGGGCTCTACACCATGCCGACTGTTCTTCGAGCCGAGCAGGCGGGAGGAGGCTCGGCGAGTCGCTTGTGTGACTACCGTGCCTAAGACTCCCACGCGTCTTCTGCTCTGTCCGGGGTGTCATCCGCCTCTCGCAACTCACCATCCCACCCACGAAGATGAGCCCCGCATGGGCGGTTTCTTGCGCGCGGCTACGATCATCGGCGCGCTGACTTTCCAAGCGGGCTATTCATTCAGCGACGCCTCGTTTACAGCCGGACCGAGACCGCGCCAGCGCCCGCCGTTCCACCGAAGACGAGCACCGGATCCGCGAGCATTGGATCGCCCCATGCCGGCGGGGCGCAGAGCGATGTCAGAGCAGCGCCAGTAACGATACGCGTCAACTCCTCGCCCGTACGGGGCTCCCACACCCGCACGGTGGTGTCCCGTTGGCCCACCGTGGCGAGGAGGGGTGGGGCGGTGGGCGAGGCCCGGAAGCTCGTGATGGCAGTGACCGGGCCCTGATGGCCGTGCAGTACGGGGAGCGCCTCCTGTTTCGGTGCATCTGGAGACCAGAGTCGAACGGTGCCGTCGGAGCCGCCGGTGGCGAGGAGCACGGTGCCGTCCTCCGCCGTCCAGGTGGTCAGGCAGCCTACGATGCCGATGCGGGAGGGAAGGCGCCGTACGGATGGCTGCCCGGGACGGCAGAACCGTACGGCCGCAGCGGCTGAGTAGGCCACGATCGTGCCTTCCGCACTCGGCAGGGCCGCCACGGCGCGGATCGCATTTGGTGCGCGGACGACGGGCCACGGCTCTCCAGTGGCCAAATCGTGGAAGAATACGGTGCCAGAACTGGTGCCGCTGGCTAGGAACACCTGGTCCGTGCCATCCGCGCGGAACGTTGTCAGCGCACGTATCTGTGTCAGATCGTGTACTGGCCTCGACAAAACCGTGCGGGTCGGATCAGGCATGCGGAACCATCCGTTCTCCTGGTCCCAACGGACGATGCCGCCGCCGTACGTGCCCGCGATCACGGATACCGATCCATCGGGCCACAGGTGACTGGTGACAGCTGTCAGTCCCTGGAAGGCCACCTCCTCGGGCAAATGGATCTGCTGCCGCACTTCCCCAGTGATGACTGAGATGACGTTCAGGGAACGCAGCGACTTTGATTTCAGGAGGAGGGCCGTACCTCCCCGCACGGGGAACGGCGCCATGATCGACCCGTCACGCGGCTCTTCCTGGCGGTTGCTTCGCCGTGATACAGGGGTGGAAGGATCCCAAACCCGGACGGCGTGATCGTCGGACCCAGACACCAGCATCGGTGCCTGTCCTCCCGTGTCAAGAACGGTCAGGCCCTTTACCCTCTTGTCGTGGTTGGCGGCGAAGTCGTGCACCGCCAAACCGGTTTCCGGATCCCAGAGGCGGACGCGCCCGCCCCGGCTGGGTCCCAGAGCGAGCAGTGTTTCCGTGCGGGGATCGCGCCCGGCAGGGTACAGGCAGATGGTCACAGCGGACTCGCGAATGACAGCTGCAGCGTTCTCCTTGCCTGTCCACGCGTCGTAGTTGCGCACGCGCCCCGTGGAACGTGAGGCTGCGGCCAGCCGCGGCCGACCGTCAGTGCCGAAGTACAGGGCGAGGGCCGAAACTCCTCTGCCCTGGCCCCCCACCTCACTGACCAGCGTGAGCGACTCGGCATCGAGGACTTCGACCGTGCTGCCTTCTCCGCCGAGGGCGAGCAGAGTCTGGCCGGTAGGGAGCTGCAGCGCGGCAAGGGCCCTGATGGAGTCGCCCCACATGGTTGCGCGGGGTGTTCTGGACAGCACTTGGCGTGCCAGGGGGTCGCAGATCACCAGGCCCTCGGTGGTGCCCAGCGCCAGCCGGGTGCCGCTGCCCGCCGTGGAAAAGACGGACAGGGCGTGCACGGGGGCCGACACGGGAAGATGGTCGATCCGGCCACTCTGCGGATCGTAGAGCCAGGCACCTTTTGCGCAACCGACCGCAAGCAGTGGCTCTCCCCGATGGCCGGCCAGCACGGCCAGAGCACGTGCGTACGGACCGCGTCGTACGGGCAGCCCGAAGTCGGTGCCGGTGAGTGGGTCCCATAGGCGGACCTCGCCGTCGCTGTCTCCTGCCGCCACGAGGAGAGTGCCGTCGGGCAGGGTGAAGGACACGAGCGAGGAGACCTCTGCCTGGGTGCGCCCCAGCAGGTTTCCGGGCACTCGTAGCTCGTTCCACCGCGGGGCGACACGCGGCTGTGCTGGTACCACGTCGTGCTCGCTGCGGGGGGTCGGCACGGCTTCGCTCTCCGCCGCATCCTGCGTGTTGAGTGCGGTGCCGTCGTAGTCGCGCGCCATGCCGAGAGCAGCCAGGGCCAGGCTGTCGGCGCGTGCCGAGGGTGGGGCATCGGCCAGGAAGGGCTCGATGCGTGCCCAGGAGGCCAGGTGCAGCGTACGGGACGTGGGGTTCGCCGGGAGCCCGAGAGCGCCCCGTACGGTGCCGCTGGTCTCCCAGGGGAGGAAGTGCGCCGGAACGTGGCTGCCGTCGAGGACCATGGCGGCTGCGGCATGGGCCACCAGGTGGCGCCGCAGATAGGGGTGCGGGGCGATCTGGTCGCCCGCGCGGGGAATGAGCCGCTCAAATGCCCCGACTAGTGCCCGGTGGTTATCCGAGATCTCCTCGTCCGAGAGCCTCTCCCGCACGCCGTTTTCCGAGGCACCGAGGAGTGTGTGCGGTGCGTACCGGAGTGTCTCACCGATCCGCTCATGCACCGGCCGGTATACGGTCCGGCCGTCCTCGACCGCGGTGGTGAGGTAGCCGGAGAGGCGGCTGTCCCACACCTTCCGGATGACGTCATCCGGGTCGGCGACGGAGGTCGGTGACAGGCACTCCACGGCGGCTGGCCAGATGTCGGCCCATGGCAGGCCGGCCCCGTACGCGAGCGCGGTGGCGCGCAATGCGGACATGAGTTGCTCAGCGGCCGTGGAGTGTGTGCCGGCGACCTCACGGAGGTCTTCCCGCAGGAGGGCTTCGGTGCCCTCGCGCAGGGTCTGGAGCCACTCAGGGTCCTCCGGATCCGGCAGGATGCATCGTGCGCGCAGCCGCTCGGCCGCGATACGGGCGTCCAGGAATGAAGGGGTCACTTCCCGGGCCACCGCCTCCGCCAGTTCCGCGTAGCGGCCGAGCGGCGGAGCCGACGGCACCTCCCCGTCCTCCTGGCCCCCATACGGTGCTTCCAACAGCGCGTGGACGTACGAGGCGATGTCCTGCGCGGTGTCGGGACCGTCCGTACGGACGGGGGTACCGACGGCGGTGGCCCGGACCAGCAAGTCGAGGAGGTCTGGGGTCTGGGCGCGCGGGGCGGGCGCGTCAGCGGCGGCTGAGGTGCCGGGTCGGGTGCTGCGGATGCCGAGCAGCAGCCGGACGGCAGGGCGTTCGTCCGGCATCCGAAGATCTGCCAAGGGACGCAGCAGGTCGGTGATGACGCGTGTTGGGTTCTTGGCTTCGTCGATGCCGTCGATTACTAGGGTGAGCGGCTCGCCCCGCCGCCGCGCCTCGCTCTGCAACAGGTTCCGCAGCCGAGCGAGGTGTCCGCTCTCGTGGCCGCCGGCCCGGGACGGGATTGCCCGGCCCGGGTCGGCGCCGAGGGCCTCGCAGAGCGCCCGGGCGAGCTCGTCCGGGTCGGTGTTGCGGGCGAGGACGGCAGCGCCCACAGACCCTTCCGGTACCTGAAGTTCTGCCGGGATGTGGGTGACCAGCGCGCGGTACGTCTCGTCGGCCCGGAAGCGGGTGTCGCTCAGGGTCACGGTGCGGGCAAGGAGGGCGGACTTCCCGGAGCCGGCCACGCCGGTGACGATCAATACGCCTTCGGTGCCGGTCAGGAAGGCGAGGATGCGCTTGACCAGCTCGGTACGGCCGGTGAAATACCAGCCCGGATTGTCCGGTTCGGAGGTACCGGCGGCGCGGGAGATCCAGAACGTGTCGAGCTGGGCGCGTGTCCACCCGACCTGGTGGGAGGAAGCCTTCAAGACCGGTTCGATCCCCGTCTGGCCAGGGTTGGGCAGGCAGGGGCTCAGCTGTTCTTGCGCCCTCTCTGTAGTGGCCGAGGGCGTGGGCCAGGCGTACACGAGATCGGCCATGGTGCTCTGGTCGAACACCTCTCTAACGATGCTCTTCCATTCTTGCCAGCTTAGGTGCGGCTCGGCGAAGCCATTGGTCTCGTCCTCGCAGTGTGCCCGCACTGCCCGCAGGACGTTGGCGAAGGCATTCGGGCTGGGCGTGCTCTGGTCATTCCCTGCGACAAGGACCACCAGCGAGGCAAGGGCGCGGCGCTCCTGCCGCAGACCGTTCAGCGTGGTCTTGAGCTCAGCCTCAAGCCGGCCCGAGAAGCAGGAGTCCACCATCACCAAGACGTGCGTGGCATGGGAGTCAAGCACGGTGGTGATGATCTCAGCGGTTGGGAACGCGGTCGCGTACGGCCTGTCCACGTACGTGTCCGGCAATTGCAGGAAGTGCTGGGGGGAGTTCGTCGGGGCCAGCCCGTGCCCGGTGATGTAGACGACGAGGGCTTCGTCGTCGTCCGCGTTCCCGAGGTCCTCCTCCAGGAGGAAGGTGCGCAGGTCGCGCAAGTCGTGAAGCTGCTTGGCTTCGGAGGGCTCGAAACGGCGCTCGTCGTCGAGAGAGGGATGTGCCCACCAGTCCTTCACCGCCGTCACCTGCGCGGTGATCGCCTTGCCGAACGCCTCCTGCTCGGCTGCAGATCCGTCGTCGTACTCCGAGACCGCGATGACGACGAGGCGGCGGGCGAAGGTATCCGGAGCTGGCGCGCGTGTCATGGTCGGCCGCCCACCACGGCGCGGGCCACGGGCACGCTGCGGAGATAGCGCAGGGCGCTATGCGGGTCGCCGATGCCATTATCCACCGGGACTTCGGTGAGTCCCCGCGCGACGGCGGACAGGCTCGCGCCCCCGGTGATGAAGTCGTCGGGGTCAAAGACGTTGACCCACCTGATGTGCGAGTCGAGCTGGAGGGGTGTGCCGTCGGTAATTCCAATGAGCCGCCGCACGGTGGGGATGCCCAGCGGCGATCCACAGGTCACCAGCGTGTGTAGGCCAGACCCGGGCATGCCCGCAGCACCGATCTCCTTGCGGCGGAGCAGATCGTAGGCGATGACACTGCCAAGCGAATGACCGATGACCACGGCAGCATCGAGCGTGAATCCGTCCCGAACGAACGCCCGCACCTCGGCGGCCAGGGCTGGCTTCGTGAGGTAGTAGCGCACCTCCCGCAGGCGACGGACGAGGAACTGCACACCACCTCCCGGGAAACGGTGGTCATAGGCCATCGCCAGCCGGGTCAGACGCGGCGACCACAGCTTAGGAGGCCCCAGCGTGGCCAGGGGCTGGGTCTCGGCAAAGGCTACGTCCTCGGGCCCTACAAGGTCGGCGAAAGCCTCGGCGACGAAGTCCTCTTCCGCTGCCTCCATCGGCACGGACTCGCCGAAGAGGTCGTCCTCGGGACCCAGACGGTCTGTTCCCCTCGCCAGGAGTGCCGTCCAATGCGGCACCACGAGGGACGCCGCACAGGCTGCTATGTCGGGCAGCGAGTCAATGCCGCGCTGGAGCGCTCGACCCCAGTCGGCGGTCAGCCGATGCCGGGAAGTCTTCGACTGCCCGATTCCGTGTACACCGACGACCTGCACTGTCTCCACGCCTTGCCCCGCCCCGTTCCACCGTGTACCTGCATGCAAGCCGCGGATGTGCTGTTGTCCCCCGGCTGAAGGCCATTGTGCTGCATACGATGCGGGCATAAGGGCGCTTCACACGTCATGCGCCGCACCAAGACACTGCCTCCGACAATCTCCGAGCAGTGCGGCCGAGCGCTGCCCAGCCTGGGCTCCCTCCGGCTAGTTCAGCGCCCCAAGATGCGTGTTCGGACGACAACCCGAGACGAGCCGTCTAAGGACGGCAAGGGCGTGAATCGCTGAGCAGTGGCTTCACGCTCCGCACGGGGCGCCCCGTGCAAGGCTCCCAGCACACGATCCTGCTCCTCAGCCGTGAGACGTTCCAGCATCCGGGCCATCTCGCCGAGCTCGTCCCCGACCGACGTCACCGCTCACCGGCGAGGTCGAGATCACCCTTGCTCGTCTCGGCCACACCCTCAGCGATCCGGGGACGCCGCCAGGGGTGCGCGATCGGGCCGGAGACCGCCCGCCACCACGGCTCGACCGGAAGCTTCCCCGCCGGCTCAAACGGCTCGCCCGGCCGCGGGAACGCCACCGCCTGGCCGGCCTCCTCGGCCGCATCCTTCGTCCACTCCCCCGGCTCCGCCCACGCGTGCAGCGCCAGGTTGAACGTCCCCCAGTGTGGATCGGCAGCAGCACCCCGCCCGGACTGCCTCCCTGCAGGTCAAGATGGGCCTGCACCCCCTGGGCGGGCGACATGTGAATGTCTGGCCAGGCCCCGGGCAGCGGCGTATAGTCCGTGTGGTTCTTGGGCCACATGCCGTTCTGAGATCTTGATCAAAGCACACATAACCAACCACGGCGACCAAAGCATCTTCTCCCAATCCCCGATCAGCTCCCCGCTACAGCGGGGCGGGGTCAGGTGTCAGTGCCCGGCATCCGGGCGCTTCGGAGTTCGAGCAGCGACTGAGTCCTGCCGTCCAGCGTGAGATGCCAGAAGCGCCATCCATCGACCTGATCATCGCCGGCTGATGCCCGGGCGGCGGACGTGGGCGTGCCCCATGGCCGATTGAGGTAGATGATCCTGCCACCCTCCAGCAGAGATGCCCTGGCGACGTGCGTCTTACCACGACCCGTCAGTGCGATACCGCCGTTGGAGAACGCCGCGCTGCGACAGCGCTGAATGACTGGCCAGGGCGAGCGCGGCGTACTCGCCCGCATGGCGGGTCAGAACGTCGATGTAGAGCTCGTAGTCCTGATCATGGTCATCGGCGAGGCCGAGGAATGCCTCTACAGCCGCTATGTCTCCGGTGTTGGCTATCTCAAGGAGACCCTCGGCCCGCTCCAACGGGTCTTCGGAGTACTCGGCGTGCTCGCGGTCGATGAGGGCGAGCAGATCACCAGGTGTCTGAGGGCGGCGCCCCGGATCGATATCCGTGGTGGCCTTGACGATGTTGCGCCAGGGCCCCGGCGGAGGAAGCAGCGGCACATTGGCCTTCGGCATCTCCCCGGTCAAGGCCCAGGCGATACTCTGCCGACGCTGTAGATGTCGCCGGTGACCGTGGCACCGTGCGGGCCTCGGAGAGCTCTGGAGCCGCGAACTCCGGGGTTCCGATTGATAGACGGGTTCGTCCGACCTTGGTGGTCTGACCTGACGGCCGTCGCACGGTACCCCAGTCCGCGAGCGTCCACCGGCCATCGAGGAGAAGAATGTTCGAGGGCTTGATGTCGCGGTGGATCCAGCCGTCATGCGGAACTGCGGCCAGATCCCGGGCCGGCCGGCCCGGACCACAGCAGCCGCCCCGAGCCCACGAGCCAGCGCTGACGTTGGTATGCCCGGGGTGGACCTTACTGACGTGATGCCATAAAACTCTCCTCCGCGGGCGGGCCAGGTGGCAGACTGAAATGCGGGCGCCGATCCGCTGAAGGGTGCGTGGGCCCGGAACGGGGAGGACTCGATGGCCGGAGAGTTGTACATCGTCGCGCCTCAGGACGACGCGGATGGCGACAGGGTGCAGTGGCGGTTGGGCGGTCTCCGTCAGGATCTGCTCGGGCTGGACATCGACCAGGTCGGGGTGCGCGCGGCTGGCCCCGCACCGGAGGGCAGCCGCGCGGGCGTCGTCGACGCGGTCGGCTCACTCGTGGTCACATTGGTGCCTACGCTGCCGTTGCTGGAGGGCATCGTCCACGTCGTGCGGACCTGGCTCGGCACCTTCCGGGGACGGAGCGTCGTGCTGGAGATCGACGGTCACCGGCTGGAGGTCGCCGGTGTCGACGACGCGGAGCAGCGGCGGCTGGCCGACGTGTGGATCGCCGCAGTGACTGCGGACCGTCGGTGAACACCGAGGGGAGGTATGCCCTCATCGTGGCCACCGGTGAGTACGAGGATGCGGGTCTGCACGGCCTGTGGGCGCCGGTGCGCGATGCCACCGAACTCGCGCTGGTGTTGGGCGACCCCGCGATCGGCGGCTTCGAGGTGCAGGTCCTGGACAACCCCGGATCGTATGCACTCCGAAGAAGAATAGAGGACTTCTTCGCCGACCGTTCGCTACGCGACACCCTGCTGCTGCACTTCGCCTGCCATGGGCTCAAGGACGAGAGCGGCAAGCTCTTTCTCGCGGCCAAGGACACGATGCGCACCCGTCTGGAGTCGACGGCGATCCCTGCCGAGTACGTCAGCCGACTGATGATGAAGAGCCGGGCACAGCGGGCCGCGGTGCTGCTGGACTGCTGCTACGCCGGCGCATTCGAGCGCGACATGTTCAGCCGCGCCGCCGCAGACGTGCATGTCGCGGAGAGCTTCACAGCGCTGGAGTCCATCGGCCGTGAGCGGGGGCGCGCGGTGCTCACCGCCTCCAGTGCGGTGGAGTACGCGTTCGAGGGCAACCAGGTCGTGGCGAGCGAGACGGCCGGGTCGACCATGGCTGTCAGACTCCGCCGCGGCGAGCCCGGCCCCTCCCTGTTCACCGGGGCGCTGGTGGAGGGGTTAACGACCGGCGAGGCCGACCGGGACCACGACGGCATGATCGGCCTGTCGGAACTCGCCGATTACATCAGCCATCGCATCCGCACCGTGACCCCGAACCAGAACCCTCAGCTGTGGATCTTCGGCGCACGGGGCGACCTCCCCATCGCGCGCTCCCCTCGGCGAAGACCCCGCGCGGCCGCGCTGCCGGGGCATCTCGCCGAGGCGACGGCCTCGCCCGAACGAGCCCAACGTCTGTGGGCAGTCGATGACTTGGCGGAGCTGCTGAAGAGCGCCGATGTTTCTCTGGCGCTCGCGGCTCACCAGGCGCTGATGGCGCTCTGCCGCGACGACAGCCGCCGCGTGGCCGACGCGGCACAGCGCGCGCTCGCCTCGGCGGCGCCGGCCATAGCGGCACGTACGGCCTGGGACCTGGGGCGGACAACGGCAGGACAAGCGGGGCCCGAAACGGTGCTGCGCGTCGAGGGTCCACCCCTTGTCCGCGCGACGCTGGAGGCCGAGGCGGAGCCTTGGGTGGTGGTCAGGCATGTGGAGGACGGGGTCGCGCTCTCCGTATACACGTCCGAGCCGGGCCTCCACGAGGGCCGGGTCATCCTGCGGACCGCCACGGGAGAGCTCCAGGTGCGGGTCCGGGCGGATGCTGTCGCGCCGGCGGAAGAGCCCGAGGGCGGGGGTGGCGGCGAGCAGGACGAGCGGGTGATCGCGCCTCCTCAGATGCCGCGGCTCTCCGCGGACGAGCCTGCCGAGGGCGCGGGCGATCCCGCTCCGTCCCCTCTGCAGCTCCATGCCCAGGCCTTGCTCGACGCCGGGCTGACCGATCGCATGGTCCTGGAGGCGGTGAGACGTGGTGGAAGAGACTGAAGCCGGGCCCGGCGAGGAGCTGGCGATCGGTGCCCACTGGCGGCGGCTGGTCGACGGGTGGGCGGCGCGCAGCTTTCTGCGGTCCGCGACGGACGGCACGTCCATCTCGCTGGAGTTCGACGCCCAGGCGACGGGGGAAGCCGCGACGCTGAGGTTCACGACGACCACAAGGCTCCTCGTCGCGTTCATGACGGATGGCCACTTTGTACAGCAGGATCAATTGGCAGTGGCGGCAGCGGCCTCGAATGCCTGGAATGCGGAGCAGTTACTTCCCACTCTCGCCGTCTGGGATGTCCGCGGCGGTCGCCCCTTTCTCGCGGGAACCTGTGTGCTTCCCCTGAGTTGCCGCATGACGCAGTCCGATTTCAATGCCCTGGCCGACGAGTGGATGGAAGGCGGACGCCTGATGTTCACCCGATGCCACCAGGTGTTCAAGCTCTAGAAGGTGTGGGGGCATGCCATGGGGCGCTCGGTCTTCGTCACAGCTCTTCTCCTCGGATCGCTGGCCTCCTTGTCGCTTGCGGGCTGTGCCGCTTCATCCGCCGGCTGCTCCGGGGACGGACTGGACTGTCTGGCCCGGCTGGCCGGGGAGCGCAGCCACGTCGCCGCGCAAGTACAAGAGCGGCTGCAGGTGGACGACCTCGTCAATGACCGGCGCGACCTGAAGGATCGAATGACCGCCTTCGGCCCCCATAGGGAGGCCGTTTCGGTGAACATCGCCGGCGCGAGCGGCGCCGGTGGCACCGTACTCCTCATTCTGGCCGACCAGCGGTACGTCGACCGTGAGAGCACGATCACCAAACTCGATCAGGACGCGTACAAGGCCCTCGGCGACGTGCATGCCTGCGACGAACTGTGCGAGCGCGTACGCGACAAGGACGTGTCCGGTGAGAACCTGATCAGCGCCGGGCTGGCCAAGGACGCCGCGGACGCCCCCCACGGATCCGTCGTTGACATGAGGCCGGCCGACGGTGTCGCAGGCTGGCTCCTCGCCGCCTTGTTCGCCGCGCTCCTGGCTCTGCTCGCGCTCCTCGTACTACTCGTCCGGCGCTCCGGAACGCCGAGGCTCGCGACCGCCGCCCACCCGGGCCCGGTGCCGTATCCGAGGACTTCGGCAGTATCCCGGGAGCCCGGCCGGCGTACGGCCCCGCCGGGGGCGGCAACCTCCCGGCCCGGCCTGCCCGTTGCCGTGCCGTCCGGTCCGAGGCGCACCGCCATCGTGCGCACGGAACTTCGCCCACAGGGATACGTCGAGATCGACCATTGCCTGTACCGGGCGGCCTGGGCGGATCCGGACGCGTCACCGCCCGCCCCGGGCGATCCGGTCGACGTCGTCGACGGAGCCGGGCAGGGCTCCGACTCCCTGCTCGCGGTCCGGCGCGGCGGCGCCGAGCGGCGAACACCTTGAGCCAGGCAGCAGCACACCTACAGGAGATATGCAGGAGGGGCCATGCGAGACCGGAAACCCCAGGCACTCCCCGCGGAGTACGCCGACATCGAGATCGAGAACAATGCGCAGCGGCTTCCCCTGGTGCTCTGTCTCGACACCTCGAGCTCCATGGAGGGACGTCCCATCAAGGCGCTCAACGATGCCCTGCAGACGTGGACGCAGGAGTTGCACGACGATGTGAGCCTCACTTACAGCGTCGAGGTCGCCGTGATCACCTTCGGCAGCCAGGGCGTGGCCATGTGGCGGGGGCCGCAACAGCTGGCGGCGCAGGCGTCGGTCAGCCCCTTCGTCCCTGCCCATGCTTTCCAGGCCCCGAGACTCCGAGCGGCCGGTGTCACCCCGATGACCGAGGCGCTGGAGCTGGCGATGCAGGTCGTAGCGGCCCGCAAGGCCGAGCTTCGGCAGTCCGGACTGCAGTACTACCGCCCGCAAATCTGCCTGGTCACCGATGGCCTGCCGACCGACTCCACCGGCCATCTCACGGACACCTGGCGGCGGCTTGTCCCCGTGCTGACGGAGCAGCAGCGGGCCCAGCGGTTCCGACTCTACGCGATCGGGGTGGGCGGGATCACGGACCACGGTGAGGAGGTGCTGAAGGCCTTCGCGCCGAAGTTCAACGCCAAGCTGCACGGTTTCCCGTTCCGTGAGCTGCTGCAGATGATGTCGGCCAGTGCCAATGCCGAGCAGAGGGGCGCCGGGGACGAGGTGCTGGAGAAGATCTTCAGCCGGTTCAAAACCCAGCGTCCGGCGTGGGAATCGTGAGCGGAGGTACGGGCCGATGAACGCGTCGAGCATGCCGTGGCGCATTCACGGACTGAGCGTGGAGGGGTACCGTCACCGCCGGGACGCCATCCCCTGCCAAGATGCCTGGCACCACACGGTGACCGGCCCGCCCGATGCACCCGTGGCGGTGCTGGCCATCGCGGACGGCGCGGGCAGCCGCCCGCGCTCCGACCAGGGGGCGCGGCTGGCGGTGGAGCTGGCCACGGACCGTTTCGGGCGTCGGGCCGCCGGGTATTCCGCCGAGGGCGGCGCGGTCCGGGCCTTGCTGCTGGACGCCTTCAAGGACGTACAAGAGGAATTTCTTCGACGAACCGGCGACGAGGCGGACGACTACGCGTCGACGCTGACCGTGGTGGTGCTCACGCCGTCCTGGCTCGGCCATCTGACCGTCGGTGACGGCTTCGTGGTGCTCCGGGCCGGGGAAGACAACGGAAAGCGGCTGTTCCATCTGCTGCCGCGCCCGGAGGCCGTCAGTGAGTACAGCAACGAGACGGTGTTTCTCACCTCTCCGCACGCAGAACGCTGGGTTCTCACCGACTGCGTGTACGACGGCGGTATCGACGGGCTGCTGCTGTCCACGGACGGGCTTGCCCAGGCAGCGCTGAACCGGTGCGGGGACCGGTCGCAGGTGCCCAACGACTCGTTCGCCTCGGCGGTACTGCGCTCCCTCGACAGCCCGCATCCCGATCCCGGCCAGGACGAGCAGGCGCTGGCCGCCCTGCTCCGCTCCGACCGGCTGACAGCGCTCAACGCCGACGACAAGACGCTGGTGAGGGCGGTGCGGCCATGACCGGACGCAGGGTGTTTCTGGGCAATGAGCCGGTCGTACTCGCCGAGACCCCCCTGAAGGGCGGCGGCCAGGCGGCCGTCTTCCCGGTCGAGGGCCACGACGGGATCGTCGTCAAGCTCTACCGCGACCCGCCGGGTGCCGAGCAGGAGCGCAGGCTCGCCCGCATGCTGGCGATGTCCCCGCTCGGCGGCCGCCCGACCGATCACGCCCAGCCGCCCGAACTCGCCTGGCCCACCGCACTGGCCCACGGCGAGGACGGGGAGTTCCTCGGCTATTCAATGAGCAGATTCGGTGAACCCGAGCATGTACCGCTGGTGGGCCTGTTCACGCGAGCGCAACGGCTGCGGCTGTTCCCCGAGCACACGGACTGGAGGTTCCTGCTCGGAGTCGGCTGGAATCTCGCCTTCATGACGGCCCGGATGCACCACGAAAACCTGGTCATCGGCGACTTCTCCAGCAACAACGTCGTCGTCGACCGCAATGGCTTCGTCACCTTCCTCGACTGCGACTCCATCGCCTTCACCGATCCGGCCACGCACGAATCCTTCCCGTGCCTGATGCAGACCGCCGACTATGCGGCGCCCGAGCGTCAGCAGGGCGTTCCAGCCACCGCGGCCGGTGATGACTTCGCACTGGCCGTTCTCATCTACCAGCTGCTGACCGCGGGCAACCATCCCTTCGGGGGAGTGCGACACAACAGCGCCTCCGAGTCGACCGTCAAGGACAACATCGCGGCGAGCGTCTCATATGTGGTGCGGCCGGACCGCGTCGTCGTACCGCGCGGTGTCATCGACCCGACGGTGCTGCCACCGGCGCTCCTCGCCCTGGCGCGCGACGCCTTCGGTCCGGGGGTGCAGCAGCCGGAGGCGCGGCCAGGGGCGGAAGCCTGGCTGCGCGCGCTGGACGAGGAACGGTCACTGGTCCAGCGGTGCGCGGCACGGCCGAGGCACAGTTACGGGTCCCATCTGGCCGGCTGCCCCTGGTGCGAGCGTGCCGCCGTCACCGGACACGATGTGTTCAACGTGACGCCGCCTCCGCCTGCCCCCGGGGTCCCGGACAGTGACGAGAACACCGAAACGGTAATGCCGAAGGCGCTGATCCTGGCGTTCGTCGTCCTGGCGGTCCTGGTGCTGATCCTGATCGTGGCAAACGGCTGACAGCATGCGCACTGAGGGTGCCGATTCATCATCCGCCCTGATGGAGCTACATGTTGGTACTGATGAGGATCCCCGCCGAGTCGGTCTCTTCGCGGATCTTCAGGTTCCTGATCCGGGCTGGTTCGGTGCCTTCTCCGGAAGGTGCGCCAGCTGCGCGACCAGCCAAGCCCGCCAGGGCTCGTACACCTCTTCCACCGCCAGGTCGCAGGACAGCGGCACACACTGTGGCAAGCGTGGACCATAGCGGCGCCGTCCGCTGAGCCACGAACTCGGGCCCGAACCGGCGGCCAGTTGTGCCGTGTCCATGGGCAAAGATTCTGCGCCCCTGCCGTGCATCCGCACCCGATCGACCTGATGAGGGCGGAATGGGCTTCGTCCGCGCGGTGCCGGCCGGGGCCATGGCCGCTCCACCGCTGACGGCAACCAGCAGGCCGGCGCCGCCGAGCCGGTGGCCGCTCTGCCGCGGACCGGGCACGCCGGTTGCAACACCGCAGCCGACCACATCACCTTCACCCACCTCGCCCTGGCCCAACTGCCGAAGCGCCACCAGCACCGGCGGAGCACGCTCGAGTCCGACGCGAAGTGCACGAACTGGGTCAACTCACCCAATCGGCCAGGCATACACACCTCCAGTCGCCCGATCGCCCGATCGCCCGATCGTCCGAGCGCTGACAGGCCTCTTCATCAACGGGTCGGCCCATGCGCTTGATCGACTCCATTCGGCAATCGTTGTTCCATGGATATCCCTTCGCCTCACTCAACCCCCTTGACCTGACTCAAACCCGCTGAACGCAACCGCGTCGGCTTCCTTGACCCGACGTGATCATAAAACGGATATCACGCGACTTTCCCGAAGTCCTGCGCTGAGGCCGCCAGGAGGATAGCCTCGTCTCGTGGCGCAGAACCAATACTGAGCGAGCGTCAGCACTGCAACGTGACGACCACCGACACGTCTTTGCCGTGATCGAATACCTGCATCCGCCACGTCGGCAGGTCTATCCCCTTACGCCACCCCGTACACGTTCGTGGCACACCACCGAGCACGAAAGGCGTCATCAGGCTCAGCCTTGATGACGAGGGCCGGTCGGACCGATCAATCTCATACCGATCGTCGATGGGAGCTTCAGATCCTTAGAGGGAAGGAGCCCAAGGTGGATATGCAGGACGGCTGGCGCTGGTGCAACCAGTGTTACGGCTTGGCCTACAGCACATCGGGCAGGGGTCAGTGCGGGGGCGAGGAGGGGCATAACTTCGGCACCAGCGGCCGGTACTTGGTGACCATCGGATCGAACCCGGACGGCACGCAACCCGGCTGGCGCTGGTGCGAGCGATGCCAAAGTCTGGCTTACGGCGAGGGTGAGGCCGGGCGATGTTATGCCGGTGGCGTCCATTCGCTCGAGAGCAGCGCCGCCTACAGCGTACCGATGGATACGGTTCCTGCCGGAGCGCAGGAGGGCTGGCGCTGGTGCAACAGATGCCAGGTGTTGGTATTCGCAGGCGGTGGCCATGGCGGGATCTGCCCGGCGGGCACTCAGCACGACCACACGGGCAGCGCTGCTTACAGCGTGCCCACCCCAGCCTCGACACCGGTGGTCGTTCAGCCCGAGATCACGGTCCAGGCTCGGCCTGGCTGGATATCCGTGGCCGGTACCGGCTTCTCGCCCGACGGTCCGGTACACCTGACGTTCCTGGTCGGCGGGAAGCAGGTGGCCGCCGATGTGACCGCCAACTCCGCAGGGCGGATCCTGCACGGCGAAGAGAGTCGCATCGGCGAAGGCCGCTGCATGGTCATCGTTCGCGATGACACGACTGGCCGCTTCACCGCAGCCCACATGGAGCGTTCTCATCCGATCCGCATCCCGCTTGATCCGGTGCCGATCGACTGACCAAAGGAGGCATGGTGACCTACGATCGCGACGCCGTTGCCCGACAGTTGAGCCACAACCTCGGTACCGCCGACCCTGACTACGCAGCCTACTGCGCGCGGATTGACCGGGAGACCCGCGATCCTGCCAATGCGATCGGCGGGCAGCTCCTGCCGGGCGTTGAAATCGTCGGCGGGGTGTCCGGGGATCTCCTGCGGGTACTGGTCAGGGCCAAGGCACTGCTGCGGTCGGACCAGCGCGCTGCCATCGCTGCCACCAGGCCCAAGATCCAGGGTTTGAACACCAAAGACTTCGGCGGCCACGAGTGGGGCTTCTGCTTGGACATCAACAGCGACCGCTGCCCCTACCTGATCGGCGAGCGTGGCGAGCAGGCACTAGATCTCAAGCTGGCACTTACCTACGGGGCCATCTCCCTGTTCATGCGCGGAGTGCCGAGCGTCCTCAACGCGTTGCCGCTGACTCTGCCCGCAGGTTCGGTGCCGGGATTCTACGACTCGCTCAAGCGGGAGAGCGACGACTTCAAGGTGTACTTCGGGTTCCTCGACCAGCCCGTCGACGTCCTCCGTGCTTACATGGTCAACTCGGGGAAGATCCCCAGTTTCCTGCCGGAGCCTGCCCAGACCCAGCTCGCCCTCACTCAGAAAAGCCTGATGGTGGAGCAGTACCGCACCCTTACCGAGCACCCTGGCACCTACTTTTCCGATCACGGCGGCGGTCCGGGCACCCCGATTCTGCCGCTGGAGCCCGTGATCAAGGCGAATGGACAGCCTGCCGACCGGCCTTTCAAACACACCGACCCCCGGAACGGCTTCCTGGATGCGCTGCCAAAGGATCTCGTGGTCGCGCTGACCACGGCTGGCATGGACTGGGGCGCCTGCTCCATGGGACCGGAATCCGGCGACATCATGCACTTCCAGTATCTCGCCGAATTCGCCAAGGACGTGAAACGAGCCCGCCAGGAGATCGGCCAGTAGAACGGAGTGGCAATGTCGGTTCAACTGCGCGCAGGAGTCGGCGACGGGCGGCCCAACCATCCCGAAGATGTCGCACTGGTCCAACTGTTGCTCAATGGAACACCACGGGCCGGACTGAACATCGACGGCCGTTGGGGCTCGGCGACCCGTATCGCGCTTGAGCTGTTCCAACGCGCCCAGTTCGGTGTGGCTGATCGGATCGCGGATCCAGGAGACATCACGTTCTCTCGGTTGCGCGGCCCGGCCGTGACATTCCACGACGACGCCCTGCTCCGTTCGTTTGCCGTGCACCACGCCGAGAGCTCGGGGGCTAGCAGCGGCTCGGTACCCAGGGACAGCGAACGCCGAACCGCGGATGGCCTCGGGGCGGTGTTCGACTGGACGACCACCACCGGGTTCGCTCACATTTTCAGCCACCCGAGATGGGGTACCTGGGAAGTCCGCGGCGTGATACTCGACAAATATCGCGAACTCAGTGAGGAGGCAGGCGAACTCGGCAATCCGATCTCCGGGGAGCGCGTCGTGGCACCCGGGCGTGTGAGCTGGTTCGAGCGTGGTCACATCGGTTGGAGCGAGAGCGACGGCTTCGTCAGCGTTGGCACGATCCTTGGCTGAACGACTGTCTGTGAGGTGGCTGCCGTGCCGGATTTTCTCCTGGTCAGAGCCGAAGATCACGTTATTCTCGGGCTTCGCCTGACGGGTTTCACGCTGAGGAACGACTCGTCCGGAGCTCCCCTGCTCATCGCTGCTGGCGACAGCGCCAGGCTGATCGTGACGTTCCCGCCCCAACACGTGGTCGAGGAAGTGTCCTTCCCCGGCATGGACGCCCCCTTCCAGCTGCTCGACCCGCCGGTACCGGTATGGCGGTCCATGTTGTCCGGGCCGAGCCGCATCGTGCTCGCCGTTCACGAGGGCACCGCGATCACCCCGACCGTCGCCGGTGTCCTCGAGGCGATGGGCTCCGCGTCGGTCCACATCGGAGCAGTTCCGCCTGGCCCCGACGATACGGCGATCGAGCTGCCCTGGCGCCTGATCACCGTTCCCGAGGACCGAGCGGGCCACGGCGCCGTCCGTTGTGTACACCCGACGGCCCCGGTGGTGGCCGGCGGAGTGACCGGGTTGTGGCGGACCGCACTGACGGCGCCTTCGGCGACACGGCTGGATGCCGGGCTCGCGATTCGCCCGGTCGACACCGAGCTTGCGGGCCAGGCGGACGCCCTGGACTTCCTGGTCGCGCTACCGGCCGCGGAGCGTGCCCTGATCGCGCTCAACGGTGCCGACCGACCGGCCGCGGCGAGCAGGCTGGAGCTCAGCGCGTTCGGCGGAACGCTCAGCGTCGACGGGGTCTGGGACAACTTCCGCTGGCGACAGCGGACTGCGCTCGGCCGAGATCTGGGCGTGCACGCAGCCGTCGTCGGCACGCTGTACCCCTTCGGGCACCGCGCCATGTACCAGGAGTTCACCGAGCGCACATTCGACCCGGCTGCGGGACACGCCGCTGTCCTTCGGTCGTGGTCGGTTCTCACGATCACCGATCCGGTGCGTCGTGCGGATGCGGATGCGGACGTGGCGAGCAGGCGAGCCTTCCCGTTCGACGAGGTCGAGATCACCCGACGCGAGTTCGCCGACCTCGGTGCCACCGACTGGCAGTGGTACCAGCCGCCGGACGGGGGCCAGCCGCAGCCGACGTACTTCTGGCCGACCAACCGGACCGGTGAGCGGCTCGGGTTCCCCTTGCGGTTCGCCACCCCGACCGGGGATGTCCGATGCACTCTTCCCTTGATCTTCGTCACCGACCTGTCCCCCCACTTCGCCTCGCTGACTGACCTCGGGCTGGCCCAGGAACTGGGCGCGGTCTACACCACCCAGTCGGCTCGGTTGCCCGGCACCAACATCGACCTGGTCCGCTCGGCCGGCCGGCGGGAAGGCGATGTGCACGAGGTGCACGCGCTCACCATCGGCGGCCGGCTGGCGGCGGACGGCTACCGACCGGCCCTCACCGGGCTCGAACTACGCATCCCCGCCTTGCGGTCGCTGATCGGCCACGACGCTCCCACCCCGGTTCGGTTCGCCGCGAACTACCTGAGCAACGGCGATGTCGAGGACGTGCTGCTCGAATTGACCGGTGACCCCATCACCGTGGACTTCGTCGGTCGTGCGCAGTTGTCCGGCGGCCTCGCCGCGCCGGTCTTCTCCGCCGACGCGCTGTCCCGGTCTCTCGGTCCGATCAACCTGGCAGGCCTGCCCAACCCGGTCACCGGATTCCTCGACCCGAAGCGCGTTTTCCCGAAGGAGGCCACTGTTCTCGGCTTCCCTCTCCGGGAGTTGGTCTCCGAGGTCAAGGTGCCCCCGCAGATCACCTCGGTCGTACACAACGGCCGTCCGCCGGACATCACCATGCGCTGGGAGCAGATCAAACTGATCCAGGTCGGACCGTTCCAGCCGTCCGCGAAAGCCCGGCTGAACCTGACGGTCACCACCACGCCCGGTCCGGTCGACGACCCGAACCCACATGCGCACACCACGTGCACGGTCAACGACTTCGCCCTGGTGTTACCTCCCGGGCCCAGCCAGTTGCTCAAGCTCTCCTTCGGCTCGATCGAGTTCACTCAGGTCACCGGCCGGGAACCGGACTTGAAGATCACGGGTTTGCAAACCCGGTTCCTCGGCGTTCTGCAACTGCTGGAGGAGCTGCAGGACGCCGTTGACCTGGCACGCGCCGCGCGGTATCTCGACGTAAGCCCGACCGGCATCACCGCGCGGTACTCGCTGCCGGTGCCCTCGGTGTCCGCCGGCGCCTTTTCGTTGCGCAACATCGCCGTGCACACCGAGGTCGAGGTGCCTTTCGACGGGCGGCCGGTCCAGGTGTCGCTGGCGTTCAGCAGCAGGGCCAACCCGTTCAATCTGAGCGTGCTGATGTTCGGTGGCGGCGGTTACATCGACATCACGCTCGACCGGGGCGGTCTGCGCCGCCTCGAAGCGGCACTCGAGTTCGGTGCGCTGGTCGCGATCGACTTCCTCGTCGCCCGCGGCGAGGTGCACGCGCTCGGCGGCGTGCGGTTCACCTTGGAACACAACGGCTCCGTGTCCCTTGAGGGCTTTCTGCGCATCGGCGGCTGCGTCGAGATACTCGGCCTGATCTCCCTCTCCGTCGAGATGCGCATCGGGCTGACGTACCAGTCGGACCGCAAGGCCCTGGTCGGCCGAGCGACCCTGGTCGTCGAGGTGGACCTGACGCTGTGGTCGGAAAGCGTGGAGCTGGACAGCGGCGAATGGGTACTGGCCGGTGGTTCCGCCGGCGCGATACGCGGGCTGCTCGGGGCGCCGCAACGCGACGCCGCGACGCTGGAGCTGGATCGGTGGCGGCGCTACCGCGGGGCGTTCGCGTACTGACCGCATACGAGGATCGGACGGAATCTCCATGAGCGAGCCAGGCAAGCGGCTGCACGCCCTGTCACTGCCGTACCCGGTGAACCGGATCTGCTGGACTCCGGACGGCGCATTCCTCGCGGTCGCGTCCGGCCGCCCTTCCGGTGACACGCTGGGCGGCGGAGCGATCACGGTGATCAATGCACACACCGGTCGACCGATTTGGCAGCCCGACGCTACGCTGGAGACGGAGGCGGAGGTGGACAGCATCGCGGTCAGCAGCGACGGGGCGTGGCTGGCCGTTCCCCGTCAAGGCACCACGGGTGTACACGCGGTGGCGTCCGGCAAGGTCAGGTGCGTCAACCCGGAGCAGGCCGACGCGGAAGAGGTCGCCTTCAGTCCGGACGGCTCGTGCGTCGCCGCCATCGGATCGTCCACCGGATATGTCGCAGGCCTCCTGGTCTGGGTGTTCGACGCCGTGAACGGCGATACCAAGTGGCAGAGCAGTGGCGACCTCAGCGAACTGTGGCAGTCCAGCAGGCTGGTCTTCAGTCCGGATTCCCGGCGGTTGGCCGTCATCCGCGGCGCGGAAGCGTTCGTATGCGACGTGAACGACCCCGACGAGTCGACTAAGCTGCCCGAGACCGTCAGATCCATCGCGTTCAGTCCCGACTCTCGTTCGGTGATCGCCGGAATGGCTGACGGCAAGGTTCGGATACGAAACCTCGAGACCGGTGGCGAACTCGTCACCCCACTCCACGACCCGGTCGGCGTGCTCTCGCTCGCCGTCAGCCCGGACGGCCAATGGATCGCCGCTGTGGCGGAGCGGGGCCCCGCCGTGTTCAGCGCGGTCACCGGAGCGCACCGGTTCGACCCGATCACGGATATCGAGGAATGCACCAAGGTGGTGTACAGCCCCGATCTGCGGTTCTTCGCGGTGAATCAGATACCGGGGTCGACCCCGGGACCGGGTATCACGGTGTTGGATGCCAGGACCGGAACGCCGAAGTGGTCGGACCGGAGCAGCGACCTGGCCCGGGACATCGCGTTCACCCCGGACGGCAGCCGGGTGGTCATCGGCGGCGTCACCGCGGAATCCCAGGGGTTCGTGCATGTCTACGACACCGGTGTCGAGCGAGCCACGGTCGAACACGGCGGACCGGTCAGCAGAGTCGCCATGGGAAAGACCGCGTTCAATGTCGCCGCAACCGTCGCCGGTGACCAGCGCGTCCGAGCGTTCCGGGCGGACACCGGGGAGAACGTGCTGGAGGGCACTCACCCCAGCCCGGTGACCTCGCTCGCGATCAGTGCGGACAGCCAGTCCGTCGCCACCGGTTGCCTGGATGGGAGCGCCAGGCTCTTCAGGACGCTCTACGGCCTGGTGTGGGCGGTCGACCACGGTCAGCCGGTGAACGCCGTGGCGATCGACGCAGCAGGGGACGCGATCGCCACAGCCTGCGGCGACCGCACCGCTCGGGTGCTCGACCTCGCCACCGGCCACGAACGCTGTCGGCATGCCCACCGAAGTGGGGTCACTGCGGTGGTCTTCAACCCGGACGGCACGCTGATCGCCACGGGAAGCAACCGAACGACCAGCGTCATCGACGCGGCATCCGGGCAGCTGAGGCACGAGTTGGACGGCGACGGGAAGGTGCGGGCGCTGGCGTTCAGCCGGAACGGTCTTCTGGCGACCGGCAACGAGGACGGCCGGGTACGCGTGATCGACCCCGCTTCCGGGGAAGTCCGCCGCACGGTGGTTCATCCCAGGCCGGTGACCGCGGTCGCGTTCAGTCCGGATGGGACGTTGCTGGCCACCGGCGGCGTCGACCGGACAGTGCGAATCTCCCGGCTGACCGAGGAGGAGTCGGCCGAGGCGCTCAGCCTGACCTACGATGCCCCGATCACCGCGCTGGTGTTCCACCCGAAGGATCAGGCGCTCGCCGTGGCCACCGAGAATCCGACAGTCAAGGTGATCGAGGTGACTACCGGGTTGGAGCTGTACCGGGTGCTGCATCCGGGTCCGGTGCGCGACCTCGCCTTCAACGTCGACGGCGAACTGCTGGTCACCGCGTGCGAGGACGGCAACGCCCGGGTCGTCGCCGGGAGACTCGGATGAGCGAGCTGCTGTGGGTCCCGGTCCCCGGTGGCCTGTCCGGATCGCAGGCCGTCATCCAGGTTCTCGTCGTGCCGAGGCTGCAGGCGGGCCAACTCGCCGACTTCGGAATCCAGGACTGGCCCGCCACCCTCGCAGCGTCCACCTTCGACATTCGCACCAGGACATCGGACGGCATCCAGGCGGTGCAGGCCGAGGTCACCTACCAGGATGTGGCCGTCCCGGACGTGTGGCAGGCGTTCTTCGGCGGCCAGGCAGGCCTGGTGAACGAGTGGACGCGGAAGACGCACCCGGCTCCGATGGTTGCCGACACGTACCGCCAGGCAGGCGATGTGGTGGGCACCTACCAGACCTCGGCGACGGCGATGGCCATGCCGGACGAGAACACCCCGGCCGTAGTCCGCCGGCAACTGGACCATTGGTTCGACGAAACTCCGATGCCGTCCGCACCCCCTCAGCCGCCGATCCCTCCACACGCGGTCGCCGACTTCCACGGCACCGTGGCGATGCTCCGCGAACACCCTGCAGTGCTGCGCAAGCTCGGGCTGATCTTCGAGGTGACCGTGGACCGCTCCGCACTGGACGTCGGCGATCCGGACGAGCGGTATCTGTCGATCCGATGCCCCGATCCGCCACTCAGCTTTCTGGTGACCGCGCCGTGGACGCACTACCTGCTCACCGACAGCCTGTTCGTACCTGCCCCGTCGACAGACTCGGCGGTCGACATCCACGCAGGTCTGCTCGACCTCGGTCAGGCTCCGGTGATCGTGGCCCCGCCGCCGCAGCCCGAGCAGCCGCCCCCGCCAACGCGCTGGGCGGTCACCACCTTCGAGGTCGACGGCGTGGTCGGCCGGCTGCGGGGCGCGGCCCAGTCCGCTCGCCGGTCCGAGAACGACGTCGGCTTGCCCGACCTGCCGCACATCCGATCGGCCGGGTTCATGCTCGTGCGGCCCGGCCGCGCGGACGATTTCGCCAACCGGGTCGCGGTGGCCGCCGCCAACGCGGGCCTGGACTCGACCGACGAGGCGGTATTCCATGCCGAGGACCTGATTCTCGGCTACCGGGTGGACGTGCGCATGGGCGACGATTCGCACTGGTACCCGCTGTGCGCCCGGCAAGCCCGCTACGAGGTCAACGGGTTGGCGATCGAGCAGGCCGGCCGCCTGGATGAGGACGGTTACGGGGACGAGGAAGGCCACATCAAGGCCAACGCCGCCGTCAAGGACGCGGACAACAGCCTCCACGCCGACCAGATAGTCACCCGCTGGGACGGCTGGAGCCTCGCCGTGCCGCGCCCCAACCTCCTGGACAACACGGCCGGTGCCGCGAGGAGACCTGACGTTGCGCTGCCGTACGAGTTCACCTGGGACTACCGGCTCAAACCAGGGACGCTGCCGTCGCTGCGCTTCTCTCAGAAGTACAGCCTCAGGGTTCGGATCGCCGACCTGGCAGGTGGCGGTCTCGGTGCCGACCATGAGAGCTCCAGCTCCACCGCCACGGAGACGATCTTCTACTGGCGACACGAACCGGTGCTGCCGCCGGTGCCGCACGCGTCCAGCCCACTCGCCGTCGGCGCGGCCATCGACCGATTGGTGATCCGCAGCGACCACAACCTCAGCGTCGCCGAGGTGTCGCAAGCCGACCCGGGCTACCCGCTGACCGACCAGCGCGTCCTGCTGCCACCGCAGACCACCTTCGGTGTGGCCGAGCAGCACGGCGAGTTCGACCCGCCACGAACCGAGGAGCAAACCAGACGATGGGCTGAGCGCGCCCTGACCGCCTATGCCGAACAGGGCGAGACCGCCGGGCACGGACTGCCTGATCCGGCCGTGGGCGGCGTCAACGCCAGGCTGCGAGGCGAGCCGGGTGGAGTGGAAGAGTTTGTGAGCGAGCTGTCCAAATGGCAACCGGACTGGCCCGACTATGACGACAAGTCGATCGAGTTGGTCGACCGGTCGGCAGGCGAGGGGCCGATGACCTTGCACTGGCGAGGTGACCGCCTCGTGGTCGGCCTGGCCAAGGCCGAGCAGACAACGATCGCATTGTCGTCCACCATCCGCCGCGGGTACGCCGGCCATCTTGCCATGTACGAGTGGCTGGCGCGGGCTCATGTCCCGGAGGCGTCGTTGGCCGAGGCGCTCAATGGCGAGCACCCGATGCTGTCACCGCCGAGGGTTGTCCACCTCGTACACGCGGTTCGGCGACCACTTGTGGAACCGCGGTGGCGGTTGCCCTCGGATTCCATCGTGCGGACTGAGGGCGACACCACCGCCGTGCTGCATCCCACCTTCAGGGAGAACGGGCTCAACACCGACAGCACGGTCCAGGTGGACGTCGCCGCACACTGGACCGAGCGGTCGGACATCGGTGAGGAGGAGGTGGTCGTCGAGCGGCTGCATACCGAACCGGTCGCCCGCGGTAAGCCGCAGTTCAACCCTATGCGCCATTCATTCGGCGACACCAAGCATCGGACGGTCACCTATACGCTGACCGCCATCAGCCGGTTCCGTGACTACTACCATCCGACCGAGCCAGACACCGCGTTCCAGGTGGCCACCACCCAACAGCCTGTGTCCATCGTGTCCAGTGCACGGCCGTCGCCGCCGATCGTGCGCTCCGTGACCCCGGCCTTCCGCTGGGAGTCCGGACCGGCCGGTCCCGATCGGCTGGAACGGGTGCGCCGAGGCCAACGGCTGCGGGTCCAGCTGGCACGGCCGTGGTACGAAACCGGCGAGGGCGAGCGGCTGGCAGTCGTCGTCGCCGACGAGGATCCCAGCCCAGAGCAGGCCGAATTCCTCACTCGCGCAGGCCGGGATCCGATCTCCGCATCACCAGCGTTGCCCACATTCCCACCGGCCGACTGGTTCAGTGGAACCACCGGCGAGGTGAAACGGCTCTTCCTGCCCGAATTCAAGGCACATGTGCAGGCCGTCCCGTACGCCGTCACCGACGCCGCAGACCACTGGTCCGCCGACGTCGAGATCAGCACCCCGTCCCCCGACCGGTCCTACAACCCGTTCATCCGGCTCATTCTTGCCCGATACCAACCGGAGAGCCTACGCGGCCTGGAACTGTCCACGGTGGTGGCGGCCGACCTGGTCCAACTGCCCCCAGACCGCAGGCTGACGGTCAGTCGCACGGGCGAATCGGTGAAATCGGTGAGGGTAGAGCTGGCTGGAACCGGCCCCGCCGCTCGCAATGCGTTCGAGGTCACCGTAGAACACTGCATCGCACCGGAGAGGCTGCCGGTGGACGAGGTAGACTTGATTGACATCGGTGACCAGTTCGACCCCCGCATACCGGCCTGGCGACCAGTCGACGGGCTCACCGTGCTCAGCCATGACGGCGTTGCCGACCTCCCGTCACTACCCACCGCGCTCGGCCCGCTACGGCTCCGCGTCCGAGAGATCGAACTTCCCAGTTCTCGCGTCGATCCCGCCACCGCCACCGAACTCATGCAACGCTCCCATTTCATCGACGTCGTGCGCCTGCCTGCCGAATGGATCCTCGACATGTGAAACGACGCGAAGAAGCCCGACCGACGGCGAGATCTCATCCCATGACAACGAAAGCCAGGGCCTCCTCGGGTCCCCTGGCACCGTGAAGTCCTTGCTCTGGGCGAGGTTCGGCGACCGGCGGCCTCCTTTGGGCACACTCACTCAAGAAGGCGCAGCTCAGCCCACCCTAGTACTCCAGCTGTAGATCGTGATCTTGCTGGTGGGGCCTGGTAGGGGTACGGGTACGGCCACCGTTGATCATCGTGACTTGTGTGGAGTAACGATGAGACGGTGGCCG
The DNA here is from genome assembly GCF_053594115.1 of Streptomyces sp. NPDC001970. Classification (NCBI taxonomy): domain Bacteria; kingdom Bacillati; phylum Actinomycetota; class Actinomycetes; order Kitasatosporales; family Streptomycetaceae; genus Streptomyces; species Streptomyces sp. NPDC001970. The sequence continues at coordinate 9,783 of NZ_JBSFDW010000048.1, read as the reverse complement.
CAGGTCACAGCATAGATCCCGCTCGTTGGCGGGAGGCGTTCGAGGTGGCCATGGGCCGTATCGGCCCCGGTCTCCTATCTCTGACCCACGGTGCAAAGTAGCCGCGGGGGCTACTTGCTCCCCTCCAACTGCCGTGGGACACCGGAGTTCCGCAGCTCCTTGAGGTCCGGGATGTGATTGTACAGCGCGCCGACGGAGACGCCCAGGATCTTGGCGATGGTGGTGACGCTGTTCTCCGGGTTGGGCAGCATGTCGCGGGCCGCACGGATGAGGTCCTCGTTGACGACCGTGGGGCGTCCGCCGACCTTGCCGCGGGCGCGGGCGGCGGCGAGGCCCTCGTGTGTGCCGGCGACGATGAGTTCGCGGATGAACTCGGCGAGGGCGGCAAAGACATGGAAGATCAGGCGGCCACCGGGGGTGGTGGTGTCGAGTGACTCGTGCAGGGACTGGAAGCCGATGCCGCGCTCGCGCAGCTCGGCGACCATGTTGACGAGGTCCTGGAGGCTACGGCCGTAGCGGTCGAGCGAGGGGACGACGAGGGTGTCGCCGGGGGTGAGGAAGGCGTGGCACGCCTTCAGCTCGGGCCGCAGATCGTTCTTGCCGGACTTCTTGTCGGCGAAGATGCGGCGGCAGCCCGCGGCGTTGAGTGCGTCGATCTGGCGGTCGAGTTTCTGCCCGCCGGTAGAGACCCGTGCGTAGCCGATCCGGATGTCGGTGAGGACGGCGGGCGAGGGGGTGAGGAGTTCGGACGGCTCCAGGGACGCTTTCATGCCCGGATCTTCTCAAGAATCGGTGTTCACGGGGTTGTTGAAGAGCCGGGTTTCTGAAGGAGTTTTGAAGGCACGTCGCGGTTGTTCGATCTTGAACACCGGATCTTCAGAAAACGATGGTTTTGTGAAGGTGCGGACCGGCCGAAATGGTCTTGGCTCGAAAAGGTGATGGCCGGGTCGTAACAGTGAGGTATTCACCGTTACGACCCAGCCGGTGTTGTCGGAGGATCAGGGAGCGGGCGCCTCGATTTCGTTGATGATGGCAGTGGTGAGCTGATCGCCGACCTGGTCGAGGTAGATCACGCCGGTGACGATCGCGGCGGCACCGAGGGCGACTGTGGTGCCGCTGGTCCCGACTACTGCCGCGCTAACAACGGTGACGAGCTCGGCTTGCACCGCACCTACGGCCATGGAGACCAGGTAGGAGGCCGACCCGGCCAATGCTCCCCGCAGGGGATCGCGGGTCTTGTTGTAGGTGGCGATACCGCGATCTACCGCGATGAGGCCTGCGAGGAACTTGTTGAGCACGGGGACCCTGGCCAGGGCCTCTGAACTCCCGCCGACCGACCGGATGACCCCTTCCGCTGCCTCGAGCTGGGAGAGAACGGGGGTGGCCCAGGTAGACATCTGCTCGCTGAACTCGGCGGTGCCACCGCCGAACAGACCCCCGTGGATCAGGCTGCCGGTCGCTCCGGTGCGGGGATCGAGGGTGGCCCATGCCGAACCTGTCCACCTGCCGTAAGTGACGGGGGAGGTGGTGGCGATGACGGCAGAGCCGTTGCGTGCCGCCGACGCGATGAAGTCGCGGTCGACCTGGCTGAGATTCAGCTTGGCGCTGACGGTGTCCGCGTTGGAGGGGTTCAATGCGGCCAAGGGGATTTGCTGGGCCAGGGCCTGGCGGTGCAATTCGACGGTGGAGACCGAGCGGGTCAGTTCGGTTGCCTCGAAGATGCCGCTTTCCAGCTGGGAACCCATCAGCCCGGACTGCAGCATGGTGTCCACGGCCCCCTGGGTGTTCCCCGTCCGGGACACCGAGGAGTACACCATCCCCTGGGCGTCCATGAGCATGCCGACACCGAGAGTGGAGATTGCCGTGTCGCCCGAATACTGGAAGGCGGGCATGAACATCATCAGCAGCTCGCGGGGCGGGCTGGCCATCCGCACGTTGCGCTGGTGGCTGGTGGAAGCATTGAAGGCGTCGACCATCAGGTAGTACTGCTGTGCGTGTCCGTCCAGCACCGCGCCGATGACGTTCTCGAAGTCCACGTCGGCGCCGTCCTGCAGCCGCTGGTAGGTACTTCTGAAGCTGGCCTCGCGCCCGACGAGAGTGTCCCCTGTCTCACTGCCGGTGCTGATTCCGACATTGGCGTAGGTGCCCGCGGCGACGCTATGGGTGTAGGTGCGCACGCCTCCCGCCGGGTCGGACAGCGACACGACGACCGATTGGAACTGGCCCATGGTGATCGGGTCACCGGTGATCTGCTTGTTGCCGTTGAGGTAGATCACCGGGCGCAGGTCCACCAGGTAGGGGGCGACGTTGACCAGGCCGCCGTTGTCGTTGATGGTTTTGGCGTCGGCCGCTGATGCCGGCACGTAGGCGATCGTCAGGCGCTGGGTGGCCATTCGGTAGGTGGGTACGGTGATCGTGGTCTGGTTCGCGACGGTCAGCCGGACGAAGTGGTAGTCCGCGGCGGGGATGTCGGCCGTTCGGGACACCAACCTGGTGATAGGCCCGGGTGGGCCGGTGAACCTTGACTTGGAGGGCACCGCGGCGACCGTGCCACCGATGGCGTCGCCGATGGTCGCCCCCTGGCGCGCCATCTCCTGGAGCTTGGCCAACAGCTTCTCGCGCCACTGGTCCTGCACGGCCTGCAGCTTGTCGGCGTCCACTCCGGTGACGGCCGGGTAGTCGGGGTCGACGCTGGTGCTCGCAGCGAGTTGCTTAAACGTGGTCGCACCAGTGACTTTGGCGAGGCCCAAGGGTTTGATGAACTTCAGTGGCTTCAGCGAGGCGTCGAGACGGACCCACCTCGGCTTCGCATGTGGATGCTCATCCTGATGCGCATCCTGTGCGTCGGCATCGTCTCCATGGCCGTTGCGGTGCCGGAGGTAGGCCTGCACCCAGATGTGCCCGACCTCGACAGCCACCGGCTCGTTCGAGGCGTTGGTCTCCACGCTGACAGGCGTGCCCAGCGACGCGGCGAACTGCACCGCGGCGTCCAGGTCGGTGAAGTCGCCCATCGCCTGCTGGAACTGCTTGACCTTCATCTTGACGACGCCGCGCTCATATCGGGTCTCGACCCCGCGGGCCCGCAGCAGCGAAGACAGCAGCGAAGATGTGTCGTGAGGGGAGCAGACCCGGGTCTGCAGGCAGCCGTCGGCGCCCTGGGTGACGCCCCATACCGGGACGCTGACGGTGTTCTTGCGCACCCACGAGTAGATGCTGGACGGGGACTTGAGGTCGGCCGCCAGTTTCTTGATCTCGTCGGAGGAGGAGACCGACTCCTGGCGCAGGTCCGCTCCTGCGGGAGCACTGCTCGGCAGGCTCGGTGTCTCGCCCGTCCGGGGCACGGGCACGGTGGGCAGCGAACGCCGGGCCGTGGAGTGTCGCGCCTTCGGCGGCTGCTTCAACAGGGCCGCGGCATTGTTGGCCAGCCCCTGGGACGAGCCGCTCTCGTTCAGACGCCTGTAGCCCGACGACAGGGAGTTCTCGATGCCCTTGATCCGTCGGCGCGCGGCCGGGGTCGCGGTTTGTTTCTGCTCCGCGAGCAGCCCTTTGACCTCACCGTAGGCAGGTGCCAGGCCACGCCGGTCGCCGGTCGCCGCCGTCTCCAGTGCTGCTGACCACTTCTGCCACGCTCCATGGGGCGGGGACGGCGTCGGCGCGCTCCACGCGGGGGCGCTCAACGTTCCCGTGAGCATCACCCCCGCGACCCCGGCCGCGTACAGCCTCCATCTGTGCCTCCACTCCCGGTACCCCATGGCAGCCCCAGGCCTCTCCGTACACAGATCTCCTCCGATGACGCTCGGCGGATCTCTTCAGAAGCGATCGGTGAAGATCGCGCTCGGACGGTCAGGAGAGTACGTTTCCAGCCCCGCACTGTCACGGAAAGTGGCACATAGATTACTGTAAGTGGTGCATGGGTTGGGGCCGTCAGTGTGTCGAGCAGGGGATCAACGGATCACGCCTGTTGCCTGCTTCCGGCGCATTCCGGTTGGCCTCCCTGGAAGTCCTTCATCGTGTCCCCGGAGCCGATCGGTCGGCGGCGTCCGCCGGGGTTCGGGGGTCGGGCACGTTGGCGACCGGCCCCAGCTCGAGGCGCTTGTCCATTTCCAGGCGGAAGGTGCCGTACGGGTTGACGTTGGACCAGAACAGCGCAGTCAGGCCGCGCCGGTCCTCGTCGCTGAGCTTGTTCGCCCAGGCCGGTTCGGCCAGGATCTGCTGCAACAGCAGCGTGTTGACGTACACGAGGCTGGACTGGAGCAGGTGCAGGGCGAGCATCGAGGTCTCGGCGTGTTCCTTGTCCGGGCCGGTCAGGGCGCCGTCCTTGCCGTAGTGGAGCACGGTGTTCGCGCCGTTCCAGTTCTCCACGACCTGGAGGCCGCCGTGGATCTCGCGGCGCAGGCCGGGGCTGGCGAGGTAGTCGCAGGCGAAGATGGTGCGCACCGCGCGGCCGAGTTCTTCGAGAGCGGCGTAGGTGGGGTGCTTGGGGCCGCCGCGGGTGAAGCGCCGCAGCACCTGCTCGGTCTCCGCGGTGCCCAGCCGGAGTGGGGTGGCGTACTTGACCATCTGGTCGTACTGCTGGGCGATCAGGTCCCAGCGGATCGGCCGGGTCAGCGAGCCGCCGAGCGCGGGCCAGCCGGGCGGGGCGTCGTCCGGGCGGTACAGGCGGATGCTGCCGATGTTCTTCAACCTCGGCAGCAGGCGGAAGTTGAGCAGCTCGGTGAAGCGAACCCGACCACGCTCGCGCCGTGGGTGTCGACGTAGTTGGACTCGATCTCAGCGTCCGTGCAGTGCCGCAGCAGTCCCTCGATCATCGTCGCTACCTCGGAGGAGGAACAGCTCTTGAGCTGGGAGTAGATGCAGACGTTCTTGCGCTCGACGTGCCAGTAGATCATCACGCCGTTGCCGCCGTAGCGGGCGTGATACTCGGTCATGAAGTTGCTGGACCAGGAACCGAACTTCTTCGAGTCCGACGCGCACGCGGTGCCCTGTCCCCACCAGGCGGCATCCCGGGCGGCGAAGGTGGCATTCACCAGCTTGGTGACGGCGGCCCGCAGGTTGTCGACGGTGATGAAGTGCCGGCGCACGTGCCGCAGCGCGGCCTCGCTCTCTCCGTGCTCGCCGGTCGCCACGATCGCGCGGATGCCCATGTTCGTGCCGAGCCCGAAGAGCGCGAGCAGCAGACGGCGCTGGAGGACGTCGCGGTCGATGCGCTCGTACGCGGCGATCGAGGTGAACTCGTCGGTGAAGGCGGTGAGGAAGTCGGCGTTCTTCAGCACGTCCAGCAGGTCGAGGACGCCCCAGCGGCGTACGACCTCCTCCTTCAGCGCCGCCAGTCCGGTGGGCTCCTCCAAGGGCTGAAGCTTCGGCACGGTGATCCACGGCTCGCCCTTGCGGGTGGTGACCTTCACCCCGCCCGCCGAGCCGTCCGCGAGCGCCGCCGACAGCCGGTCCAGGCCGTCCGTCATCCGCCGCTTCAGGCCGGTGATGAACTCCTTGGGGTCCTCGGGCTGGCGGATCGCGTTGTAGTGGACGGTGCGGGTGGCATCGAAGTCGCCGGGCAGGTCGTCCTCCGGGTTGCGCCACCGCATCGCGCCCTCGATGTAGATCTCGCGGCGCCGGATCGCGTCGCGCGGCGCGACCAGGACGCACAGCGCGTACGGGATGCGTTCGATGCGGCCCTTGTCGTCGACGACAGCCTCGCGCCAGTCCTTGCGCACCACGCCGTCCATCGGCACCGTGTCAGTGCCGTCGTAGAAGCGGGTCTTGCCGTCGCCCTCGGCGTACTTCTCCAGCAGCACGAGCGCGTCCATCACCGGCCGGTACGCGGTGTTGTTGCACTTGAAGCCCAGCGTCTGCAGCAGCGGTGGCAGCATCTGCCGGTAGTACGAGCTGTACGAGGAGCGCAGAGTGGTGCGCACCTTGGCTTTGAAGACCCTCTCGTTCGCCTTCGCCTCAGCGACCAGCTCGCGCAGCGTCTTCTCACCCACCACCGGGAACAGCGCCCGTCGTACGACCTCGTCCGGCTTGTCGACCGCGGCCGTCGCCAGCTTGAAGAGGATGCCCTCCTTGCCCCGGACCTTCTTCAGCTCTGCCGTCAGCTGCTTCTCCACCCGCCGCTCGGCACGAGCATTGATCTTGTGGACCAGGGCGACCAGCAACTCCACCAGCGCATCAGTGATCTCCGCCTACCGGGACGCACACAACGTCGCCAGCAGCGTGATCCGCACATCCTCACCCACATCCCGGAAGTCCGAGGGGTACATCTTGATCGCCCGCGCCCGCCACGCGGCCACCAGCTTCTCCGAGCAGTCCACGAACAGCCCCTCGGACAACCCGAGCTTGCGTACTTCGGTCAGCTTGGTGATCTCCGTCAACAGCGAGTCCAACCCCACCGCGCCCGGGTCCCGTTTGAGTGAGGCCAGCAGTGCGGTGCCGTCCTCGTTGCCCTCCGCGACCAGGGCCAGCAGGCGGCCGACGCATACTTCGCCCAGGCGCCGCACGGTCTGCGCGCAGAAGACCCGGTCCGCCCGGGCCCGGGCAGCGGCCACGATCCGCTCGATCCGGCCCGGGGGCTCAATGCGGTCGCTGCGACACTGCACGAACAGGGCCTCGCGCAGCCGGACCTCCACCAGCTCGACCGGACAGACCTCCTCGGCAAGCCAGGCGGTCAGCCGCTCCTCGTCCGCGCGGGTCGCCGGTCGGAAGCCGAGCGCCACGCGGATCTGCGTACGGTGCCCCTTCGCCGAGCGGGACGACAGGTCGTACTTCGCCAAGTCCTCCGCTGGCACCTTCACCACGTCGGCCACGTAGTCGACCGCGGCCTGCGGGAACTCCTCGACGAACTGGGGGAACCGGCCCTCCAGCTCGAAGAACTTCAGCATCAGCACGAATCCGAGACGCGTCGGGCCGGACTTGTTCGCGACCAGGTCCCAGTCGCTGCCCACCGGCGTCCAGCACGCCACCACGTCCTCGGGGGACCACTCCCGGCGCATGAACGCTCCCACCCCTTCGCCGACTACTCGTTCGGCATAACGAAGCGGCCGGCCGCAAAGCAACGAGGCCATCAGCAGCGCGGCGGCTACTTTGCACCGTGGGTCAGAGATAGGAGACCGGGGCCGTGAGTCCCGTGGGTTCAGACGAAGTGAAGGACCTTCAACGGGAACCCGCGGGTCCGATGCTGTGCTGTGCAGAGACGGACCCGCGGGTTCGCTCCGAACTCACGGCGAGGGAGCTGGGGCCGCGTGGGTCGTCGTCTCGTGGAGATGCGCCTCGACCGGGCCCAGGTGCTGGTCGTGGGCGAGGACGAGCTCGTCGGCGAGGTTGAGGATGCGGATGCTCCCGCTAGGGAACTGAACGGTGAAGCCGACGGCGAAGTCGCGGTTCCCGTCCCGATACCGGATCTCTCGGGCGGAGAGGACCTGCTCGCCGACGAACGGACTCATCGGGAAGTCCCGTAGATCGTCCTCGACCGTGGTGCGGCCGTATTCGTCCATGTCGTAGGAGCCGTGGGGCTGGTCGATCTCCAGGGCCAAGTCGTCACCGGGTGTGTGGAACCGGACGGGGCCGAGGCCATCCATGTGTAGCCACATGTGCAGGAGGGACGGCTCGGTCTCCGAGTAGTGGTGCCAGGACGTTGTCACCTGCAGCAGGCGCCTCCCGACCAGGTCCTCAGCTTTGATCACCCCTTGATGCTTTCACGGCGTTCAGCGACTCGGAATCGGTTTCCAGGAGGCGGCGAGCCGAGTCCGCGTAGCGGATGGCGGTCTTCTCGTCGATTCCGAAGACGAGGGCGAGGTGGAGGGGGTCGGCGCCGTGTGTGAGGGCCTCTTCGAGCTGTCGGTCGACGCGGAGCCGTTCGAGGGTGGCGGTGAGGTTGCGGGTGGCCCGGGTGGTCCAGAGCTTGCCGGCCGGGCCGAGTTCGACGGCGGTCTTCTGGGTGATCAGCAGGTGGGGGTTGGCCGTGTTCGGCCAGCGGTTGCGGCGGTGGTCGAGCCAGTCCAGGACCGCTCGGTGGGTGAGGTCGTCGAGTGGGCGGACGTGGCGGCCGATGGTGATGCGCCGGTTGCCCAGGTCGACGTCGTCCAGCTGCATGGTGCGGATCGTCTTCGGCCGTGCTGCGTGGACGGCGGCCAGGGCGATGATGAGCCGGATGTCTGGGGTGGTGGCGGTGGCGATGGCCTCGTCGATGTCCGTCTGGACGAGGGCCTGGAGGACGCCGCCGGTCTGTCGGGGGACACGGGTGCGGATCGTCGGGTTGCGGAAGACCTGGCCTTCTTCGCGTGCCGGAACAGTGACCGCAGTGCGACGATCCGGCTTTCGCGCTGTTTGCCGGTGACAGCGTCCCGGGCCGCGATGATGTCCTCCCGGGTGACCTCTTGCAGGTGGTCGTAGTGGCTGGACCACTCCAGCAGCACCGGCTGGATCTCACCGAGGTAGGCCCATGTCGTATGCCGGGAGCGGGGCTCGGACCGCGGGCCACCGTCGAGGAGAGTGCGAACCCAGGCTTCGACGGCGCGACGAATGCCCGGAGGTATCCCGTCGAGTTTTCGTTCCAACCAGCGGTCGACTGCAGGTGCCCGGTCGTCGTCAAACAGGCCGAGAGGGTCGAGGACTTCGGCGGTCCGCACGACGGGGAGCCCACGGAGTCGTAGGGCCGGGAAGAGCTCGGAGTATCGGATCGACTCGCCTTCGCGGAAGCCGGACAGCACGATGACCAGGGCTCGGTTCACGTCGCTGGTGATCCAGCGGCTCCAGCCGCGGGCTTCTCCCGGCGCCCGAGCGGCTTGCCGGGCCCGGATCAGCCAGGGATTGGCCAGGTCGGCGTGGAGTTCTCGGTCGAATCGGTGGAAGTCCCGAGTGGCAGTGAACAGCGTCAGTTGCGTTGACGTGGTGATCACGCGGTGTGGTTCGGGAAGCGGCGGCGGCTTCAGCACGCGCCGTCCGGCCTTGCCGACTCTCGGCCCGCCGTTCTTGGGCCGCTGGAGGTTCGCGAAGAACAGCTGCTGGCAGGCCACCTGCCGTAGGTACGGCTCGATCACCGAAGCCTTGCCGCTGGCCTTGATCGCCCAGGTCGCCTGAGCCCGGCAGAGGCGGCAGTAGCCGTACTTGTCATCGACCGGGACCTGTCGCCGGCAGCCGACGCATGCACCGACGGCGTGTTGCTGGCCGTAGGTGTAGCAGCCGCGGCAGAACCGGCCGGGCAACTGCCCCCAGGCGAAACAGCCTGAGCAGGAGGCCGCCGGCTTGCTCTCGCTGATCTTCCCCATGGTGGTGGCAGCCAGGTCACATCGGCGGCAGTGAACGGCCGTCGCGGCGCTTGGGCACGACGGCCGGAGCCACTACCGAGCCGGTCGTGGCCTCCTGGATGCCAGCCTGCTGACCTGGGAGTCTGACCTTCCCTGGCTCGGGAATCAGCAGATCGCCGATCTCACAGCCGAGCACGACGCAGATCACGTCCAGGTCCTCCAGCTTGAGGGAGACCGGTTGGCCGGACCATAGACCGGACATTTTCCCGGCCGAGATCACCAAGCCGTGTTCGGCCAGGCTCCGCTGGAGCTCGGATGCCTTCCAGATCCCTTTGTTCGCGGCGGTCAGCCGCAGGTTCCACTTCATCCCATCAGTCCTTCCAGCCGCTTCGCGGCCCGCTGCTGCCCGGACACCCAGGCGTCCTCGACCCGGGTCTGCTGGACGTGTAATGGTGGAGTCGGGTATTGGAACTGCCTGAATGCCCGGGGCTTGACCGCGATCACGGCGCCGTTGGCCATGTAGATCACTCGTTCCATTCGA
>NZ_JBSFDW010000047.1:0-61512 GCF_053594115.1 Streptomyces sp. NPDC001970 | reverse complement strand
GCGGCGATCTGGCACAACCACAAGACCGGCCAGCCGGTCACGCGATCCCTGACCGCCTACGACCACTAACGATCATTCGGAATGACTCGTCTAGCCGGCCGAGGCGCGCGAGGCCCTGCGCGCCATCGAGGCCACCAGCCGAGAGACCCTGTCGGGCCTTCGGCGCACGCTGGTGTCGCTCCGTCAGGCCGACCGGGCCGCGACCACCTCGGAGCAGTCACCGCTCGCACCCTCGCCGGGGCTGGCGGACGTCGAACGGCTGGCGGCAGCGACCGCGGACGCGGGGGTACGCGTCGACGTGCGCCGCAGCGGGGAGCAGCGTCCGGTGCCGGCCGACATCGACCTGTCCGCCTACCGCATCGTGCAGGAGGCGCTGACCAACGTGGTGCGCCACGCGGGCACCGGGCATTGCCGGGTGGCCATCGACTACAGGGACGAAGAACTGTTCGTGGAGGTCGTCGACGACGGGCGCGGCGCCACCGGGAACGGCTCGGCCCACGGCTTCGGCATCATCGGGATGCGGAAGCGGGTCGGCCTGCTGCACGGCCAGCTCAGCGCCGGGCCGCGTCCCGAGGGCGGCTTCCGGGTGGCGGCTCGGCTGCCGCTGCCCTCGCCCGTCGGAGTTCCGGTGGAGACCCGATGACCGTCCGCGTGGTGCTCGCCGACGACCAGCCATTGGTTCGGTCCGGCCTGCGCGTACTCATGGCCGACCACCCCGACCTGGAAGTCATCGGTGAGGCCTCCACCGGTGCCGAGGCGGTCCAACTGGTCAGCGATGTCAGCCCCGACGTCGTGGTGATGGACATCCGGATGCCCGGCATGGACGGGATCGAGGCCACCCGCCTGATCACGGCCGGTCCGGCAACGACCCGCGTCCTCGTCCTGACCACCTTCGACGAGGACGACTACGTCTACGGCGCGCTCCGGGCCGGCGCGAGCGGCTTCGTGGTCAAGGACATGGCGCTGGACGACATCCTCGCGGCGGTCCGCGTGGTCGCCGCCGGCGACGCACTGATCGCGCCGGGCGTGACGCGCCGTCTGATCGCCGACTTCATCGGGCGCCCCGAAGCTGTCCCGGAGCGCTCCCCACGGCCGGTCGAGGGCATCACCGAGCGGGAACGGGAAGTACTGACCCTGGTCGGACGCGGCCGGTCGAACACCGAGATCGCCGAGGACCTCTTCATCACGGTGGCCACCGCCAAGTCGCACGTGTCACGGCTGCTCACCAAACTGGGCGCCCGGGACCGGGTCCAGCTCGTCATCACCGCCTATGAGATGGGGCTCGTCACGCTGCCTCGCTGATGGCGTCCGTGGCCCCCATGGTGAAGTCGGAAATGCCCTGTCGCTCCCGTCTGGTGTACGAGCCGCCGAAGGAACAGCCGCCGCCACGCCACCCACTGCGGCTGCAAGAAGCTGTGTCTGAACCTCTTTCCGCTGGTCACAGCGTTATGAGGCGAGGCGGGGAACCTGCTTGCCGTTCGGATCGGCGTCGATGGACGGATCGTCGAACGGCAGCGGAAGACCCTGTCTTCACGCGTCGAGGGACGCCGACGACTGCTGGGGCTGCCGGTGTGGCCGGCCGGACTGCGGGACATGAGCGTGATGAACGCCCACCGGATGTGCGCTTCGGCATGGGAGATCTTGCGCTCGTAGTCCCTTACGTTGCGCCTGGCCCGCATCGTCCACGAGTTACTCCGTTCCATCACCCGCCTCCTGGGCAGCACGAGTCACACTCAGGGCCTACGGCCGATGAAGGCGAGCAAGCGAGTCTGTACGTCGGCGCTTTCGGGTAGCTCGACCCGTGGTCCGTACTGCCCGCTCTTGCGGAGCACGTCGTCGAGCGGCAGCATCCCGTCGAGCAACTGGGCGCACCTGCCGGGGTCGAGGCGCTCCTCCTGGCCGGTGGCCCGCGCCAGGTCCCAGGTGTGCATGAAGACGTCGGCGGTGTAGAACCGGTCGACCGCCTGGTCCAGCGGGACCTCTCCGATGTGCTGGTTCGACAGCATCCTCTGCGCCGTGGCCGGATCGTCGAGGAGGGCCTGCACCCCGTCGCTGTGCACCGTCCAGGCCGCCACCGGGTCGTCGTCCACCGACGGCCCTTTCGGCAGTTCGACTCCGGCGCCGGCCTTCAGGAAGTCCGGGAACCACTCGACAAGGTGGCGCACCACATCCCGGGCGACCCACCCCTCGCACGGCGCAGGGTTGTCCCATGCCCCGGGACGCACTCCGCGCACGCGGTCCGTGAATACCCCTGCGACGGTGCGGTGCTCATCGGCTGCCCTCGTCATGATCTCAAGCCTTCCATCTCGGTACGTCGGTCGGCGTTGCCGCTCCGGCGGCCGCTGAGCAGCTCGTCAAGCCGCTCGTGGCCTTCCCGGACGCCGCGTTGCATGCCGCTCTTGATCATCGAGTCGCGGGCCTCGATGGAGTCCATGAGGGATTTGGTGGTGACCCGGGTGCGACCGCCGAGGTCCTCGAAGGCGGTTGTCTCCAGGCTGACTCCGTCCGGGAAGCCGTCGAAGGCGAAGGTCTGCACGATGCGCTCGTTGAGGCGTACCTCGTGGAACACACCGCGGAAGCCGTACTCCGTCCCGTCGCCCTCGCGATGCACATAGCGGTACGACCCACCGCTGCGCGCTTCGTAATCGTCGATCCGCATGGTGAGCCGACGCGGGCCGAGCCACTGGACGACCAGGTCAGGATCGGTGTACGCCCGGAACACGCGCCCCGGCGAAGCGTCGAACTCCCGGATGATGAGGATGGTGGGCAGAGCCGGGTCGACCACGATCTGCGTCTCGTTCCGGCGGTTCGCCGTCGTGGTGCTCATGATGCCGCCTCCTTCGTCGGGGTGCCCGTCACCGGCTGTTCCTCCATCTGCTCGAGGACGGCATCGAGCTGACGGAAACGGTCCTCCGCCTCGCGCCGGTAACGCTCGATCCATTTCGTCATCAGGTCGAAGACCTCTCCCTCAAGGCGGCAGGGCCGCCGCTGAGCGTCCCTGCTGCGACTGACCAGACCGGCGTCTTCCAGGACCCTGATGTGCTTGGACACGGCCTGCACGGTCACGTCGTACGGCTCGGCCAGTTCGTTGACCGTGGCATCCCCGGCGGCCAGCCTGGCCACGATGTCGCGCCGGGTCGGGTCGGCCAGAGCGGAGAACACCCGGGACAGCCGGTCGTTGGCCATCTCGCACCTCGCATCTTCAACCAATCGGTTGAATAAACCTACGGCCGGGCCTACGGCGTTGTCAACCGACTGGTTGAATAACGGTCGACGTCGACGCACCGGACGGCTACGGCCGCCGATGGAGCGGAGCCCGCCGCGGAGGCTGCTTTCTTGGGACGGCAGGCCGGGCAGTCTGAGGGGCGCTTCGCGTGGGTGCCGGCGAGGAAGTCCGGGCCTGGCGCACAAGCTCGGCGTCGTCGAGCGTGAACCGGCCGACGTGCAACCGGTCGTAGCCGTACATCGCCTTACCGAGCCCCACAGTCCTGTCGAACTGCAGCGTCCAAGCAGCCGCCTTCAGCTCAAGAAGGACGCATCACCGACGCCCAGCAGCCGCCGGTTGTCCCACTCCCCCGGTCACCGCCGCCGCTTCCCACTCTTGCGAGTCCCCCGGCCCTTGCCGTGCGACCCCTGCTGCACGCGGCCGACACGCGCCCTCGGCCTACCCAGCGCCTGCCCGGCGACGGTCCGCAGTTCCGCGATGCCCTCCCGGTCCGGATGGCCTGAGGCCAGAGCAGCCGCGAGAGCCTCCTCGGCCTGTGGGCCCTGGTCGCGCAACATCTCGATCACCCCGTCGGGACCGGCCGCTTCCAGGAGTTGCAGCAGGCTCTCGGCGACCATGAGCAGGGTCTCGGCCTCAGTCAGGTCCCCGGGGCCGAGGATGTCGCGGCGTACCAGGACGCTCAGTGCGGTGGGCGCCAGCGACGGGTCCGTACGCAGGCTTCGCAAGAGGGTCTCGCCGTCGTCGAGCGCTTCGACGAGGACGTCCAGCATGGCTTCGGCACGGGTACGGAACGGCATGGCCCGCACCGCATCGGTGAGCCTGTCCACGGCCGTGTGCGGAGCACGCGCTGCCTGTGGATCGCTGTGGGCCGCGAGCCAGATAGCGAGCTCCGCGCGGGCGGAGTCCGGGTCGTAGTGCTCGGCGAGGACACCGAGCAGACCGGCCGCGGGAGCCTGTGCGAGTTCGCCGACCAGCGGGGCGTCCCGGCCTTCGGCGAGCAGCCGCCGGCGTACGGATTCCGTTCCGAGCGCAGTGAGGCGGATCAACTCGACGGGACCTGCGGTCAGTTCGGCCTTCAGCTCCTGGGCCCGCTCGGCGGCCCCTTCGTCCGCGTCGGCGGCACCAAGGAGCTGGGCGAGCTCGGGTGGCATTCCGGCGGGTGGCTCGGAGATCACCTCGTCCAGGGGCAGGTCGAGGAAGACGGGGTCGGCCATGCCCTGGTCGCGTGTGAGGGCGCCCAGGTCCTCCAGGGCCGCCAGTACTGTCCGCAGATCGCGGTCCGCGGCTTCGAACCACAGTGAGTGGCCGCGGAAGCCGCCCAGCTGGAACCCCTCTCGGTAAGCAAGGTGGACGGAATCCCGCAACCGGGGCCAGGGCATGGGGTACGGCAGGCTGTAGAGGGTGGCCAGGACATCGGGCAGAACGTCGTCGTAGGCGTCGAAGAGCATGGACTCCACGTGCCAGCCGCTGCGTGAACCGATCAGCGGCCCGCGCAGCTCGAAGAACGCTTCGAAAGCGCGCCGCCACAGTGCGAGGGGATCCCGCAGCAGAGGCTCGGCCTTGGCCACGGCGTACAGCCGCCCCTTCGCGACCCGTACCAGCCTGGCCGCCTTCGCCCACTCCAGGGCAAGGCCGAGGCGGGGCAGGTCCCCGGAGGAACGGACCCCGGCCGTGGCATCGCCGGTGCCCAGCTGCTCGACGAGCTCGCGCGCATCGACCAGACGCAGCCTGCCGGTACCGGTCAGCACCCGGCCGTCCCGCCCCGCCCATTCGGTCAGGCCGCGCAGCCACCCCAGCGCGGGCGACAGCTCGGCCTGCTCGCGCAGCACATCGTCGCCGGGCAGGGCGACGGGCAGCTGCGGCTCGGCCCTGCGCGCGGTCCCGGGGCCGCGCGTCATGTGCCGCTGGACAAGGGTGTCCAGGACGTCGCGGTCGTGGGGCACCTCGCCACGCTGCGCCCGCTCCACGAAGTCGTGCATCGCCTGCTCGTCGTGAACGTCGACGCCCTGCTCGGCGGCGGTGGTGACCCAGTACTTCGCGATGCCCCAGCGACTGCGGTCGGCCATCGCGCCCGCATAGCGGGGCGCTGCGGCGTCGACGGCCGACAGGCCCTCGGCCAGGGAGGCACCCCGAGGATCCACGAGGTGGACCGCGTTCAGGTAGCGCAGCAGGGCGCGCAGTGTGCCCGGGGCATCCGCGAGTTCCTCACCGGGCAGTACCGTCATCGTCCGCGGCAGCCACTCCAGCAGGAACTCCTCGACATGCCGCGGGTCCCACAGTCCCAGTCTGCCGTCGGGTGTGCCGCGGTGGCGGTAGTCGAGCGCTGCTTCGACGACGAACGGATCGACGTCGAGGCCCTCCTCTCGCGCCCACCGCTGGAGCCGGTCGACGAGCAGACTGCACGCTGCCTCGAACTCGTCCTCAGCCTCGGAGCCCTCGGGCTCGAAGAACATCCGCATCAGGAACTGGCCTTGCCTTCCGCCTACGCTGTCCGTGCCCTCACACTATCGGCCGAGCGCCTTGGCGACGTCGTGGTTCGCGCTCGATGGACGAGAGGGGTGTGCTGCTGCCTGGCGACCGAGCGGAACGCCTGGAGCGCGGGTACGGCCGGCGCGGCCTCGATCGCAGATGAGGCCCATAACGGCAGTCGATGCGCTCGCTCTCCGCCTCCCCCGACCGCTCGTGGCACGACGTTGGGAACGGGCCGGTCCCGCGGCCGCGGCTGAACTGGCGGCCGCGTGGACGGACGGATGGGTTACCGGAACGCTCAACGGCCGTGAGCGAGTACCCGTACGACGATTTCCCACCGATCGACCGCCCGCTGACGAGCGACAAGCTCGATGTGGTGTGCGCCGTGTCCAGCCGGGCGCGGATTCCCCCGACGAGCGTGGTGAACGAGTACGACTTCGGCGACTGCCGCGGCGACGAACGCCGGCCGATGGAGCACGTCTCCGACGCCCACCTCTACCCGCTGGTCCGCCTGCGCCCGGCCTGCGGGCCCTGTCGACCACTTGTCACCGGGGCTTCTTCTGGGAGTTCGCCACACGTACGGTGATCGACTCCGCATCTGGTTGCCATGTGCCGATGGGGGAAGGCCGGGGGTCATGTGCCGCCCGGGAACTGCAACCGTCAGGGAGTGCCATGTCCGACGCAGCCGTACGAACGCCCCACAGAACGCGAGGGATGAGGCTCGCCGGATGGCGCAGGGCCGCCCTGGGGGTCGCCCTGCTGCTTGCCGCCGCCGTTCCGCAGGGCACCGCCTCCGCATCCTCCTCGGCGTCCGCCCCCGCGCCGACGGGGATACGGTGGACGACACAGCACGTGGCGCCCGGCGTTCAGGTCCGCACCGGCGTGCTGGTCGACGAGACCTCCACACCTGTCTGGACCGTGACCCTCCAGGCTCCGGCCACCAACCGGCTCACAGGAGCGGCCACGTGGGCCCCGCTCGGGGACCGCGCCTGGGCGGACGCCACTGCGGAGCAGTTGCGTGGCGCCGGGTTCGAGCCTCGTGTCGAAGAGGTGGCGTGGGACACGTACACGGACACCCCCCGCGGGACGATGGGCTGGCAGGTCCGCGTCGGCTCGTACGCCACCCAGGCCGAGGCGAACACGGCCGGCACGGCAGTAACGGCGGCAGGCTTCCGTACGGCGGTGGACTGGTCCGGCTACGACGGCCGGCAGGCCCCCGACGCCGAGAAGGTCCACGTCACCGTCATCGACCCGGCACGCTTCCACGGCACGGTGGAGACGAGCAACGGCGGTAACGTCGCCGACCGCGAGCGCACCTCCGTGGTCTCGGCGAAGCTCGGCTCGCTCGTAGGCGTCAACGGCGGCTTCTTCATCACCTCGGACGCGGACGGTGTCCAGGGCACGGTGGCCGGCATTTCCGCCGTGGACGGCAGGCTGGAGTCGATGGCGGTCGGTTCGCGTGCCGCGCTGATCCTCGCGGACGGCGGCAGGCGCCCGCGGATCGCCGACCTGTCGACCACCGTCACCGTACGGGCGGGGGCCGCTTCGTACGCGGTGCAGGGCATCAACCGCGTTCCCGGCAAGGTCCGCAACTGCGGCCGCCCCGGCGCCGTACCCACCGACAGGCCCCGCCACGACACGACCTGCACGATCGCCGACGACCTGGTGAAGTTCACGCCCGCGTTCGGCGCGCCGCTCCCCCAGGGCGCGGGCACCCAGGTCGTCCTGGACGCCGGCGGACGGGTCGTGTCCGTGGGCGAGCGCGGCGGCAGCGTCCCGGCGGGCGGCACCGTTCTGCAGGGCATCGGCGGCGCGGCCGACTGGCTCACCGGCCACGCCCGCACGGGCCGTACGGTGGCGATCAAGGAGGTCGTACGGGACTCCGCAGGGCGGCAGGTAAGGCTCGACCCCGACGACAGCATCGTCAGCGCCGCGCCCACCCTCGTGGAGAACGGCCGGATCCACATCGACGCCGCAACCGAGGGCACGCTCGACCCGCTGGACCTCTCCTTCGGCTTCGCCTGGTCCAACGTGCGCCAGCCCCGCACCCTGGCCGGCATCGACGCCCGCGGCCGACTGCTCCTGGTCACCGTGGACGGCCGCCGGCCCGGCGTGAGCGAGGGCTTCACCCTTGGCGAGGCAGCCCGCTTCATGCGCTCACTCGGTGCGGTCCAGGCCCTCAACCTCGACGGCGGAGGCTCGACGACCATGGTCGTCGGCGGATCCGTCGTCAACATGCCTTCGGACGCGGCGGGCGAGCGCCCGGTCAGCGACACGATCCAGGTCCTGCCGTAACACGGAATCCGCCACGGCCTGTCGGGGACCTCCCACGGCCCCGACAGGCCACTCGGGCCTGGCGGCCTGCGCCGTCAGAGCAGCGGTGACTCGTTCTCCATTCAGGTCTGGCTGCGTACCGGTCCGACGGCGTGCCGCGCTCGCCGGCCGCGGCGTGCCGGTGCGCTCACCCCAGCCGGGCAGAGGTTCTCGTGTCTGGTGGGCACGGGGTTCCGTGCGGGGGGGGTGGCTCGGGACGACGCAGGCGCCGTCGTTGCTGCTCCCGTCGGCGTGCCTCCTCCCGATCGCGTTCCAGGTCGCGGTCTTCGGGGGTACGCCACCGCTGCGGAATCCCCCCGGGCCCCTCCGTGCTGACGCTTGACGGTGGGTGTCCGGCCGGGCGGGCGTGCCGGCGCACCGCGACGGCCGTGGTCTCCTCCCTGGACTGGGGCACTGCGCCGCCGCGCTCCTCACCCGTCCACCCGTCCACCCGCCATTCCCCTCGCGTCGGTCGTTGGTGCCGTCAGAGGTTGCGGTCGAACAGGTCCAGCAATGCGCTCCAGTGGCGTTCGGCGGCCTGCTGGTCGTACGCCTCGGTGTCGGCCATGGTGAAGCCGTGGCGAGCGCCGGTGTACACCTCGGCGTGGTGGCGGACTCCGGCCCGGGTGAGGGCCTGGTCGAGGCGGGCCTGCTGCTCGGGCGGGTTGCCGGCGTCCTGGTCGGCGTGACCGAAGTACAACTCTGCGGTGATCTTGTCGGCGAGCAGGTGCGGGCTGTCGGGGGCGTCGGTGGCCAGGCCGGCGCCGTGGAAGCCGGCCGCGGCGGCGATCTGGTCGGGGTGGCTTTCCGCGGTGAGCAGGGCGAGGCGGGCGCCCATGCAGTAACCGGTCAGGCCGACCGGGTCGCCGTCGGTCTCGGGCCGCGCTCGCAGCCAGGTCAGATACGCGTCCGCGTCGGAGGCCACCACATCGGGGGTCAGCTCGCCGATCATCGGGAAGAGCTGCTCGAACAAGCCCTCACGGTTGTCGCTGCCGATGAAGTCTGGCAGCGGTACCACCTGGGCCCGGCCATGGCGGTAGAAGACGTTGGGCACGAGCACCGTGTAGCCGGCCGCGGCGAGGCGGTCAGCCATCGCACGAAGCTGGGGCCGCGGCCCGAACGCGTCCATGTACAGCAGGACGGCGGGGTGGGCGGTACGGTCGCCGGGGTGGACGAAGTAGGCGTCGGCGGTGCCGTCCGCAGCGGGGACGTCGACGGTCGATCCCTGTACATCGGTCATGGTGTTGTTCCCCAAGAATGTCGGCGGTCCGGGAGGACCGGGTGTGGCTGATGGTGTGTTGCCCTTGACGGCTCGAGAGGAATGGCCGCCCGGGACTCCGGGACGCTCCGACCACTGGTCCGAAAATGAGGTCTGAACGCCAGTCTGTGGTTTGGTTCAGGCTGTCTCGATGGGGTCGAAGCGGACGGTGAAGCCCATGGCGTTGGCCTGTCGGGTGATGCGGCGCATGGCGCGTTCGGGATCGAGTTTGGCGTAGTAGTCACCGCCGAGGTCGTGGTAGGCGACGTTGTCGCTGAGCATGTGCCAGACCGCGGTCAGGAGGGAGTGTTCGACGGCGACCAGGGCCTTCCTCTTGCCCAGGCGGGGCATGAGGCGCCCGTACCGTGCGCCGAGGTAGGTGGTGTCGCGGGTGCGGGAGGCGGCCATGGCGGCCTGGCCCAGCACGCCCTGACCCGGGCACGGTGGTGACCTGGCGCTTGCGCAGCCGCAGACCGGCGATGCCGAACTTCCGCATCACCCGCCCGACGCGCTTGTGGTTCACACGCTCGCCCTCGTCGCGCAGCTCGGCAGTGATCCGGGGGCGGCCCCACGTTCCGTCCCACTCTCCGTGCACGGCCCGGATCCGCTCGGCAAGCGCGGCCTCGGCCCGCTCGCGCGGCGCGGGCCTCGCGGCCGGCCCGCCACTTGTAGCAGCTGGAGCGGGCTTCCTCCAGCACGGCACACAATCGCCTCACGTTCCAGGCGCGGTGGCGGTCCTCAATGAACTGGAAGCGGTACCGCGCCCACAGCTCATGCGACATGATCCACGGTGATGCCCCCGCACGTCGCGGCAACGCTCAACTCGCCACACGGACACGGGTCTGAAGCGCCGATCCACCCCATCGTGTCAGCCGTTCTCAGGCGCTGCTGCGGCCGATGCTCGCACCGCCGTCGACGCGCAGGATCTGGCCGGTGATGAAACCCGCCTTCTCGGAGAGCAGGAAGGCGATGGCGGCTGCGAGCTCGTCCGGGCGCCCGAACCTTCCCATGGGAACAGTCGCCAGGTAGCGGGCGGCTCCGGCCGACCCAGGCGGGTTGGTTTCCCGGAACAACTCGGTCTCGGTGGGGCCGGGGGCGACGGCGTTGACGGTGATCCCGTGTGCAGCAAGCTCTCCGGCCCAGCCTCGCGTCAAGAACTCCATGGCGGCCTTGGCCGCACCGTAGGACGTTCGATCGGGCAACCCCAGGGTGACCAGGCTGGTGACGTTCACCACGCGGCCCCAGGACCGTTCGAGCATGCCGGGCAGGACGGCCTGGACGATCTGGACCGCGGTGCGCACGTTCATGTCGAGAACCGCGTCGAGGTCGGACAGAGCGACCTCCCCGACGGGCGCGGGTCGCACCATCCCCACATTGTTGACCACGGCGTCGACCGGTCCCGCGCCCATCACTTCGCCCAGGACCTGATCGGTGGCCGCACGGTCGGCAAGGTCGGCTTCGTGGAACTCGCCGGGAAAGGACTGCGGTGCGCTGCGGGCGATGCCCACGGGGGTATGGCCTTCTCCTGCCAGCTGCTCGGCGAGGGCGCGGCCGATGCCTTTGGACGCGCCCGTGATGAGTACTCGCCTGCGGGTCATGGGTTCACTCCTTTGCTGCGCTGATCCGCGCATCGATTGTGTGTGGGGGGACGGGGGGCCTTGCCCTCGAAGAGTGGACGCCGATTCGTGTCGTTATTCGGCAAATGTCAGGGTAGCTGACTGCCGTTCGTAGGCGATCGGTGCCTGCTGTCCGCTCGCCGAGTGCCATCGGCGGGTGTTGTGGCGGGTGGTCCAGCGGAAGACGGCCCGGCGGCAGGCGCGAGCGCCGTCGAAGCGGCGGGCACCCCGGAGCGTCTGACGTTTGAGGGCGGCGTTGAACGACTCGGCGAGAGCGTTGTCCGCGCTCGTGCCGACCGCGCCCATGGACTGCCGTACCCCCAACTCTGCGTAGAGGTCAGCGAATTCGCGAGAGGTGTACTGGACGACCGGTTGAACCTGGGCTGCGCTCCGTGATCGCTGTGGAAGACGGCTCCGGTCAGGCTGCCGCGGGTCGCGGCGGCTGCCCTGAGCGCGTCGGCGACCAGAGAGGTGCACATGTGGTCGGCGGGGAATCAGCGCCAGCAGGGCACCGCTTCTTCGGCCTGCCCCAAGCCGACGTCGACGGCCGCCCAGCAGTCCGGCCACAGGACCTGCCAGCCGTCCTGGGGTGACCGGCACACCGGTCAACTCGCCCTCCCTCCCTGCAGCTCGGCCGTCCCGGTCCCCGTGACCACGCCGATCGGGCGGGCCGGACGTCGGCGGGCTGTGGAAGGCCCTCCCGGGACGCGACGAGCCTGGTCGGACTGGATGAGAACCACGGTCGCACCCGAGCGGCCGTCCGAGCCACGGCTGTGACCGCGAGCAGGGCGTGCGAGGGCACGGGACCGGGGTGCTCCAGCACCGCCAGGAGACCCAGCCGCCGGCCTGCGGACGCTCACCGGCACCGGTGGCAGCCGAGGACGAACGGGCGGGGCGGCACCTTCGCCACCCCGCCCTGCCGAGTGTGCCGGTCAGCGGACCGTCCGCGCCGCCTTCTCGATGATGTGGGTGACGGCGTCCGGGTGGGACACGGTCACAGCGTGGGAGGACCGGATCTCCTCGATGTGGGCCTTGGCGCGCTTGGCCATGTAAACCTGAAGCTCCCGGGGGATGATCTTGTCCTTGGAGCCCACCAGGGCCCAGGAAGGGATGGTCTTCCAGGCAGGCTCACCAGAAGGCTCGTTAAGGGCAGTGCCGGTTCCGGGACGCTGGGCGACCGCCATCAGGTCAGCGGTATTCCTGGGGACATCCGCACCGAACGCCTGGTGGAACTTGGACTGGTCGATGTAGAGGTCGACGTCCTTGGAGCCGTCGGGGTTGGTGATCGGGACGGGTCGCAGAACCTTGCCGATGACGCTGCCCTCGAACTTGCTCGCCAACTCATTGGCGCTCTCGCCCTTGTCGGGGAGGAAGGCGTCGGCGTACACCAGTGCCTTGACGTTGTCGGAGCCGTAGGCGGCGTTGCTGATCACCGCTCCGCCGTAGGAGTGCCCGACAAGAACCACCGGCCCGTCGATGCCGGCCAGCAGGTCCTTGACGGAGGCGGCGTCGCCGCTCACACTCCGCAACGGGTTGGCTGCGGCCACCACCGGGTAGCCGTCCTTCTTCAGCTTCTTGATGACGCCGTTCCAGCTGGAGGAGTCGGCGAACGCGCCGTGGACGAGTACGACGGTCGGCTTGCCGGCCTTTGAGGATGTGGTCTTGGCGGCGCTCGCCGGATCGACCGAGGTCTTGGCGGCGCTCGCCGGACCGACCGTCGTAGCGAAAAGGGCGGTGGCGACCGTTGCGGTGGCCACGAGGGTGAGAGGAGTGCGGGCACGCCGGTAACGCGCATGACGGTTCATGAAGAGCCCTTTCGAGGCAGAGGTTTCAGTCATGTCCCGACAGATGGACATGGCCGCTGTACGGCAGGGTGCTGCCGCAAGTCATGGAGAGGCAGACCGTGGGCGGCAAGCGGGAACATGTCCGGGGCTTGCCAGGAGCGGGCTACGGCCGAGGATCGGCTCGGTGAATCGATCGGGCTCGACGGTCCCGTGCGCGGGTTGGCAGGGTGCCGAGCGACCGTGCTGATCGGCTCGCCCACAGTGCTCATCGTGTCTGTGGGGTGGATGAACAGTGGAGGATGATCACTGTTCTACGCCTGTAAGGTCCACGAGCGCCGAGGTGGCGAACAGCTTCAGTGCTGCTGGTCCTTTAGGTGCTGCGGCTGAGCAGCGCAGTACTCTCAGTTGTTGCGGAGGACGGTGCGCAGGGTGTGAATGGCCTGCTCCATCGCAGCAGTTGTGGCCTGCGTGGGCCGGAGGGGGTTGAGCATCATGAAGTCGTGCAGGATGCCGTTGTAGCGGATGCTCGTGGTGGGAACACCGGCCTGGGTCAGCTTGCGGGCGTAGGCCTCACCCTCGTCCCGCAGCACGTCGTTCTCGTCGACGATGACGAGCGCGGGCGGCAGGCCCTCCAGCTCCTCCAGGCTCGCCCGCAGCGGCGAGGCGGTGATCTCGGCCCGCTGGGCGGGATCGGTGGTGTAGCAGTCCCAGAACCAGGCCATGCCCTTCGCCGTGAGGAAGGGCCCGTCCGCGAACTCTCGGTAGCTCTCGGTGTCCTGGGCCGCGTCCGTGACGGGGTAGTACAGCGATTGGTGCACGAAGGTCACGTCGCCGCGCTGCTTGGCCATGATGGTCAGTGCCGCGGTCATGTTGCCGCCGACGGAATCGCCGGCCACCGCCAGACGTGAAGCGTCCAGATCTTCCTCGGCACCCTTCGCAGTGATCCATTGAGCAGTCGCGTATGCCTGCTCGATGGCGACCGGGTACCTGGCCTCCGGCGAACGGTCGTACTCGACGAACACGACGGCGGCATTCGCCCCGACGGCCAGCTCGCGCACCAGACGGTCATGGGTGCCGGCGTTGCCGAGGACCCAGCCGCCGCCGTGCACGTAGAGGACGACCGGCAGCGTGCCCTCGACATCGACAGGCTTGACGATGCGTGCCTGCACATCGCCGACCTCGGCGGGCACCGTGATCCACTTCTCCTGCACATCCAGCTTCGCCACCGGCGCTGCCTGCAGGTCGTCCAGGACCTTGCGGGCACCCTCCGGGCCGAGCTCGTACAGGAACGGTGGGTTGGCCGTCGCGTCCGCGAGCTCCTGCGCTGCACTCTCAAGAACGGGCTTGGTCACCACTGCACTCCTTAGGTCGACAGGTTCTTTCCTGCTCTCATCCCTTATGACAGGGCACGTGCTGAAGGTGTGACATTCGCCGCAGAAGGAGTCAGGCGGCACCAATATCCAGATCACGGAGCGCACCGCTGGAGGCCGCTGGTGATGCGAGTACAGCCACCCCTCCCGCCAGTCACGGCAAGAACCATCAAGCCGCTCTCGATACAAGGGTTCATGACCATGGCCAGGACGAGGCTTCTGCGGCTCCAGCCGCTGCCCATGAGGTCGTAGGCGCAAACGGAGCATCGTCGCCTGGAAACGGCGCCGTGAGCTGACCCAGGGCAGTCGCGGCAGCCGATTCCGCTGCACGCCTTCCTGCTGCGCCCATCTGCCTGCGGCCGTGAAGGGTGGCCCGGAGTGCCGCGCCGCTCGGGTGCTGCCCCGCGGCGGTCCGCTCGATCAGCCGTCGGTACCGAGGATCACCGCGATACATATGCCGAGCATCGCCATGGTGATGGGAGTCGTCGCGACGTATGCGCCCCGGCGCAGCCGTGTATGGCGCTTGGCGAAGTGTCCACGGCGGTGAAGTGGTCGGTGATGTGCTGCGTCATCTTCCGGGAAACCCGGATCTGCTGTTCCACGTACCACCACTCGAGTTCCGACTTCTGTCCCTCACTCAGCCCGGTCACGCATGCGGCGTGCTCGGCCGCACGGCGGTGAGCGTTACAGCGGTGGGCTTCCCAGTACAGGAATCGTTCAATGTCGGTCAGGCCGCGTGCGGCCTCGTCACCTGACTTCTCCCATGAGGCCTCGGCCTTCAGGCCGGGGAGGAATGGGTCCTTGGGCCGGAGCCGCGAAGCGGCGGAGTTTCTCTGTGCAACTGGTCTGGACCTGCGCTTTCGTTCGTTGTCAGTGGTCGCGAGTAGGTTGGGGATCATGACGACAGCGGTGAGGGCCGAGGGGGCCGGGCACGCCCGGTACACCTACCGCCTGCGCGTGTCGTCCTCCGCCGAGAAGGTGCTGGAAGCCGAGTGGGCGCGTTGCCGGTGGGTCTGGAACGAGTGCGTGGCCCGGTCGAAGAAGGCCCATGCCGAGGGCGAGGAGTGCGGGCCTGCCAGGCTGGACAAGATGCTGACCGGGGCCCGTGCCCGCACACAGTGGCTGCGTGAAGGCAGTTCGGTTCCTCAGCAGCAGCTGATTCGGGATTTCGGGAAGTCCCGTGCCAAGGCGCTCAAGGACATGAAGGCCCGGTTGCCGATGCGGCAGCGCGCCGGGATGCCGAAGTACAAGAAGAAGCAGGAGGCATTACCGACGCTGAACTACACGCAGCGCGGCTTCCGGTTGAAGGACGGCCGCCTGCACCTGGCCGGAGGCATCGCCGTCACGGTGGTGTGGTCGCGCAACCTGTCCAAGCCGCCCTCGTCCGTACGGATCTACCGAGACAGCCTCGGAGACTGGTACGCCAGTTTCGTGGTCGCCGCCTCGGGCGAGGTCCTGCCCGCCACGGGCCGGGACATCGGGATCGACTGGGGCGTGAAGGAGACCGCAACCACCACCTCCGCGGCCCATGACCTTCCCCACGCCCAGCACGGCAAGAACGCCGCCCAGCGCCTGGCCCGGTACCAGCGGATGATGGCCCGTCGCAAGCCCAAGCGGGGCCAGGCCGCCTCCAAGGGCTACCGTACGGCGAAGCGGCAGACCGCGAAGCTGCACAAGAAGATCGCCCGGCAGCGCCAGGACACCGCACGCAAGTGGGCCAAGGCCGTGGTCCGGGATCATGACCGGCTGGCCGTCGAGGACTTCCGGCCCCGCTTCCTCGCCAGGTCCTCCATGGCGAGGAAGGCGGCCGATGCCGCGATCGGCGCGACCAAGCAGGCGCTTGTCGAGATGTGCCGCAAGCACGGCCGCACCCTGCATCTGGTTCATCCTGCGCACACCACGATGGACTGCGCACAGTGCGGAGCAAGAGCCAAGCACGCACTACCTCTCTCCGAACGAACGTATACGTGCAGCACGTGCGGAGCCGTCTCGCCCAGGGACAAGAACTCCGCCCGTGTGATGCTCGTCCGGGCTGGTCTCATACCCGGCTAGTGTCGATCGTGTAAGACCTGCCGGCCCGCCGGGCCGCGGGCAACGTGAGCTAGGAATCCCCTCCACTTCAGGGAGGGGAGGAGTCAATGGCGTCCGCACCACCCCGGCAGGCAGCAGTTGCGCAAGCACGTGACGGCACCGTCGCCTCGACCGGAGTCCGGGAAGTCTCGGCGGGCAGTGCGGTGACCCGCCCACAAGCCGCATGCGGCCTCAGCGCGCCGCCCGCACCCCGTCCAGTGCGACCGCCAGGACCCGGTCCCGCTGGGCGTCGTCGAGGAAGTTCGTCGCGCTGATCCCGGCGACCATCCGCAGCAGGTCGTCGAAGGCGATGTCCGCACGCGCCTGCCCGGCCTTCTGTGCCCGGTCGAAGAGCGGGCCGCCGGCCTGGTACATCGACTGGCGGCAGGCCAGGAATATCTCCGACTCGTTGCTCAGCGCCTCACGGATGGCCCGCTTGGTCACGGTGTAGTCCACGAACCGGCGCAGCCACGAGGCCAGTGCCTCCCACGGCTCCAGCTCGGCGACGTCCTGCGCCACCCCGCACAGGGCGTTGACCTCGTCAGCGTAGACGCTCTCGAAGAGGTGGCGGCGGGTGGGGAAGTTCCGGTACAGCGTGCCGATGCCGACGCCCGCACGGCGGGCGATGTCCTCCAGTGACGCTTCCGCGCCCCTCTCCGCGAAGGCCTCGCGTGCGGCTGCCAGCAGTGCGTCGTAGTTGCGTGCGGCGTCCCTGCGGTGCGGACGCTGGGACGCGACGATCTCGCTGACGGGGAACGGCTGGGCCGTCACTGCTGCCTCCCGGGCCGGCGACAAGTTGAAGTGGAGGGTCACCTCCGCTACAGTGGAGGTATACCTCCACTTTACCAGTCGGGGTGCGCTCCCGGTCGAGACGTGTCACGGCACGCATCGCCGAGGCGCTCGCGCCCCTGCCTGATCACAGACTCCGCCGTGCGCTGCCCCGCACGGCCCATCCACTGAATCCTCGGCGACCGCCCCACGCGGTCGCCGGCCTCCCCCACTGCTGCCCTGCAGCCCGCCCAGCCCGTACGACCGCGACCGGATGACCTCGGCCGCACCCTGTTCGGAAGGCTCTTCATGCCCCGCACCTCCACCCGTGCCCGCACGTCCACCCGTGCCCGCACCTCCACCCGTCTCACCTTCGTGGTCCTCGCGACCGGTGCAGGCGTGTTCTCCATGCTCCAGTCGCTGATCGCGCCGGCCCTGCCGACCGTCCAGCACGCCATGAACACCTCACAGTCCACCGCGACCTGGGTGATGACGGCATACCTGCTGTCCGCCTCGATCTTCACCCCGATCCTCGGACGGGTCGGCGACCTGATCGGCAAGAAGCGCACGCTCGTCGCCGTACTGGTGGCCCTGACACTCGGCTGCCTGCTCGCCGCACTCGCGCCGACCATCGGCGTCCTGATCCTCGCCCGGGTCGTCCAGGGCGTCGGCGGCGCACTGTTCCCGCTGTCCTTCGGCATCATCCGCGACGAGTTCGCCGCGGCCGAGGTGAGCCCCAGCATCAGCAACCTGTCCGCCGTGATCGCCGCGGGAGGCGGCGTCGGCATCGTGGCAGCCGGGCCCATCGTGTCCGCGCTCGACTACCGCTGGCTGTTCTGGCTCCCGGTCGGCATCGTCGCGGTCACCGCACTGATCGCCCTCCGCTTCGTCCCCGAGTCGCCCAGCCGGGCCGAGGGACGCGTCAACTGGCTCGGCGCCGCGCTGCTGTCGGGATGGCTGGTCGCTCTGCTGCTGCCGCTCAGCCAGGCCACCAACTGGGGCTGGACGTCGGTCCGGGTGATCGGCCTCTTCGCCGCCGCCGTGGTGCTCTTCGCGCTGTGGCTGCTCGCCGAGGCGCGTTCCCGCTCCCCGCTGATCGATCTGCGCATCATGCGGCTGCCCGCGGTGTGGACCACGAACCTCGCGGGGCTGCTGTTCGGCGCGGGCATGTACGCGATCTGGTCCTTCCTCCCCGCCTTCGTCCAGACCCCGAGCTCCGCGGGCTACGGATTCGGCGCGAGCGTCACCACGGCCGGACTGCTCATGCTCCCGATGCTGGTCGCGATGTTCCTCTCGGGTGTGCTGAGCGGTCGCCTGGAGCCCGTCCTCGGAGCGAAGAAGCTGCTCACCGCCGGTGCCGCGCTCGGCGCGATCGCCTGCGGCTTCCTCGCGGTCTGGCACGACCGGCCGTGGCAGGTGGCCTTCGTCGCAGGCGTCTTCGGCTTCGGCATCGGACTGGCCTTCGCCTCGATGGCCAACCTGATCGTCGGCAGCGTCCCGGCCGAGCAGACCGGCGCCGCGACCGGCATGAACGCCAACATCCGAACCATCGGCGGATCCATAGGCGCGGCAGTGACCGGCGTCCTGGTGACCAGCCACCTGCAGCCCTCGGGCCTTCCCTACGGCTCCGGCTACACCAACGGGTTCAGCCTGCTGGCCCTGCTCCTCCTCGGCGCCGCGCTGGCCTCGCTCCTCGTTCCGGTCACGCGCCGCGCTCGTACCCCCGGCATGACCTTCACCTCCACCGAGGCGTCACACGTGGAGTGTCGGGCCGTCACGCCCAGCGTCCGGAGCTGACGCCGATGCCCAGCGTCCGAGACTCGCCCAGGACCGCATAGGGCGTAGCCGTTCGGGTCGGGCTGAGGGGCGGCACCTTGGCCCATGGGGGTGGTCGTCATGGCCTCACGTCGTTCGAGAACCGCGCGCATGAGTGCGTCAGTCGGCGATGCCCGCCAACTGAAGCGCTCGTCACAGGCGCTGCGCCGGAGCGCTTGAGCGGGCGGGCGAGCGCGCCGGTCGGCGAATCCGAGCACTCGAGTTGCTGCGCGTCCGGGAAGGGGACCGGGGTCGGGTCGCGAGTCCTGGGCAACTCTTCGAGGACCTCGGTTGTCAGCCGGAGACCGTGTGATCGCCGCGGGACGAAGGCGGGCACGTCAGGGCCGCCAGGTAGTCGTCGAGGAGCTCGACCTGGCAATGGGGTGGGAACGCCGTGGGGTCGAACAGGGCCTGCACCGTCAGGCCGAGCACGAAGGACTGGGCGCCGGCCGCGATGCGCGCCGGGTCTCCGGCCGGCAGTTCGCCGAGCTGTTGTGCCGATGCGACCAGGTCGCGCAGCTTGAGACGGCTTTGCGCGTACTTGCGGGCGTAGTCGGCGCTCAAAGCGGGGTCGGCGAGCGCGGTGTCCCAGGAGGACACCCAGATCCGGTTGCCGACGGTGGCCTCGGCGGTCAGCGGCAGGACACCGAGCAGAGCGACCCTCAGGGCGGCCAGGCCTTGTCCGCCGGCCTGTCGGGGGCGGGCGGCGGTTCGCTCCGCGAGCAGGTCGAGGGCGTGCACGACCAGGTCGCGCTTGGCGGGGAAGTAGTGGGTGAGCAGGCCGGTGGTGGCGCCGAGCTCGGCGGCGACGGCGCGCAGGGTCAGCCCGGCGAAACCGTGCGCGGCCAACACCCGCCAGACCGCCTCCGAGACGTCGCGGCGACGGGCCTCGTGGTCCCCCTTGGTACGTGACATGCTGCTACGGTACATATCCGTAACGCTTGTTATGTGAATGTGGGGTCATTGATGTTCTCCCTCCCCCTGCGCGACGGTGCCCGCCTGCGTCCGCTCGAGATCTGGCACGACGCGGAGTTCGCCGCCCACCTCGACCGGGCTTGCGAACACATCCGACCGTGGGTCGGGCCGAGCTTCGTCACCGACGACCTCGACGGGGCACGGGGCACACTGCGCCGGTACGCCGAGCGCCGGGCCGCTGACGGCGCCCGCCTCTACGGCATCTGGCTCGACGGCACGCTGGTGGGCGGCGTGATGTTCACGGACTTCGACGCCGCCTCGGGCTCCTGCGAGATCGGCTGCTGGCTGGAGCCTGCCGCCGAGGGGCGCGGTCTGGTCACGGAGGCGTGCAGCGCCCTGCTGGACTGGGCCTTCACCGACCGGGGCGCGCACCGCGCCGAGTGGCACTGCCGAGCCGACAACGAGCGAAGCGCCGCGGTGGCAAAGCGACTCGGCATGACACTCGAAGGCGTGCAGCGCCAGTCCTGGCCCGTCGACGGCACCCGCCACGACAAGCAGATCTGGGCGATCCTCGCCCCTGAATGGCGAGCCGGGCCGACGACGAGTCGGAGCTCCTGGAACTGATCTTGAATGTGCGGCGGCGGCCGAGGGTACCCCGGTGACCGGGCAGTCGACCTGAACGCCGACGACGCCGCTCTTCGCCGGCCCGCGTGCCCGCACACCATGGCGATGTAGGCGACGCCGATGGTGTGGCACTCGGAGTGGTGGTAGGGCGCCTCGGTCACCAGTGGGTAGCGGCGACGCAGCTCTTCCTCCCGCTCGCCCAGGAGCATCATCTGGGCGATCCACTCTTCCCGTGGTTGGGCGTTTTCCTGTGGTGGGGCGTTGTGGGGCGTTGTGGGGCGTTGTGGGGCGCGTCCGGGCGGTCCTCGCCCTGCGGCGTGCCATTTTCCCTTCGGCCTGGTCCGACCCTCTCGGCGGACGTGCCTCCGCGCAGGGGATCAGAGTGGCATCACCCGCTCGTGTGTTCTTCCCGCCAGACCGCGATGGTGTGCCCGGCGGTGGCAGTGAACAAGTGGCCTGCGCCCAGCTCCCGTTCCAGCTCGGGTAGAAGTTCGGTGAGTGCCGCGGCGGCGCCGGCCACATCTCCGGCTTCACCCCGCCAGTGCGCAAGGTTGCGCCAGGCGGTGAGGGTGCGGTGCGGTCTTCGCCGAGCGTCCGCACCAAGTGGGGGATGAACTCCTCGCCGCAGATCCGCGATGACCAGAAGTCTCGGAGGATCACCCCACGCCTCCACGCTGTCGACGCGGACAAGGGCCCGCTTCCCGCAGTACATCAGCCGTACAAGGACCGGCGACCCACTGGGCTTCGAGGTCACACCGGCGCTGCGGGGTCTATGGCCTGCTGAGAGCCACTGATGGCCGCCAGCAATGGCGGCAAGCGGCAGCCCGTCCTAGGTTCGCAAAGGGTCTTCCGAGCGTCTGGAGGCAGCAATGAGCAAGGGGACCATTCCGGGCTACCGATTCGGTGACCCGGACCTTCCGGCGTCGCCGGTGTCGCTGGAGGACCTCGACAGGCTGAAGGCCGCCGTCCTGTTCGGCGAGGCCGACGAGGCCGCGCTGCGCCAGGCCTGGGACGTCCTGAAGGACCATGTCGAAGAGGTGCTCGACGTCTGGTACGGCTTCGTGGGATCACATGAGCACCTCGTGGCCTACTTCTCCACCCCCGCAGGAGAGCCCATCCAGGCTTATCTCGACGCGGTGCGCCCGCGTTTCGGCAAGTGGATCGAGGACACCTGCACGCGGCCGTACGACGCCACCTGGCTGGCTTACCAGGAGGAGATCGCCGTGCGCCACACACCGGAGAAGAAGAGCCAGACCGACGACGTGGACTCCGTACCGAACGTGTCGATGCGCTACCTCGTGGCTCTCATCTACCCCATCACCGCGACCATTCGGCCGTTCCTGACCGCCGGCAGTCACTCCGAAGAGGAAGTGGAGGCCATGTACCAGGCATGGTTCAAGGCCGTCACCTTGCAGGTCGCGCTCTGGACCCGCCCCTACGTACCCCAAGGCTGGTAGCCGGCCCCTCGGCGCGGTACCCGAACATCCGGCTCTGCGGCCCTCTACCCACCCTGGGCAGGGACATAGTCCGGGGTGAGATCGGTGCGGAGCCGGTGGATGCGTACGGCGTGCCGCCATCTGCCGCGATCCACCGCGG
The DNA here is from genome assembly GCF_053594115.1 of Streptomyces sp. NPDC001970. Taxonomy (NCBI): domain Bacteria; kingdom Bacillati; phylum Actinomycetota; class Actinomycetes; order Kitasatosporales; family Streptomycetaceae; genus Streptomyces; species Streptomyces sp. NPDC001970. Next base: position 39,688 of record NZ_JBSFDW010000047.1, on the reverse strand, counting down.
TGTCGCCGTGGAACTCGGCAACGAGCTGGGGCACGACGGGGGGGAAGGCCAGGGGTTCGCGGCTACCCCAGCAGGCGGAGAACGTCACGCCGTGCCACGGATGATCGGCCCCTGCCGGCTGGAGCATGCCGCCGCCGAGCTCGGCGCGCAGCCGCGGCGACAGCGGCGTGCTGCGCGCGACCAGCACAAAGCGCCCAGCGGCGGTGTAGCGGCCGAGCAGGACGGTCTCCGAGCGGGTCAGACTGCCGGTGACCGCACCGACGATCGCCTCGGCGGTGCTGCGGGGGCACTGGTGAAGTGTCGGTATTCACAGCGTGCGCAATTCCGTGACACCGGCAGCTGCGCATGCCACCTCTGGAGCAGACGAGGCAACGGTTGCGAGTCTGACGAACAGCTCGGCCTTGGATCGGGCTCGGTTGGACTACTGCCGGCTCGTGGACGGCCTGGCAAGGGCGAGGCGGGTCCAACGTTGCAGCTCCTCGTCGTGGCTGCCTGTCTCCGTCTCCTGGGCGACCGCTGCGGTCTCCTTGGGTGTGGGATCGCCGTTGCGGGAGAGGAGCGTCAGTGGCCAAGCCGGGGTGGTGGGCTGCTCACCGTCGAAGGGGTGCCAGTCCCAGGGCGCGTCGAACCGCCAGGCACGCCCGTCATGGTCAACGACCTCGTCGCCTGTTTCGAGGAAGGCGTAGGGACGGAAAAGCAACTCGATGCGGATCGGTTCACCGCCCGCCGGATCGAGCGCATAGCCCTGGTCCTCGAGCTCGGGGTCGTGGGATTCGCCCTGCCGCAGGACTTCGAGGTAGCAGGCGGGGCGGGGCAGCATGCCGGTCACCAGAGGTGGATCGAAGTGGTGGACGGACGCGATGTGCACCACGGTCGGCGGGATTCCCACCAGGCAGGTGTCGCCCGGCTTCAAGGTGGTCTCCGCCGGCACGGTTCCGAAGTAAGAACGGTCCCAGTCGTAGGACTTGGGCATGGGCAGCGCGCTCTCCCCGTTCCAGCGGAAGCTGTGCGCCTGCGGATCCACCTCGTTCCACGGCCATCGTACGGAGACGTAGGAGCGGGAGACCGAAGCGACTGTGGTCTCGGTGAGCGGGCATTCCAGCGTCAGCACATCGCCGGGCCGGAACCGGACGCCACCGCCGTCCACGCGGTGCCGGCTCGTCGGCCCGTCTTCCCAGTCACCCATCATGTCCTCCTCGATGTCCGGAGCGATCATCACAGACGGGGACCTGCCGTCCCCCGCAGGGGGCACGTTGGGCATGCGCCGGCGGCTATCAAGGTCATTGGTGCAGGCGCAGAACTCTGTCCGCCCCTGGGCAAGGCGTATGCCCAGAAGCATCGCTCGGTCCGGGCGAAGGCGTGATCCAGGCAGGCGACGCCGTCGGCGATGTCCTCGGGGGCGAGGACATCGGGCTTGTGGTCGTTGTGCGAGCCCAGTTCGGCCGCCCACACCACCCGGCTCCAGGACACCGACACACGCGTGACGCTGGGTGACCTCCTGGCGCAGAGACTCGGTGGATCCGTTCACGCCGAACTTGGTGAGGCCACTGAAGAACGGGTGCGCGGGGGTGTGTGTGGCTGTTCTGTCGCGGCACTGGTCGTTGCGCGCGCAAGCGCGCTGGGCCGTCTACGCGGAATGAGCCTTTCGGACAGCAGTCGTGAGGCTGATCACGCCATCGACCTGACAGAGCCCGAAAGGCTGCATGCGGGCAGCCGGGAACCTGCCCGCCCCGGACGGGCGCCCCCGGCAGGGCCCTGCCGGGACCCGGGTACCCCGAGCGCGGGACAGGCAGTTGATCCTCCCAGGCCCGCGTTGCAGGCCCGCAGGAGGACATCGGCAGCCCGTCGGCAGGCCCGCGGCCGGGCCGTGATCCAGGCCGTCGACCGCCGTCAGCGCCGACGACGGCAGCGAGCTGCAAAGTCCAGATCCATACGAAACGGCCGAGGTGTCACATGCGCAGCTGCGGCACGCACTTCAGCCGCGCGAGTCCACCTCCGGCCTCACCATGTCCGTGATCCGCCGGCAGCACGGCGAGCACATCGCCGTAACACCCGCCCGCCCGAGCGGGGTTGGGGGCCGACCCATGCCTCCTCCTCGCCGACAGTATTCTGTATACTAATGGGCTCACGCTCATCGATGGATTGCCCTGTTGCCCCAACTCGGAGGAGACATGGAAGATCTGGATCCCACGGTGGTTCTGGGCATGACGGCCCAGGCACCTGACGGCGTAGTGATCATCGACCGGGAAGGACTCATCCGTTACTGGAACCACGGTGCGGAGCGGATATTCGGGTTCTCGGCGGCCGAGGTCGCCGGCCGCAGCCTGGACGTGATCATTCCCGAACGGCACCAGAAGCGTCACTGGGACGGCTTCCAGGAGTCCATGGCCCGCGGGACCACCAAGTACGGGGACGCCGATCTCCTGAACGTCCCCGCGGTGGGCGCCGGTGGCAGGAAGCTGTCGATCGAGTTCAGCGTGGTGCTGCTGGACGACGCGGACGGACGGCCGGGCTACGTCGGGGCGGTCATCCGGGACGTCACCGCGCGGCGCGACCGGGAGCGGGAGTTGTACCGTCAGTTGGCAGCCGCCAAGGCGGACCACGCGACGGCCTGACCTCCGGCCCCCAAGGCCGTCCAGGGCCTTCCAAGGCGGCGAAGCCCCCGTGCCGGCCGGCACGGGGGCTTCGCCGTACGCAGTCCCGCACGCCCGTGTGCCCCGCCCACGAGGATCGCGCGCGGGGCACCCCTGGGGCGGTCCCGGTCAGACGATGATCTGGCTCTCGCGCAGCTTGGCGATCGCGTCCGCGTCGTAGCCCAGGTCGGCGAGGACCTCGCTGCCGTGCTCGCCGAGCAGCGGGGCGCCCTTGATCTCGGGCTTGAAGTTCGAGAACTTGATGGGGCTGCCCACGGTCAGGTAGGTGCCGCGGCCCTTCTGCTCGACCTCGACGATGGTGCCGCTCTTGCGCATGTCGGCGTCCTCGGCGAGCTCCTTCATGCTGAGCACCGGCGCACAGGGCACCTCCCACTTGCGCAGGATGTCGACCGCCTCGTACTTGGTCTTGTCGGCGAGCCACTTCTCGATCTCGCCGAAGATCTCCATGATGTGCGGCTGACGCGCCTTGGCGGTCGTGTACTCCGGGTCCTCGACCCACTCGGGCCGGCCGATGGCCTCAGCGGTGCGCTTCCAGTTCTGCTCCTGGATCGTGAAGTAGATGTAGGCGTTGGGGTCGGTCTCCCAGCCCTTGCACTTCAGGATCCAGCCCGGCTGGCCACCGCCGCCGGCGTTGCCGCCGCGGGGCACCGCGTCGCCGAACTCGCCGTTCGGGTACTGCGGGTACTCCTCCAGGTAGCCGATCTTCTCCAGGCGCTGCTGGTCGCGGAGCTTGACGCGGGTCAGGTTGAGGACGGCGTCCTGCATGGACACCGACACCTTCTGACCCACGCCGGTCGCGTTCCGGTGGATGATCGCGGTCAGCAGGCCGATCATCAGGTGCATGCCGGTGTTGCTGTCGCCGAGGGCCGAGCCGCTGATGGTCGGCGGGCCGTCCCAGAAGCCCGTGGTGGAGGCGGCACCGCCGGCGGCCTGGGCCACGTTCTCGTAGACCTTGAGGTCGTTCCAGGACGAGTCGTCGTTGAAGCCCTTGACCGAGCCGAAGATCAGGCGCGGGTTCAGTGCGTGGATGTGGTCCCAGCCGAGGCCCATGCGGTCCATGGCACCCGGCGCGAAGTTCTCGACCAGGATGTCCGCCTCGCGGATCAGGTTCTCCATGACCTCCTTGCCCTCGGGGGTCTTGGTGTTGATGGCCAGCGAACGCTTGTTGCTGTTCAGCATGGTGAAGTACAGCGCGTCGAGGTCGGGGATGTCCCGGAGCTGGTTGCGGGTCACGTCGCCGCCCTGGGGACGCTCGACCTTGATGACGTCGGCGCCGAACCAGGCGAGCATCTGGGTGCACGCGGGACCGGCCTGGACCCCGGTGAAGTCGATCACCTTGATTCCGGCGAGCGGCTTGTCACTCATGTGGCTTCCTTTTCGTGAATGATCTCGGAGCGAGGGTGGGCTGTGCGGGGCTGGGCAGTGCGAGGTGAAGGCGCGTCACTTCTTCGCCGGCGTGATGTTGCCGACGGTGATGCCCTTGGGGTTGAGGTGCGCGATGTGACCGCTCTCGGTGCCGGCCGAGGGGTCGATCGCGCAGTCGATGAGCGCCGGTCCCCCCGAGGCCAGCGCCTCGGTGAGGGCGGCGGTGACCTCGGCGGGCGTGGTCGCGCGGTAGCCCTTGCCGCCGAACGCCTCGATCATCCGGTCGTGCCGCGCCGCGAGCATCAGCGTCGTCGGGGACGGGGCGTCGTCGAGCGGGTTGACGTCGTCGCCGCGGTAGACGCCGCCGTTGTTCATGATGACGGTGACGACCGGCAGCTTGTAGCGGCAGATCGTCTCCAGCTCCATGCCGCTGAACCCGAAGGCGCTGTCGCCCTCGACGGCCACGACCGGCTGGCCGGTCTCGACGGCGGCGGCGATCGCGTAGCCCATGCCGATGCCCATGACGCCCCACGTGCCGCTGTCGAGACGGTGGCGCGGCACGTGCATGTCGATCACGTTGCGGGCGATGTCCAGCGCGTTGGCGCCCTCGTTGACGAGGTACGTCTCGGGGCGCTCGTGCATGACGTCACGTACCGCCTTCAGGGCGCCCATGAACTGCATCGGGTGCGGGTCGGCCTTGAGTCGCTCCGCCATCTTGGCGACGTTCTGCGCGGAGCGTGCGCCCAGTTCCTCCCGCCAGGGGGTGGGGGTCGCGATCTGGCCCGGCTTGGTCCGCTCGGCAAGCGCTTCGAGCACCGACTCGATGTCACCGACGAGCGGTGCGGCGATGGGCTGGTTGCTGTCCATCTCCCTGGGCTCGATGTCCACCTGGATGAACTTCGCGTCCGGGTTCCACTGCGGTGCCTCGCCGTGGTTGAGCAGCCAGTTCAGGCGGGCGCCGATGAGCATCACGACATCGGCCTTCTTCAGCGCCAGCGAACGGGCGGTGGCCGCGGACTGCGGGTGGTTGTCCGGCAGCAGGCCCTTCGCCATCGACATCGGCACGTAGGGGATGCCGGTGGACTCGATGAACTCCCGGATCCGGTCGTCGGCCTGCGCGTACGCGGCGCCCTTCCCGAGCACCACCAGCGGCCGCTGGGCACCCGCCAGGAGCTCGATCGCGCGGTCCACCGCATCGGGTGCGGGCAGCTGGCGCGGCGCCGGGTCGACGAGACGGCTCAGCGTCCTGTCGCCGTCCTCCTTGGGGAGGACGGAGCCGAGTACCGCGGCCGGGATGTCGAGGTACACACCGCCGGGCCGGCCGGAGATCGCGGTGCGCAGGGCCCGTGCGATGCCGCGGCCGATGTCCTCCACCCGGCTCACGCGGTAGGCGGCCTTGCAGAACGGCTGCGCGGCGGCGAGCTGGTCCATCTCCTCGTAGTCGCCCTGCTTGAGGTCGACGAGGTGCCGCTCGCTGGAGCCGGAGATCTGGACCATGGGGAAGCAGTTCGTGGTGGCGTTCGCCAGCGCGACCAGCCCGTTGAGGAAGCCCGGAGCGGACACCGTCAGACAGATGCCCGGCTTCTTGGTGAGGTAGCCGGCCGCCGCTGCCGCGTGTCCCGCGTTGCTCTCGTGGCGGAAGCCGATGTAGCGGATGCCCTGCGCCTGCGCGAGGCGGGCGAGGTCGGTGATCGGGATGCCGACCACCCCGTAGATGGTGTCGACGTCGTTCATCTTCAGAGCGTCGACGACCAGGTGGTACCCGTCGGTGAGCTCGGCCGGAACGTCGGCGGTCGCCGCGGTCTCCAGTGGTGAGGGGGCGGTCATGGTCCGAGGTCCTCCTTGGGCAGTTATGCCGGTGCGGCTACTCATCTCACCTTCGGCAGCGCGCATCCCCACGTCCAAGACCTATCGGCGACCAGCCGATAACCAGCATCTATCGAGTCGTGCCGCACCGGTCCGCAGCTCGGTTGATAGCCCCCCGCTATCGCGCGTTCGTCAGTGCGTATTGGACGGGCAACTCGGGCCCCGCGCAGGCTCGCAGTCGACCGCTTTCATCAGACCTGTCGCGAGGAGGTGCGGTCATGGCCGTTCCGGCCGCAGCATCCGTGCGCGACCCGAACCGGTATCCGCCCCCGGCGGTCACAGGCCTCGTCGATCTCCTCGACCGGCACGTGCGCGAACGTCCCCGCGCCCGAGCGCTCGTCGTCAACGGGGACCGGGGGGAGCTGTCCTACGGCGCCCTTGCCGCCCTGGCCGACGATGTGGCCGGCCGGCTGGGCGGCGCGGGGCTGCGCCGCGGCGACGCGGTCGCCCTCGTCTGCGCCAACACCGCCGAGTTCGTCGTCGCGCTGCTGGGCGGGGCACGCGCCGGGCTGGTGATCGCGCCGATGGACCCGGCGCTGCCCGCGTCACAGATGTCCGCCCGGCTGGAGGCGCTGGGGGCGCGGGCGGTGCTCCTCGGTCCTCCCGCGGCGGGTGCGGCGGCGATCGCGCAGGTCCCGGTCCCGACGTGGAGCCTCCGTGTGGACGTCCCCCGTGGCGGGTCGCCGGTGGCCGTCCTCGAGACCGGCGCACACACGGCCGCCCGTCACGTGGGCGGCGCGGCTCGGGAGCTCGCGGTCCATGACGCCCTCGTGCTGTTCACGGCGGGGACCACCGACCTGGCCAAGATGGTGCCGCTGACCCACGCGAACGTGGCCGCCTCCGTCCAGGGCATCTGTGCCTGCTACGAGTTGGGGCCCGACGACGCGACGGTCGCGGTGATGCCGTTCTTCCACGGTCACGGGCTGTTCGGGGCGCTCCTGGCCACCCTGGCCAGTGGGGGGTGTGTCCTGCTGCCCGCGGGGGGGCGGTTCTCGGCGCACACGTTCTGGGACGACATGCGGGCGGCGGACGCCACGTGGTTCACCGCGGTCCCCACCGTCCACGAGATCCTCCTGGAGCGGTCGGCGATCGAGCACCCGGGTCCCCTCGTCCCGGCCCTGAAGTTCGCGCGCAGTTGCAGTGCCCCCCTCAACACGGCCACGCAGCGGGCGCTGGAGCGCACGCTGGGCGCGCCGCTGCTGTCCGCGTACGGGATGACGGAGTCCGCCCATCAGGCGACCAGCGAGCCGCTGCCGCATCAAGGGCTCCTGAAGCACGGCTCGGTCGGCCGGCCGACCGGCGTGGACGTACGTGTCCTCGATCAGAACGGGCACATGTGCCCGGTCGGCACCGAGGGCGAGATCTGGGTGCACGGTCCCACCGTCGCCCGCGGCTACCTCGCCGACCCGGCCGAGACGGCGCGCAGTTTCGTCGACGGGTGGTTCCGCACCGGCGATCTGGGCTCACTGGACAAGGACGGGGACCTGTTCCTCACCGGGCGCATCAAGAACCTCATCAACCGCGGAGGCGAGAAGATCTCCCCCGAGCATGTCGAGGACATCCTGGCCGGGTGTCCCGGTGTCGCCGAGGCGGCGGTGTTCGCCGTACCCGACGCGACGTACGGGCAGCGCGTCGGCGCCGCCGTGGTCGTGCGCGAGGGCTGGACCACCGGCTCCGAGGAGATCCTGCGGTACTGCCGCGACCGGCTGGCCCCCTTCGAGGTGCCCGACCGGATCGAGGTCGTCGCCGCTCTGCCTCACACCGCCAAGGGAGGGCTCGACCGGCCGGCTGTGGAGGCCCGGTTCGCGCGCTGACGCCGCGGGGGCGGGTCTCACCTGACGAGGTGCTCGGACGCCAGCGGCTGGTCGAAGAACTCGTCCAGCGACAGGCCCGCCGCCGCGGTCATGAACGCCCGGGCCGCGACCGAACCGGGGGTTGCGGCGTGGATCGCCACCGAGACCTGCGCCCGGGCGTCCGGGTCCACCAGCCGGACGGCTCGCAGTCTGCCCGTCACGGGCATGGCGCGCAGCCAGGTGTGCGGCACGATGCTCGCGCACGCGCCGATGCCCACGTTGGCGTAGAGAGTGGCGACCGAGTCGGTCTCCACCTGCGGGGTCACCACGACCCCGCTGTCCGCGAAGGCGCTGTCGATGACCTGGCGGATCCGCATGTCGGGTGTCAGCAACGCAAGCGGCAGCTGGGCCGCTTCGGCCCAGGTCATGGTGTCGGTCTGGGGCAGCAGCTGGTCGCTGGACGCGAGCAGCATGTACCGCTCCTCGTAGAGCGGCATCACCTGCAGGCTCTCCCGGTCGTCGGGGGCGAAGTGGGCGATCGCGGCGTCCAGTTCGAACGCGCGCAGCTGCCGGGTCAGCTCCGTCGTCGACAGACGGGAGCGGACCTGAACCTTGGCCAGCGGGTGTGCCGCGCAGAACGCGGCCACGGGAAGGACCACGGTCGTCGATGCCGTCGGTTCCGCGCCGAGCCGCAGCGTCCCGGTGATGCCCGACTGGACGGCGGCCACCTCGGCCTTGAACGCCTCCTGCTCGGCGAGGATCCGCTTGGCCCACACGACGAGCCGCTCGCCCTCCGGGGTCAGGCCCTGGTACTTGTGCCCACGGTTGATCAGTGTGACGTTCAGCTCCCGCTCGAGCTTGGCGATCGCCGCCGAGAGCGCGGGCTGCGACACGAAGCAGGCCTCCGCCGCGCGGGCGAAGTGCCTCTCCCTTGCCACCGCCACGAAGTACTCCAGCTGACGGAACAGCATGAACGACTCCTTTCTGCCTGGGGCCGCGGCCGCGCCGGCACTCCCTGCTGGAGTCGCTGGGCCGCCCGTTCCCGCTGGTCAACTCCCCGGACGTGGCGAACGTCCCCGGCGGCCGGAGACGGGCGAACGGGATGTGGTGCGGCGGCCGCGTCCTTCCAGGCGGCTCCGATGTGCCTGTGCCGGAGTCGTCGTCGTACGAGGTACACCGCCGGCCCGCCACCTCGACGGTGCCGGACCCTGGCCCCGAAGCGGCCGGGACGGGGCCAGGTGCCGCGACATCGTAAGGGGTGGTCAGTGGTCGTCCGGACGGCGGGCCGGTGGTCTCTTGGTGTTCCGTACCGTGTACGCGGGGTCCCGCGCCCGCGCTAGGCGGGAACCGGCTCCTGGGCCCTGCCGCCGTTCTCCAGCCCTGCGGTGGAGCGTCGCGCCAGGAGGTCGGTGGCGGCGTGGACCGCACGCAACGTGGGTGCCTCGGCGCCCGTGATGTCGGCCATTTCCACGACCGCTGTCACGATGGCGTCGAGTTCCATCTGCTTGCCGGCCTCGAGGTCCTGCAGCATGGAGGTCTTGTGGTGTCCCACCCCCTCCGCACCTCGCAGCCTCTTCTCGATCGAGATGTTCGGAGTGCTGCCGACCCTGGCCGCGATGTCGAGGGTCTCCTCCATGAGTTGGGTGACCAGCCGGCGCGTGGGCAGGTGCCGGCAGATCTCGACCATCGTCGCCCTGGTGAGCGCGCTGATCGGGTTGAAGGCGACGTTGCCCATCAGCTTGATCCAGATGTCGTCGCGCAGGTTCGCCTCCACCGGGCACTTCAGCCCGCCCGCGACCATGGCCTCGCTCAACGTCGTGCACCGGTCGGAGATTGAGCCCCCCGGCTCGCCGATGGAGAAGCGGGTGCCCTCCAGATGCCGGATGACACCGGGCGCCTCGATGACCGTGGCGGGGTAGACGACACAGCCCACCGCCCGTTCCGGTGGCAGCACCTTGCTGGTGGCACCGTCCGGGTCGACCGCCTCGATCCGCCGTCCCTCGTAGGGACCGGACAGCTTGTGGAAGTACCACCAGGGAATGCCGTTCTGACCGGCCACCACCGCGGTCCGGTCCCCCAGCAAGGGGGCGACCAACGGTCCGGAGGACGGGTAGGCGTGCGCCTTCAGACCCAGGAACACGTAGTCGACGGGACCGATCTCGGCCGGGTCGTCCGTGGCGTGGGGCCGCGCCACGAAGTCACCGCGTGGGCTGTTCACCCGGACCCCGTGGGCGCGTATCGCCCGCAGGTGCTCGCCTCGGGCGATCAGGTGGACGTCAGCGCCACCACGGTGCAGTGCCGCTCCGACGTAGGCGCCGATTGCGCCGGCTCCGAGGACTGCGATTTTCACGGCGGCTCCTCTCGATTTGATGGGGGAGGAATGGATACTGTATGCAGTGTTCTCTCCGGAAGTACAGTCGCATGACAAAAAGACGCTCGGTTCGGATAGTTGACCCAGCCCGGCCACTGCCGAGCCAGGACGGTCGAAAAGGACGAAAAGGAGAGCGATGTCGGATTCACCGCCACAGCAGATCGGTGTCGTCGCCGAGTCCACCGCCGGGGAGACCCGGGTGGCCGCGACACCAGCCAGCGTCCGCCAGCTCCTCGGACTCGGCTACGAGGTCGTCGTCGAATCGGAGGCGGGCGAGGCCTCGGGATTCTCCGACGACGCCTACGCCGAGGCGGGCGCGCGGATCGGCGACGCCTGGCAGGCGGACGTCGTCCTGAAGGTCAACGCGCCCTCGCACGAGGAGATCGGGAAGCTGCGGGACGGGGCGATGCTGATCGGGCTGATCGCCCCCGCGCTGAGCCCCGACCTCCTGGACGACCTCGCACGGCGGCCGATCACCGTCCTGTCGATGGACGCCGTACCCCGTATCTCCCGGGCCCAGTCGCTGGACGTCCTCAGCTCGATGGCCAACATCGCCGGGTATCGCTCCGTGATCGAGGCGGCGCACGCCTTCGGACGGTTCTTCACCGGCCAGGTCACCGCGGCGGGCAAGGTACCGCCCGCGAAGGTCCTGGTGGCCGGCGCGGGTGTGGCCGGTCTCGCGGCGATCGGCGCGGCCGGCAGCCTGGGCGCGGTGGTACGGGCCACCGATCCACGGGCGGAGGTCGCCGACCAGGTCCGCTCGCTGGGCGGTGAGTTCCTCGCCGTCGAGGTGGAACAGGAGTCCGGCGCGGACGGGTACGCCAAGGCCACGTCCGAGGCGTACGACCGGCGCGCCGCCGAGATCTACGGCGAACAGGCCCGCGACGTCGACATCATCATCACCACCGCGCTCATCCCCGGCCGTCCGGCACCCCGCCTGATCACGGCGGAGCACGTGGCGTCCATGAAGCCCGGCAGCGTCATCGTGGACATGGCCGCGGGGCAGGGCGGCAATGTCGAGGGCACGGTCAGCGGCAGGGCGATCGTCACCGACAACGGCGTGACGATCATCGGCTACACCGACCTCGCCGGCCGGCTGCCCGCGCAGGCGTCGCAGTTGTACGGAACCAACCTCGTCAACCTGCTGAAGCTGCTCACACCCGGCAAGGACGGGCAGGTGACGCTGGACTTCGACGACGCCGTGCAACGGGCCGTGACCGTGGTGCGCGACGGCGCGAAGACCTGGCCGCCACCGCCCGTGCAGGTCTCGGCCGCGCCCGCGAAGCCGGCGGCAGCGCCGGCCGAGGTCCCGAAGGCGAAGGACTCCGGCCTCTCGCCGGCCGTCCGCTACGGTCTGATCGGCCTCGGCATGATCGCGATGTTCCTGCTCATCGCCTTCTCCCCCGCCCAACTCGCCGCGAACTTCACCGTGTTCGCCCTGGCCGTCGTCATCGGCTACTACGTGATCGGCAAGGTCCACCACGCCCTGCACACCCCGCTGATGTCGGTCACCAACGCGATCTCCGGGATCGTGGTGGTCGGTGCGCTGCTGCAGATCGGTCACGGGCACGTGGCAGTCACCGTGCTGTCGTTCGTGGCGATCCTGCTGACCACCGTGAACATCTTCGGAGGATTCGCCGTCACCCGCCGCATGCTCGGCATGTTCTCGAAAGGCTGAGGATCGATGAACGCAACCACGGCGGCACAAGCCGCCGACATCGTCGCCGCGCTGTTGTTCATCTTCAGCCTGGCCGGGCTCTCCCAACACCACACCGCCCGCGCAGGGGTGGCCTACGGCATCGGCGGAATGGGGCTCGCGCTCGCCGCCACGGTCGTCGTCGCCGCGCGGGGCATCTCGGCCGGGGCCATCACGCTGATCCTCATCGCCACGGCGATCGGCGGCGCCGTGGGCCTGTGGCGGGCCCGCAAGGTGGAGATGACCCAGATGCCGGAGCTCATCGCCGTCCTGCACAGCCTCGTCGGGCTGGCCGCGGTGCTGGTCGGCTGGAACAGCTACCTCGGGGTCGAGGCGCACGGCGCCGCGCAGACAGAGGTCGCCCACGACCTGCTGCGGATCCACCACGCCGAGGTGTTCATCGGCATCTTCATCGGCGCGGTCACCTTCACCGGTTCGATCGTCGCCTTCCTGAAGCTGTCGGCGCGGATCAAGTCCAGGCCGCTGACGCTGCCCGGCAAGAACGCCCTCAACGTGGGGGCGCTGGCCGCCTTCGTGGCGCTGACGGTCTGGTTCACGGTGAGCCCGGGCCTCGGCCTGATGATCGCCGTCACCGTCCTGGCGCTCGCGCTGGGGTGGCACCTGGTCGCCTCCATCGGCGGCGGTGACATGCCCGTCGTGGTCTCGATGCTCAACAGCTACTCGGGGTGGGCGGCAGCGGCGGCGGGCTTCCTCCTCAACAACAACCTGCTCATCGTCACCGGCGCGCTGGTCGGCTCGTCCGGCGCGTACCTGTCGTTCATCATGTGCAAGGCGATGAACCGGTCCTTCATCTCGGTGATCGCCGGCGGATTCGGCGTCGAAGCGGCGGCAGGCGGCGACACCGAGCAGGGCGAGCACCGCGAGATCAGCGCCGAGGACGGCGCGGAACTGCTGGCGAACGCCACATCGGTGATCATCACCCCGGGGTACGGCATGGCGGTGGCCCAGGCCCAGCACCCGGTGGCCGAGCTGACCCGGGCCCTGCGCGAGCGCGGGGTCGACGTGCGCTTCGGTGTGCACCCGGTGGCCGGACGGCTTCCCGGGCACATGAACGTGCTGCTGGCCGAGGCCAAGGTGCCCTACGACGTCGTGCTGGAAATGGACGAGATCAACGACGACTTCGCCAACACCACGGTCGTGCTGGTCATCGGCGCCAACGACACCGTCAACCCGGCGGCGACCGACGACCCGTCCAGCCCCATCGCCGGCATGCCGGTGCTGCGGGTCTGGGAGGCCGAGAACGTCATCGTGTTCAAGCGGTCCATGGCCTCGGGCTACGCGGGCGTGCAGAACCCGCTGTTCTTCCGCGACAACACCAGCATGCTCTTCGGTGACGCCAAGCAGAGCGTGGAGGACATCCTGCGCGCGCTGGGCCCGGCGGACTCCGGTCCCGCGGCGCCGCGTTCGGGCTCCCGTCCGGCCGAGCAGCCGGCGCACGCCTGACACTCCGCGCAGCGGCGCCGGCACACCCCGTCGGCGCCTCCTGTGCTCACGTTGTGGTGGGGCCGGGCAGCCGCCGGCTTCCCCGCCCCACCTCAACGCCGCCCCACGGGAAAGGTGAAGTCCATGTTGCTCGACACCTACGGTCGGATCGCCACCGACCTACGGGTCTCGCTGACCGACCGGTGCAATCTGCGGTGCACGTACTGCATGCCGGAGGAGGGCTTGCAGTGGCTGTCCAAGCCCGACCTGCTCACCGACGACGAGATCGTGCGGCTGGTCTCGATCGCGGTGACGGATCTGGGCGTCACCGAGGTGCGCTTCACCGGCGGTGAGCCGCTGCTGCGCCCGGGCCTGGTCGGCATCGTCGAGCGCTGCTCCGCGCTCGACCCGCACCCCCAGCTCTCCCTGACCACCAACGGCGTCGGCCTGGCCCGCACCGCCGAGGCCCTGCGCACCGCCGGGCTCGACCGGGTCAACGTCTCCCTCGACACCCTGCGTCCCGAGGTCTTCCGCACCCTCACCCGCCGCGACCGGCTCCACGACGTCCTCGACGGCCTGAGCGCGGCCCACGCGGCCGGCCTCACACCGGTGAAGGTCAATGCGGTCCTCATGCGCGGTGTCAACGACGACGAGGCCGCCGACCTGCTCGGCTGGGCCCTCGAGCACGACTACGAGCTGCGCTTCATCGAGCAGATGCCGCTGGACGCCCAGCACGGCTGGCAGCGCAGCGACATGGTCACCGCCGCGGAGATCCTCGAGAGACTCTCCGCACGCTTCACCCTCACCCCTGAGGTGTCCTCCGTGCGCGGCTCCGCGCCCGCCGAGCGCTGGCTGGTCGACGGCGGGCCCGTCCGGGTCGGCGTGATCGCCTCCGTCACCCGGCCGTTCTGCCGCGCCTGCGACCGCACCCGGCTCACCGCCGACGGCCAGGTCCGCAACTGCCTGTTCGCCCGTGAGGAGTCCGACCTGCGCACGGCCCTGCGCTCCGGCGCGACGGATCAGGACGTCGCCGAACGGTGGCGCGCCGCGATGTGGGGCAAGAAGGCCGGCTCCGGGCTCGACACCCCGGCCTTCCTCCAGCCCCGACGGCCGATGTCCGCCATCGGAGGCTGACCCTGTCCTCGTTGCGACGGGAACCTCCCTCCGAATGTAGATTCCATACAAAAATCTGTATGCTGTCCCTGTCATCATTCCACTGCAGTCCCTGAGGGGGCCCATGCGCGACATACGCTCCGCGGCGGCCGGCGTGCGGGTCACCCGGCCGGTCCCGCTTCGCCAGGCCGTCTACGAGACCCTGATCGAACTGATCGTCAACGGCTCCCTCACACCCGGCCAGCATCTGGTCGAGTCCGAGCTCGCCGAGCAACTGGGCGTGAGCCGCCAGCCGGTACGCGAAGCCCTGCAGCGACTGCAGACCGACGGCTGGGTCGATCTGCGGCCGGCCCAGGGCGCCTTCGTCCACTCCCCCACCCCGGAGGAGGCAACCCAACTCCTCAGCGTCCGTGCCGTACTGGAAACCCACTCCGCGCACGGCGCCGCGCTCTACGCCACCGAGCAGGACGTGACCCGGCTCTGGGAGCTCCAGGAGTCCGGGATCGCGGCCCTGACGGCCGACGACGCACGCGGCATCGTCGAAGCCAACGCCGCCCTGCACGGCTTCATCACCCAGCTGTCCCGCAACAAGGTCCTCGCCGAGCTCATCCGCCAGGTGGACCGACGGGTGCGCTGGTACTACATGCCCATCGCCCGGCCCCGCGGCAAGGACGCCTGGAACGAACACGCCACCCTCATCAACGCCATCGCCGAAGGTGACGCCGAGCGTTCCGAGCAGTTGATGCGCCGTCACACCCAGAACACGACCGACTTCTACTGCCGGCAGATCGCCGCCGCGGCCGCGCAGCGCATGTGACCGCGAGTGGGGCGAGGCCGGCCGGTGCAGGGAGCGCACCCACCGACCGTCCCCCGCCGCGCGCTGCGGGTCGCGTCGGCGTGGGTCGGGTCAGGTCGGGTCGGGTCGGGTCGGGTCAGCCGAAGGGGACGGCCGGCCTCCTGCGCGACGCCCCCTGGCTAGGCGCCTGCCGCGGCGGCCGGCCGGGCCGCCCTGGAGGCATTCTGCAGCAGCTGACCACGCGCCTGTGGGAGTCCGCCCTGGACGGCGGAGCCCGGACGGGATGGATGGGCATGCCACGAACGGCGGGTGCCGGGGGTTGTCCCCCGGCACCCGCCGCGACGGTCCGTCGGCGCCTCCGCGGGGTTCCCTCGGAGGCGCTTGCTCACTTGCCGAGCAGGTAGGCCCGTTCCACGGTCTGCGTGACCGTGTTGCCCGCCTTGTCGGAGGCCGTGACCCGCAGGGTCACGTACGCGCCCTGCCGGTGGTCGCCCGGCCGCTCGATGGTGGCGGTGAACCTGTTGTGGCCGCGGTCCTTGACGTGGACCTGCCCCTTCCAGGTCTTGCCGTCGTCGAAGGACGCCTCGACCTTGAGCTTGGTCCCGACAGGGGCGGCGAGCCCGTCCTGGTGCCGCACCGTCAGGTCCAGTTCGTGACGCTTCCCGCCGCCGACGGTGTTCCACAGGTCGGCCGGGACCCCGTAGTCGACCTGGAGCAGGGGCAGCAGTGCGTCCTTCGCCGCGGTGTCCGAACGGAACGTCCAGGACGTGGCGGTCTTCGTACCGGTCTGCCAGTACTCGGTCTTGCGCTCGGTCGTCAGGTCCAGGCGGTAGTCGGCCTTCCCGGCAGGGACATGGAAGTTCCCCCAGGCGGCTGCGGCCTCGCCGACCTTCTCGCCGTCGCGGTGGAGGACGGCCGTCACGGTGTCACCCTGGGGGTAGGTCGGAATGTCCCTCGTTCCGGGCGTCCGGACTCCCCACGGCGAGGGGGCCTGCTGGCGGCCCCAGTGGCCGGCCACCGCGTCGGTGTACTCCGGGATCGCCAGGCGAAGGACGTCACCGTTGCGGACGGAGGGACGGCTCCAGCCGCGCGGGATGGACGGCCGCACCGCGGCCTTGTACCACTCCTCCTTCACCTTCTCGCCCGCCCCGAAGGTGCGGGGGGCGTCCCGCAGGCCCGACGTCATCGGATAGTCCGCGTACTCGGCGGTCATGAAATTGACGTAGTGCATCCACTCCGTGTCCCCGGAGGTGACGTACTCGGTGCGTGTCTTACCCGTCGGCACCCAGCGAGAGGTCTCCCAGCTGTACATCTGGTGGGGACGCCAGCCGAAGCGCTGTTCGCCGGTCCAGTCCAGTGCGCCGTTGTCCGTGTAGGACGCCTTCACCTGCGCGGTGTTGCGGTCCGAGACGGTGTACGTCGGGTCCTGCGGGATCTGGTGCGGCCAGATCGCCCTGATGTCGTACAGGTACGGGCTCTCGACCGTCCCGGAGATGTCGACGACGGCCTGGCGGTTCTTCATGTACTGCAGCAGCTCCGCGCCGCCGGCCGCGCTCCCCACCTGGAATACGGGAATGGCGGAGCGCCAGTACCACGGCTCCCATTCGGTCCAGGCCGTCCTCCACTCGGGCAGGACGAACATGACGCCCTTGGCGCCCGACTTCGCAGCCGTCTCCGCGAGCTCGAAAACGTTCTCCGTGGCCTCGTCGCGGATCACGGCGAGCTTGCCCCGCACGGTGCTGGGCCGCAGGTCCAGGTTCTCCCTGGTACCCACGTCCACGGCGGTGAGCCGCTCCCCCTCGGAGTCGAACGGGATGGACCCATGGATGTAGTAAGGCGTCAGGTCGATGTCCGCGCCGCGGACCTCGGTCCTGATCCGAGGCGCCGTCATCTCCCAGCGGGTGTTGAACTCGAACTCGCCCTCGGTGACCTTGTCTGTGGGGGTCACGTACAGGTCCACCGCCTCGGCGCCGCCCGCGTAATTGATGGTCAGGTCCTGTGGCGTCTCGTCGATCTTCCGGTACAGCGAGTACGACAGGTCATTGCGCCGCACGGCGGGCTTGGGCGTCTGCACACGCACCAGTTCGGCCTCACGCGCGTCCAGGGTCACGGTCATGTCCTTGGTGACCTTCACCTCGGGCTCCACGACCTGGAAGAGCCGCACGCCGGTGGCGGTCCGTTGCTCCGACGTGCCGGCGATCTGGTATGTGCCCTCCTCGACCTCGGCGACCAGAGGGCTGAAGCTGGTGAACCGGACGTCCGTGTCCCCTCCGAAGACCTGCCACACGCTCCAGTACAGGGGGTCGCCGGCCGGGTCGTGGACCTCGACGGCGAGCTTGTGCATCGGGGCGCGCACCCACAGGCTGACCGTGGTGTGGACCGACACACCGTCGGCGGACGTGGCGGTGACGTAGCCGTAGTAGGAGCCGCGGCCCGCCTTCGCGGGGTCGATGCCGACCGGAACCTCCGCCGTCGCCCCCGGGGCGAGTCGGACCGTGTCCGCGCCCAGCGTCAGCGCCTGCGCGGGGAGCTCTCTGCCGTTCTTGGTGGCCAGTGCGGCGCGCAGACTCAGCGAGACCTCGTCGTCGGAGTGGTTGGTGTAGCGGACGACGCCGGCCCGCTCCACCGGGGATCCGTCCCTGTCGAACGGGCCCAGGATGATCGTGCCGCTGGCGGTGACGGGGGCGGAGAACGCCGCCTTGACGTCGACGCGGCCGCCGCCCTGCTCGGTCGGCTTCTGGCCGGACACCGTACGGGACGTGCTGATCAGCGCGTCCTTGAGCTGCTGCGCACTCCAGTCCGGGTGCTGCCCGGCGAGCAGCGCCGCCGCACCGGCCACGTGAGGCGTGGCCATGGAGGTACCGCTCAACTGGACGTACTGGTCGCCGACCGGGGCGCCCAGTTGCGTACCGGTGGCGCGCGCGGCGACGATCCCGACGCCCGGAGCCGTGATGTCCGGCTTGACCGTCTTGTCGCCGAGGCGCGGACCGCGGCTGGAGAAGGGTGCCAACGAGTCGTCGCGGTCGACGGCGCCGACGGTGAGGGCGGCGTCGGCCGCACCGGGCGACCCGACCGTCATCTCGCCCCTCGCGCCGCTGTTGCCGGCGGCGACGACGAAGAGCGAGCCGGTGCTGCGGGAGATCTCGTTGAGCGCCAGGCTCATGGGGTCGGTGCCGTCGGTCTCCATGTCCGCGCCCAGGCTCATGTTGACGACCTTGGCGTCCTGGGCGGCGGCCCACTCCATCCCCGCGATGATCCCGGAGAACGAGCCGGAGCCGTTGTCTCCGAGCACCTTGCCGATCAGCAGGTCGGCACCGGGCGCGACGCCCTTGCGCAGGCCGTCCGAGGCGGCGCCAGTGCCGGCGACGGTGGCGGCGACGTGCGTGCCGTGCCCCTGGCGGTCCTCGGTCGAGTCGCTGTCGGTGAAGTTCTTCGCCTCGATCACGCGACCTGCGAGGTCGGGATGGCTCTGGTCGGCGCCGGTGTCCAGGACCGCGACCTTGACACCCTCGCCGTGGTAACCGGCAGCCCATGCAGCCGGCGCGTTGATCTGCGCGGTGCTGCGGTCCAGCGTGGGACGCACCTTGTGGTCCAGCCAGATCTTCGGAGTCCCGGCCGCCGCGCTCGCCACGGACGCGCCCGCCGCAGGTGCGAGCTGCTTCCAGAAGGCGGCCAGGTCGTCGTCGGCGACGCGCAGCGCCTGGGCGTCGATGCTCGGCAGTTGCCGCGGCTCGCCGGAGCCCTCGTGGAACTCGGCGAGTGCGTCCGCTCGTTTGACCGCCGACCGTGCCGAGCCCTTGGGCGCGGACATGATCAGGGGCAGGGCGTCGGTGTGGGCCTCGTCGTACCCCTGGGCGATGAGGCCCGTGACGTCGAAGAGCCCCTTGTCCAGCTGCTTTGTGAGGACCAGCATCGCCGCGTCGGAAGGCAGGACGGTGAGGGTGCCGTCCTTCTCGGTGGTCTGGAAGAAGACGTTCTCGCGGCCCGGTGCGCGCTGCACCGAGGCCGTCTTCCTGCCGTTCGGCGCGTTGCTGACGGTGACCAGGTCGCCGGTGATCAATCGTACGGTATTCGTGCGGTCGTGCGGTGCCGGCGTGCGTGCCTCGGTCCCCTGCGGGGACTGGGCGGCGACGGGCGTGATCACACTCGTCGCCACCATCGCCGACATCGATATCACCGCCCAGAGGCGGATCCGTCTCATTGGTGTTTACAGCCTTTCTGTTATCCCAACATCTGGACACAACATCTGTGAGCGGGTGTCATGACCGCACAGATCCGGGGCGTCTCACCTGGGACACAGGAGACGAACGGCATCCGGCGTCGATATGAACCTCGACCGAATCGGCCGCCCTTCTGCACGCCACGTGTCCGCTCGTCGGCGTGTGTTGAGCCGTTGACCGGGGAGGTGTCGGTGATGTCGCAGGCGAAGGACGGGTCAGGGCACGGAATCGCCGCCGCTTTCGGGCGCAGTCGACGGCGTTACAGGTTCGCCGGAGACCGACCGGGACTGCCGACCTGCACGGTCGGCACACCTTCGGCAATCAGCATTGATCCTGTCGATGTCGCCGCCGTCAGGCGGTTCCGTGCCATGGGCAAAACCCCTCCGTACACCTGTGGTTCACCGCCCAACCGGAATCATCCGCCAGGCAAACCAATCTTGCCACCTTTCCCACGTGTCAAAAATGCGCCATGTCCAAACTGCGACACGCGTCGCCTGCGTCGCCTTCAGGCTGTTCAGCGCGGTGCAACGAGAGACTGAAGGGTGCCCGACCCTGGTGGCCATGCGAGTTGATCACGTGGAGAGGCTCAGTTCGTCGCGGGCCATTACCAATGTTGTGATTGTTGATGATGTTGGTGGGGTGCTGACACCTGGCACCGGCACGTCACGCTCGCCATGCTTGCCCCGGCCTCCCGGCCTCCCGGCCTCCCGGCCTCCCGGCCGCCGTCGCTGCCGGCACGGCTCCGGAGCGGTGTGCCGATCCCGACCGCCCTGCCCGCAGCCGCGACCCGATCGGCTTGACCGTCCCGGAGATCCGCCACCTGCCCGCTGCCGCGCTCACCCCGCCGGTTCTGTCCCCCGCCAGGGTGCTGCACAGGTCGTGCCGGCGCAGACGCCACCGGGCAACAGTGCGTCGTAGCCACTACCGACGACGGTCCGCCGACGAGTCCAGTGGGTGGATCACGAAACTGCACTGGAGTACCAGGCCCGTGCAGCGGCGAGCCCGGGCATCCGACGGTGGATGCCCGGGCTCGCCGTCAAGGCACGGAGGGCCTATTGATGCAGGGTCAGTTGGAAGCTCTGCGCCCCCGATCCGTCACAGACACGTTGCACCAAGGGCGTCCCGATCGGCGCGCCCGCCGTCACACCGAGGCACTTGCCACTGTGCCGGGCGACGAAGTGATGACGGCCGGATGCCTCACGCACGGGTTTCCACTGCTGGTTGGCGCCTCCCCCGTACGACCACAGTTGCAGCGGGGCGTTGTCGGCCGTCGACACATCGGTGACATCGATGACCTGCTGCGGGCTGTTGCGCACCCCGATCCGGTAGTACCCGCCGCCCGTGGCCCGGAGCTGGTACTGCTGGGCCACGGTGCCGTTGCACGTGTAGTGCTGGACCGGTGTCCCGTTGGCGGTGGCGGCGGACCGTGCGTCGACGCACGACCCGTTGCCACTGTTGACCAGTGAGTACCACGACGTCTCGGAGATGGGGTCGTCCGGTACGGGGGTGCCGCCCGCGCCGCCGAGCCACTTCAGACCGTCGATCAGGAAGCGGTTCTGTGTCGGGCTCGCGAAGGTCGAGGACAAACGCGTGTTGGAGGCGTAGTCCATCGCGTTGTGCCCGAAGTTCGCGTACAGCATCTTGTACTGGGTGTTGGTCCACAGGATCGGGTAGTAGCCGCTGTACCAGGACTGGTTGGGGTCGGTGCCGAGCGGGAAGCTCACGGGATCCACCGACGCCAGGACCTTGATGGTCGGATTGGTGCGCAGGTCGTTGGCCCAGCTGTACCACTCACTGACCGATGAGGTCCACGTGGCGGGCAGCCCCGTGACGGCCGGGTGCGTGGGGTTCTCCGTGCGGAGCACCGCGGTTGTCGGGCCCCAGGTGTTGGACCGGAAGTTCCCGCTCCCGAGGAACTGGTTGTAGTACCACGGCCACCCGCCGGCGTTCGTGGTGAACGCCGAGACATGGAAGCCCATCCACGTCCCGCCCGCCCGCATGTAGCGTTCGAAGCCGGCACGCTGGGCTGCGGACTGTGGCGCGTCGTCGAGGAACAGCACCACCTGGTAGTTGTTCACCCCTCCGTTCGCGAGCAGCTCCCAGTCGGTGGTGGCCGTGTAGCTGAAGTTGTTCTCCGCGGCGGTGCGCGGGAACCACTCGTTGGCCTCCTTGACGAAGTCGATGTGCGCCGCGTCCCACGTTCCGTTGTAGAAGGCGATCACCTTGAAGGCGGGGGCGGCCGGGGCGGCCTGTGCCGGGGTCGCGGTCGATGCCATCAGCATCGCCAGCAGGATGAGCAGCCGAGCTGCGAGCCGCCTCACGGGTAGCTCACCAGATTGGCCACATTGGTGGACGCGTTGGAGGGGCCGCCTCGGTCATTGATCACATGCCGGATGGTGCCGGTACCTCCGAGTGAGACGGTCACCATGTTGCGGAAACGCACGTTCGGGTTGTTGGGGACCTCGAAGGCGCGCTCGGCGGTGACGCTCGGGTTGACGTTGAAGAAGCAGTAGCTTCCGAGCCCGTACGCCTGATGGCTGGTGACGGAGTCGGCGACCTTGTAGGCGGCGTAGCCCTGTGTCGAACCGTTCATCCAGGCAGCCTGGTTGGGCGGGTCGTAGGGCATCTCGTTCTGGTAGAAGTACGTGCGTCCGCCGTTGCCGTTCCAGATCGTCTGGTGTTTCTGGTAGTGCTCGACGAACAGCCCGTACATGGTCACGTTGTCACCGTTGACGATCAGGCCGGTGTCCGCCGTGTTGGTGTTCCAGCCGATGCCGGAGCCGTGGTCGCCGCGCCAGATCCACATGTGGTCGCCGATGACGTGGTCGCTGTTGACCACCAGGCTGGTGGTGGCCTTGCCGACGGCGGCTCCGCCGATGCGGAAGTACACATCGTGCAGGGATGTCGGGTTGGCGGCGTGGGAGGCGGAGGATCCGGCCGGGCCGATCTCCATCAGGGTGGGGGAGTTGGTCGTACCGGCGTCGAAGAGGACGCCGGCGATCTTCACACCGTCGACGTCGGCGACCGTCATGGCCGTGACACCGCTGTCCGGGATGAACGTGGCGAGACCTAGGCCCAGCACCACCGTGTCGGGCCGCGTCACCCGCAGCGTCTGGTTCAGGTGGTAGACACCGGGTGTGACCAGCAGGTTCTTGCCCTCGGCGAGCGCGGCGTTGATCTGGGCCGCGGTGGCGCCCGGCTTGACCACGAAGAACTGGTCCATGCCGAGGGAGGTCCCCGCGGCGTTCCCGCTCGCCCATGTCGTGGCCGTCGAGTCGGTCCGCAGGGCGGGCACGAAGACCCTGTAGGCGCCGGTGTTGTCGACGTACAGGAACGGCTTCTCACGGACCGTCGGCGTCCGGTCGACCGTCGTGTACGGAGGGTTGGGGAAGGTGTTGCCCGGAACACCCTGGCTGCCGACGAACACCATGTTCCAGTTGGATCCCGTCCAGCTGCCGAGCTGGGAGTTGCGGGTCAGCCACTGCTGCTGGGTGCCGGATCGCACCTGGCCGTCGATCTTGGTGTCGGCCATGAAACCGCCGCTCGACCACCCGCCGTCGCTCAACTCGAGATTGCCGCGCACATGCATCCGCCGGTAACCGGAGGCCTGCGACACCGCCCAGCGGTCCGTGCCGCCCGTCGGATTGACCGACAGGTTCTCTGCTCCGCGCCAGAAGTTGTGCGTGGCGTTCTGCGGCGGGAACCAGTCCGCCTCGACGTGGACCCCGCCGTTGATCGTCACCGAGTCGGGTGACTGGCCCAGTCCCAGGACCTGGGTGTAGAAGCCGACGTTGACATCGTTGTTGTACGTGCCGGGCTTGAACATCACCGCGTAGCGCTGGGAGCCGAACTGGTTCGTCTCCTGCTGCTGGAAGATCGAGTTCAGCCGGCTCTGGATGGTCGACGACGGCATCGACGGGTCTAAGACCACCACGTTGGGACCGAGGTCGACGTCACCGGGCTGCGTGCTGACGGGCGTCACCTGGAACCGCTGGGCGGCCGTGCCGTTGCACGTGTACTGCACCAGTTGGACGCTGTCGGCGGTGGACGCGGACGGCACGTCCAGGCACTTGCCGCTGTGCCGGCTGACGAAGTGGTACGCGCCACCGCCCTCGTCCACGGCCTGCCACTGCTGGTTGTTGCCACCGCCGTACGCCCACAGGTGCACGGCGGCGTTGTCGGCGGTGGACACGTTGCTGACGTCGACGACCTGGTCGGGGTTGTTGCGGTTGTTGATCCGGACGTAGCCGTCGCTGGTGGGTGTGAAGCTCCAGTGCTGTGCCGTGGTGCTGTTGCAGGTGTACTGCTGCACCGCGGTGCCGTTGGCGGTCGACGCGGCACGGGCGTCGACGCACTTGCCGCTGCCGGCGTTCACCACGGTGGCCCAGCCGCCGGGCAACGCGGCTGCGGCCACCGGTGCCGCGGAGGGCGCGACTGCCGCGTCGGCAGGGGAGGACGGCAGCGCGAGGAGTGCCGAGCACACGACGGCCGCGGAGGCGAGAGCGGCGGTCAGGGATCGTGTCGCACGGTGCGCCGACCGGGCTTGACGTCGTGGAACCGGATCGCGTCTGGATGGGAGCACGGTTACTCCTGTGGGGGGGTTGAAGGGGTGAGGGGTGTGCACGCGGGCGGGGAGGCGCCGGCGAGGAGCCGGAGTCATCCGTTGTAGGAGGCGAAGACCCGGGTGAACTCCCACGGCTGCTGCGGGACGCCCGAGCAGGTGTCGGCGCCGCCTCCGGTGCAGGGCCGGTCACGGTTGACGGACCAGAACGTCAGCCGGGCCAGGTGCCGCTGCTGGGCGTAGCCGAGGATGGTGCGGAAGTCGGCGGGGGTGATGGTCTCGCCGACGTCGGTGATGCCGTTCATCGAGGAGATGCCCGTGTGCCGGTAGGCCTGGTCGTCGCTGTACCCGTAGGCGTTCTTGACCGCTGTCTTCAGGCCTTCGGCGGCGCGGACGGTGAGGGTGCCCATGTTCTGGCCGTTGCCGCCGAAGTTGAACGGCATGATCGTCCAGCTGTCGACGGTCAGCCCGGAGGCGGCCGCCTTGCTGATGAGGCTGGTGTCGGGGCCGTTCTGACCGGTGCCGAAGGTGATGTACACCTTGATCCCGGGGTTGTTCGCCTTGATGATCTTCAGCGCGTCGACCGTGCGCTGCTGGACGGCCGGGCTGTCGTAGGCCGCGGCCTCGATGTCGATGTCGATGGCCTTGAGACCGTAGGCGTTGACGACCTTCTGGTACGCGGTCGCCAGCTCGGCCGCGCTGGAGCAGCTGCTCTCCAGCTTGTTGCCGCTCCACCCGCCGAACGACGGAATCACGTCGCCGCCGGCCGCCCGCACGGAGTTGATCGTCTGCTGGTCCACGCCGCCGGTCAGGGGGCGGCCTCCGTCCCATTGCGGGTTGCAGTAGCCGTTGCTGAGGACGAAGGCGAGGGTGAACCACTTCACCCCGGTCGCGTTCATGACCGTCGTCGGGTTCGGCGGACTGCCCCAGCCGTTGTAGAGGTACGGCGCGACGGCCATGTTCCCGGGGGGTACCGGGTCCGTACCGCCTCCGCCCGGCGCGCTCCACTTCTGGTTGGCGCCTCCGGTACAGGTCCAGATCTGGAGTCTGGTGCCATTGGCGGAGCTGTTTCCGGTGGCGTCCAGGCACTTGTCGGCCTGCGGGTTGACGATGTCGCGGGCCGCGGTCACCGTCCACTGCTGGGCTGCGGTGCCGTTGCAGTCCCACAGCTGGACGACCGAGCCGTTCGAGGTTCCGCCCGAGGCGACGTCAAGGCACTTGCCGAGCGCCTTGACGGTGCCGTCGGCGGCGACGTCCCACGTCTGGGCCGCGGTCCCGTTGCAGTCGTAGAGCTGGACGGGTGTTCCGTTGGCGTTGTTGGCACCGGCGACGTCGACGCACTTGCCTCCGATCCCGGTGATGCGTCCGGTGGCCGCGGTGGCCGGGGATCCGGTGGCGACGGTCAGTCCGCTCGCTGCGACGGCGAGTGCCGCCGCGTACAGCGGCAGGCGCCGGTCGAGGGATATCTTCATGGGGGGTGTGATCTCCCTTGCGTGGCTCGGTCAGCGGGGGTTGGCGGCGTGGGTGAGGGTTTCCCAGGCGACGAAGAGGTTGTTGGTGCCCGCCGGGCGGTTTCGCTCGGTGAGGGCCTGGGTGTTGGTCATCGCGATGCCCATGCGGCCGTGCAGCGCGTTGAAGCCGACCTCGGTGACCGGGCCGAGGTGGTCGCGGAGGGTGCCGCCGCACAGCCAGCCCGGGGGAGCCTCGCCGAGTTCGTACTTGGCATGGAGACCGAGGCCGTGGCGCAGCCTCTCCGCGATTTCCGGGTACAGGTCCTGGCCCTGGATGCGGCTGGTCTCGGCGATGTGCGAGATGGCGGAGAGGCCGTAACCCGTGTGTGTGAGGTCGCGGCAGGTTTCCTGGGTGAGACCGTTGACGAAGGTGGTCTGGCCCTGCCAGTACCGGACGATCTCGTCCCGGGTGTCGAGGCCGCTGCCCGGCGCGGTCTTCGGCAGGCTGCCGTCGCTGGTCAGGTAGATGTAGGCCGGGACGCGACCGCGGAACTTGCCGACCGCGTTGTCGTACGCCGCGCGGTCCTCGAGGAAGACCGCGATGCCGATCGCGGCCTCGGTCATGCTCAGTTCCCAGTTGCCGTTCGAGTGGGAGCCCCCTGCCACCTCGGGGAGGTAGACGGTGCGCAGCATGGTCTTGAAGCGGTCGACCCGGTCCTGCGGCCAGCCCGTGTAGGTGTAGCGGATGATCTCGGCGGCCCGCGGCCAGGAGGATCCGGCCCAGCCTGTCTGCAGGGGCGCGTTGGAGTTCGTGTGATCCTTGATCACGCCGGACCAGGCGTCCATGATCTCGATCGCCTTCTGGGCGTACCGGCTGTCTCGGGTGACGTACCAGGCCAAGGAGAGCGTGTACGCGGCGATGGCGTCCTCGCGCTCGTCCGTGCAGCCGTAGTTGGGGTTGGAGTACGAGCCGCACTCCACGACCGCCCGCGGCTTCGGAACACGGGACAACGAGGCGTACTTGCTCGCCATCATCTGGTCGTAGGCGCCCTTCCAGGGCTGCGCACCGGCGTTGACCTTCTCACGGGTGAAGTCGAGCTGGCCGCGGGAGACCAGGACACCGGGGTGGACGAACGTGGCGGGGGCCGCCTCGGCGCGGCCGCCCACGGGACCGGCGATCAGCGCGGCCAGGAGGGTGGCGACCAGCAGGGGGACGGCGAGTAACGGACTCTTCCTGATGCGTGCGGCACCAGGGCGCTGTTGCTGTCGAGGCATGAGATTGACCTTCGATCAGATACTTGAATGCGTGACCGCTGTTGAACGGTGAAGCTAAAGGTCTGGACCAGGCGCGTCAAGATGATGTGCGTGTAACTTCTGAAGACGCGCATCGCCCTGACGAAGCGTCAGGGCGATGCGCAGCAAGTTCATGCATGTGAACTACGAGGCCCTGCGGGCGTGACCGAGCCGGTGCTCCTGCGACGCCAGTCCCGCAGGCGCCGCGGTGCGACATCGGTGCCGCCGGGGGGATCAGGGCCAGGGCAGCCGGGTGAACGGGGAGCGCCCGACCGAGGGCTCCTGTCCTACCGGCCACCCTCACGCCGAAACCCTCGTGTCCCGGCCTCTCCCTTCAGATCGTGAACGCTCCACCGACCTCCCGGTGGGCCTCAGACGGGTTGGCGGTGGCAGGTGAGGGACGCGATGGCCACGGAGTCGGCCATGGCCTGCATGCCCTTGTCGTTGGGGTGCAGATGGTCGCCTCCGTCGAAGGACGGGAGCATGCGTTCGGTGTCGTAGGGGCTGCGGAGGGTGCGGTCGAAGTCGGTGACGGCGTCGAATTCACCGCTGGTCCTGATGAATTCGTTGACCTGCCGGCGCACGGCCTCGGCCGCCGCGTCCCACTCGTACCAGCCCTTGAAGGGCGCGATGGTCGCACCGACGATGCACTTGCCCGCCGCGTGCGTGCGGTCGATGATCTCGCGGTAGCCGGCAATCATGTCCTGGGTGGTGACTCCGCTGTGCGCCTTGATGTCGTTGACGCCTTCGAAGAGGAAGACGGTGCTGACCCCTGGGTGGGAGAGAACATCGCGCTGGAGTCTGTTGAGGGCGCTCTGCCCGGCTCCGTCGGCCAGGACCTTGTTGCCGGAGATGCCTTCGTTCGCGACCCCCTTGACCGGCGTGCCGTCCGTGGCCTGGAGACGGCGTGCGAGGTAGTCCGGCCAGCGGCGGTTGAGGTCGCTCGCGGACTGCCAGCCGTCGGTGATGGAGTCGCCGAGGGCGACGACGGCACCGGTCCCCGGCTCCGTACGCACGGTGACGGCGTCGAGGTAGTACCAGGAGCCGGTCCGTTCGGTCCAGCCGACGGCGCTCTCCTCGGCCGTGTGGTCACCGGCGGTGGTGTAGGAGGTCTGCATCGCCATGCCGTGGCCGGTCGCGGGTCCGCCGGCCTGCGTCACATGGAGACTGACGACGAGCGTGGCGGCCGGGGGAAGCCGTCCGGGCATCGGGTCGCTGTGGACCGTCTGCCCGGCGCCCACCGTGACGGACCGGCTGCCGCCGAAGGTCAGACGCCGGTTGCTGCCGGGAACGAGGGCGGCGCCGTCCTTCTGGATGCCGGCGTAGGCGCTGCCGAAGGTGACGGGGCGGTCGCCGAAGGCGTTCGAGAGACGGATGCGCGTCCCGGTGCCGGCGGCGCTGGTGCGCACGATCAGCCGGTAGCTGCGGTCGGGGACCGCGTCGCCCATACGGTCGGCGCTCGCACCCCAGGTGACCACCTCGTGCGTCCCGGCCGGGGAGGCAACGGGTGTGAGGGAAACTGCCTGGCCGGCAGCGGCCGGTGAGGCGAACAGGCAGGTCGCGGTCACGACCAGCGCCAATAGCGCAGTGAGCCGACGCCGACGACCGGTGTCGACCGGGACGGGGATGCGCCGTCGCACGCCGCTCACCGTCCCAGGTCGTGCAGGGTCATCGACTGCCCCGGCGCCAGGGAGATCTTCCGCGAGACGTCCCCGTACGAGACGGTGGTCGTGCGGCCGCCCACACTGCGCACCGTGACCCGGACCGGCCGGCCGTCCTTCCACTGGAGGTCGACGACGAATCCGCCGCGCACGCCCACGCCGGTGACCTTTCCGGAGGCGGCCCAGGCGGCGGGCAGGGCGGGCAGCAGTTCGAGGTGGCCCGGGCGGGAGTAGACCAGCATCTCGATCATCGCGGCGGGGGTGCCGAAGTTGCCGTCGATCTGGAAGATGCCGCGCCCTCGTTCCACTTCGTAGATGTCGAAGAGATTGGGGGCGGTGCCGTTGCTTCCGCCGCTGGAGGGGCGCAGGTTGTTCACGACGAGCTGGTAGGCCTTGTCGGCGTTCTTGAGGCGGGCCCAGCACAGGCTGCGCCAGGCGTTGGCCCAGCCGAAGCTCTCCATACCGCGGGCGGCCAGGAGGGCGGTGGCGCCGTCGACGATCTCCTCGGGGGTGGAGCCGTCGGGGCGGATCCGGTCGCCGGGGAAGAGCTGGACGAGGGGCGAGAGATGCCGGTGGGTGGTCTCGCCGAGATTGTCGGGAGACCTCCACTCCTCCAGCCAGCCGGTCGTCGGGCTGACCCGGGGCAGGTACAGCCGCTGCTGCAGGGACTCGACGGTCCTGGCGTACGCCGTGTCCTCGCCCAGGACGGCACAGGCGGTGCGGTAGTTGTCGAACAGGGTCCAGACGAGTTCCTGGGCGTACGTGATGCCCTTGGCGTCGAGCGGGCCGTGCTCCGGCGACCAGTCGCTGTCGGCGATGAGCACGTCCTTCTCGGCCCCGGTGACGGGGTCGGTGACGGTGATCGTCAGCAGTCGTGCCTCCCAGAACTCGCAGGCACCCTTGAGCATCGGCCGGATGCGGGCGAGGTGCGTGCGGCTCTGGGTGAACTCGTAGTGCTCGAACAGGGAGTTGCACAGCCAGGCGTTGCCGGCGGGGTGCCACCACCAGCCCATGCCACCGTGGATGTTGGTGGAGATCGCGACGGTCCAGCCTGCGATCTTGCCGGTCGAGTTGCGGTAGCGGTTGCGCGGGTCGTTGAAGTGTTCGAGCGTGAGGTCGGTCCAGGACGGCAGCTGTGCCAGGCAGTAGTCGGTGAGGGCGTCGAAGCAGTCGGACAGGCCGGTCCGGTCGGCCATCCAGTAGTTCATCTGGATGTTGATGTCGGTGTGGTAGTCGCCCATCCAGTCCGGGTCGTTGCCGTCGAGCCACAGCCCCTGGAGGTTCAGGGGGAGGCTGCCGCGGGACCCGGCGATCATCAGATAGCGGCCGTACTGCAGGTACGCGGCCTCGAGTTCGGGGTCGGGGTCGCCGTCGGTGGCGCGTGCCTTGAGCCGCTCCCAGGTGTCCATGGCGCGCTGCTGGGCGGTCGAGGTACCGAGCGTCAGGTCCATGCGCTCGAACAGCGCGCGGTGGTCGGCGACATGGGTGTGGAGGAGGGTGCTCGCCGGGTGCCCGGCGGCCCGGAGGACCTTGGTGCGGGCCAGCCGCTCGGGATCGAGGGAGGTGTCGCGGTAGTTCCTGTCCGCGTCGGGGGCGTAGTTGGTGCCGCCGCTGACGACGACGGTGAGACTCGTGCAGTTCCTGAACGTGATTCGCGGGCCGTCGACGGCGACGGTGCCGCCGCTGCCGTAGGCGGTCACGGCCGCCCCGTACCGCAGACCGTTGGGGAAGGCGGCGCCGAAGGACGCGTACGGGCCGGCCGGTGAGGCGGTGGTGGTCTCGCCGTGGGTGCCGTCGAGGCTGATGGCGCCGGTGTAGCGGCCGCCGCCGCTCTGGGTGAAGTGCGCGACCAGGACGTCGTCGGGCCGGCTGGCGAAGATCTGCCGCCGGTAGGTGACGCCGGAGCGTTCGTACGCAGCG
Organism: Streptomyces sp. NPDC001970; assembly: GCF_053594115.1. Taxonomy (NCBI): domain Bacteria; kingdom Bacillati; phylum Actinomycetota; class Actinomycetes; order Kitasatosporales; family Streptomycetaceae; genus Streptomyces; species Streptomyces sp. NPDC001970. Next base: position 9,485 of record NZ_JBSFDW010000047.1, on the reverse strand, counting down.
CTGACCAGACCCTGACGAAGGTCGAGGGCGCGACGGTAGTCGGAGACGGCGGAGATGTCGTGGTCGGGGATGCCGACGGTCAGCTTCGCCAGCAGGGTGAAGGAGCCGAAGTTCTCGCGGGCGTAGGGGAACTGCCCGTCGCTGTCGAGGGTGTCGTTGAGACCGCCGGTCCAGATGGTGGCATCGGTGAGGAAGAGGCGCTCCCTGCCGGGGTCGTTGCCGACGAGCGCGCCGAGACGGCCGTTGCCGACGGGCAGGCCCTGTTCGATCATCGATCCGTCGTCCGCGGGGGCCTGCCACCACAGTTCGGTGGCGGCGCCCTCGGCCGGCATGGGGGAGACGGTGGGCCGCCGGGGTGCGGCGGAGGCGGTGAAGGCGGGCAGGCCGCCGAGGGCGGCGAGGGTGCCGGTGGTGGCGGCGAGGGAGAGCAGGCCGCGGCGGCTGGGGAGGTGTTCCGGCTGATCGGTGGGCTGGGTGTCCACTGTGCACTCCGTTCCGGGAGGAGCGGGCAGGCGGGGGCGTGCCGGGGCGGCGAGGCCGGGGCAGAGGGCGCCGGTGCCCGGTCCACGGGACCGGGCACCGGCGTTCGGTCAGGACGGATCGGGTACGAGGATCCGGTCGATGTCCGGGGCGTAGCCGTCACCGCTGTCGAAGGTGACGGTGTTGGCACCCGCCTTGAGGCTCAGGGGAACGCTCACGGTCTCGACGGTTCCCCAGTCCCCGGTGGAGGGCAGCTTGTGGCTGGTGAATCCGCCGTCGCCCACGGAGATGAGCACGGTACGGGCGTCGCCGCTGACGTAGGCGATGTCGACGACGTACCGCCCGGCCTTGTCCGCGTGGATGCCGTTCAGGGTGAGCTTGCCGCCGAGGTAGAGGTTGCCGATCTTCTTCCCGCCGGAGCACGAACCGCAGTCGGCGACCGAGGCGTTGCCGCTGAGCGTGTTGCTCGCCGCCTCCGCCTCGTACGCGGTCTTGGGCTGGACCGGGCCTTGCGGGGTGACCGTGAACAGACGGGAGCCGTGGGCGGGCAGTGCCTGGGTGATCTTGTTGTGGTACGTGCCGAGGTTCTCGCGGTTCCACAGGTCGCGGACCTTGGCCTTGCCCGTGAATCCGAAGGCGGGCCAGTCGGCGGTCACCGCGGCGGGAGCGTCACCGAGGTTGAACAGGGCCACGGTGTAGCTGCCGTCGGGGTTCCTCGCGCCCCACACCTGCTGGTCGCCGGCGGGCGTGACCGGGCGGGCCGGGGGCGTGCCGCCCTGGTTGAGCGCGATGACTTCCCGGTTGGTGAGCAGGGACAGGCCGTACGCGTCGAGGCGGGTGATGTCGTCCCCGGTGTAGAGCGGCGACTTCGAGATGGCCCACAGGGTGGCGTAGCTCTGCCGCTCGGCCTTGGTCAGGCCGTCCATCTCGCCGTTGCCGACGTTGAGCGAGTCCAGGTCGTTCCAGCCGCCGGGGCCGGCGTGGCGGGTCCAGGCGGGGGCGTCGTCGAAGCGGTCGTCGACCGAGTTCTCCCAGCTGACCAGGGTGTTGCAGTAGCACTCCACGTCGGTGTCGATGCGCCAGCCGTTGGAGTACTTCTTCCAGTCGGCGACATGGCCTCTGTCCAGCGACCACGACAGTTCGAGGTGGATGGGGCGGCCCGTGGCGGCGATGGCCTTCTGCCAGGCGGCGACGTCGGCAACGTTGTCGTAGTTCTCGCCGGACTTGAAGGAGCCGGGACCGACGCCGTCGAGCTTGAGGAAGTCGTAGCCCCAGTCGGCGAACATCTGCGCCTGGGAGTCGATGTACTTCTGGGCGCAGGGACGAGAGAAGTCGATCTTGTAGGCGCTGTCCCACCCGTTCGTGGTGCGCAGGTCGCCGTGGACGATGTCGGCCGTCGTACAGCCCTCGGCGTTCCAGATGGGGACCTTGCCCTCGCCGTACGCCTCCTTCTCCAGGCCGACGGGAAGGTAGATGCCTGCCTTGAGGCCCTTGGCGTGGATGTGGTCGGCGACCGCCTTCATCCCGCGGGGGAAGCGGCCGGGGTCCGCGGCCTGTCTGCCGTACGCGTCGAAGCGGGGCGTCCAGTCCATGTCGCGCCACCAGCCGGCGTCGATGTTGACGTACTCGTAGCCGTAGGGCTTGAGCTTGGCGGCCATGGCGTCGGCCTGCTTCAGGACGTTCTTCTCGGTGAGGTAGCTGTAGTCGCCGTCGGGATTGAGCCCCGGATACTTCGAGGACTGCATGCTCCAGCTCGTCCAGCCCATGTACGGCTTGGCCGCGACGCCGGAGTCGACCGCCGTCGTGGGGGAGGCGGCGGCCGCTCCGGCGGGCGCGGGGGCGAGGGTGGTGAGGCCCGCGGTGAGGGCGAGCACGAGCAGTGCCCCCGTGGTGCGGCGGGCGGGGCGTACGGACACGGCGGGGTCGGGGGATGACCTCATGGGCCGGACCTCCTGGTTCGGGTGACGGGCGTGCGGGGCGGGTGTGGGAGCGGGGGTGCTCAGCCTTTGCCGGAGCCGATGGTCAGTCCGCTGATGAACTGGCGCTGCAGGGCGAAGTAGACGAGCAGGGTGGGGATCGCGGTCATCAGCGCGCCGGCGGCGATGAGGTTGGGGTTGGTGAAGTACTGGCCCTGGAGATTGGCCAGCGCCGAGGTGATGGGCCGCTTGTCGCCGGACTCGATCAGCACGAGGGGCCAGAAGAAGTCGTTGTAGATCCAGATCGACTCCAGGGTGGCCAGCGCGGCGAAGGCCGGCCGGCACAGCGGCAGGACGATCTGGAAGAACTGCCGCCACACGGGGGCGCCGTCCACCTGCGCCGCCTCGAAGATCTCCTTGGGGATGGTCTTCATGTAGTTGCTGAGCACGAAGGTGCAGAAGCCGCACTGGTAGGCGACGTGGATGGCGATGATGCCCCAGGCGGAGTTGTAGAGCAGCAGCGAGTCGGTCATCCATGCCGGCAGCGGGATCAGCAGGTACAGCCGGTACAGCGGGGTGATGAGGACCTGGGCCGGAAGCAGGTTGCCCGCGGTGAAGAGCATGAGCAGGGCGAGATTCCAGCGGAAGTCGAAGCGGGACACGTAGAAGGCGACGGCCGCGGAGAACAGCAGGGTGCCCAGCACCGCGGGGACGGTGATGACGACCGAGTTCCAGAAGAAGTGCGCCATCCCGGACTGGGCCCAGGCGTCGGTGTAGTTGTCCAGCGAGATACCGCGTGGCCAGGAGAGGTAGCCGTTGCGGGTCGTGTCGGAGTAGGGCCGCAGTGAGGTGTAGACGGCCCACAGCAGCGGCACGAGCCACAGCAGGGCGATGCCGCCGAGCAGCAGATGGCGGCGGGTCTGCCGCCGGGCCGCTGCGGAGCCGCCCACGGCGGCCGGGGCGCGCCCGGAGTCCTCGGTGCCGTATCGGGACGGGACGGTCGTGGTCACCGTTCCTCCTTGCGGAAGTTCTGCACCAGGAAGGTCCCGATGGCGGCGAGCGAGACGACGAGGAGGACGACGGCGAGCGCGGACCCGTACCCGATGTGGCTGGACTCGCCGACGATGTTGTCGGTGATCAGCAGCGACAGCAGTTCCATGCCCGGTTTGCTGCCGACGCCGCCGCCGAGGATGTAGACGACGTCGAAGGCCCGCAGCGACTCCATGGCGGTGACGACCAGGATGATGACGTTGATCGGCCGCAGGGCGGGGAAGACCACGCGGAGGAAGGTCTGCCACTCGCTTGCACCGTCGAGGGCCGCGGCCTCCTTGAGCGCCGGGTCGAAGCCTTTCAGCCCGGCCAGATAGAGGATCATGATGTAGCCGGTGTGCCGCCAGCCGGAGGCGACGAGGACGGCCCACAGGTTCAGGTCGGGATCCCCGAGCCAGTCGATGTGGTGGCCGGGGGCGACCGCGCCGATGATGCCGTTCAGGAGCCCGTTGTCGGGGTTGTAGACGATCTCCCAGATGAGTCCGACGACGGCAGGGGCGAGGACCATCGGCAGGAAGATCGCCGTTTGGTAGATCCGGGTGAAGCGCAGCTGCCGGTCGAGCTGGTACGCGAGGAAGATGCCCAGGGGAGTGGGCAGCAGCACGGTGAACAGCAGCCAGACCACGTTGTGCTGCACGGCCGGCCAGAAGGGCGGGTAATTGGTGAAGATCTCCCGGTAGTTGTCCAGGCCGGTCCAGCGGATGTCGGACAGCGCGATGCCGTCCCAGGCGGTGAATGACAGGCCGATGGAGGCCAGCGCCGGCAGCCACACGAAGAACAGCAGCGCCAGCAGCGGGATGCCGACGATGACGGTCAGGAAGAGCCGGTCGCCGGCGCCGAGCCGGCGCGGTCTCGGGTGGCGCCGGGCGCGCGGTGAGTCTTCCGGTGCCGGGGGCCGCGTGGGGGAGCCGGTCGGAACAGGTGGCGCGGAGGACACGGTCATTCCGACCCCGGTTCAGGAGGTGAAGAAGCGCGAGCGCTGGGACTCGATCTTTTTCAGCAGTGCGGAGCCGTCGTCGGGGTGGCCGAGCCACTCGGTCAGGCCGGGCAGCACGACGGTGGAGATGAAGCCGGGGTCGCTGTCGCGGTCGCCGAACTGGGTGATGTGCTCGGCGGAGGCGATGAGTTCGGCGGACTTCTTCTGCAGGGCGTTGTACGAGCCGGTGCCGGCCTCCGCGTGGACGGCGACGTTGCTCGGGTCGACGCCCATGTACAGGTTCTCCGCCTGCGCGCTGCCGAGGAACTCCAGGAAGCGCTTGGCGCCCTCCTCGTTCTTCGGCCTGCGGCTGAGCATGAAGCCGTCGGTGGGGGCCTCGACGGTGTTCTGGCCGTGGGCGGGGTCGATCTCGGGGAAGGGGAAGAAGTCGATGTCGGCGCGGAGCGACTCGTCGGTGACCTGCTGGCCGAGGAAGAGCCCGATGATCGCCATGCCGGACTTCTTGTCGAGCAGCGACTGGGCGGCGTCCTGCCAGGACCGGCCGCCGCCGCCCTTCTGGTAGTAGGGGGCCAGCTCCCGCCAGTGGTCGAGGGTGGCGGTGGCGCGCCGGTCGGTCCAGGAGACCTTGCCGCGCATCAGCGACATGTGGAAGTCGTACCCGTTGGTGCGCAGGTTGAGGTAGTCGAAGGCGCCGAGGATGCTCCAGCTGTCGCCGCCGCCGTAGCCGGAGGCGATCGGCTGGAGGCCGTCCTTCTGCATCTGCTTGGCGAGCGCGGTGAACTCGCCCCAGGTGCGGGGTATCGCGTAACCCCGCTCCTTGAACAGGCTCTTGCGGTAGAAGACCGCCCACGGGTAGTTGTACAGCGGGACGAAGTAGTACGTGCCGTCCTCGCCGCGCGACAACTGCTTGGTGGCCTCGCTGAAGCCGGAGCCGATCTTCTCCCACACGTCGTCGAGGGGGCTGCACAGCTTCTTCTTGGCGAAGTACTGCATGCGGTAGCCCGCGAACCAGGTGAACACGTCGTCCGGCGTGCCCTGGAGGTAGGTGGAGATGCTCTTCTGGAAGGTGTCGTGGTCGACGGTGTTCGTCCTGACCGTCAGACCGCTGTCCTTGCCGAATGCCTTCGTCAGGGCGGCGTAGGCGGACTTGGGCGTGGCGTCCGCGCCGTTGGACCCGAAGGTCACGGTCTTCGGATCGGCCGCCGCCCCCGACCCGCAGGCCGTGAGCAGGGGTGCGGCCAGGGCAGCGGCACCGACGCCGAACAGCCCTCCGACCACACTGCGGCGTCGGGGTCCGGCCGCGGTCGGACCCGGTGACGGATTGCGGCTCTGCAGCGTCATCGCTACTCCTTGTGCGTGTTTGGTCTGATGAAGGACTGGATGGCGGTGGCCGCGGCCCCGCGTGCCCACTCCTCGAAGGGCAGCGGATGCGTCCTGACGTCGCAGCGCGCGGCGGTGCCGAAGGCGGATGCGGCGAACGCATCGCGGATCTGCTCGGCGAACAGGTCGTAGGCGGCGAGCCCCTCGCCGGAGATGATCACTCGTTCGGGGCCGAGGAGGTTGACCACGGACCCGATGGCCCGTCCGATGGCCTCGCCGGCCCGGGCGTACACCTGCCTGGCCGCGGGGTCGCCGCGGTGGGCGAGCTCCAGGGCCTGGGCGGCGTCGACCACCGGGATCCCGGTGGCGGTCCGTACGTCGCGGACGATCGCCGAGTCGGCGGCGATCGCCTCCACACAGCCGCGGTTGCCGCAGTGGCATTGCGGGCCCGCCGGGTCGAGGGAGAGGTGCCCGATCTCGCCGGCCACCCCGTGCGCGCCTGAGACGACCTGCCCGCCCACGACGAGGCCGCAGCCGATGCCGGCGCCCACGGTCACCAGCGCGAAGTCGGACAGTCCCACTCCCGCGCCGAACCACTGCTCGGCCACGGTCAGCGCCCGCACGTCGTTGTCGACGGTGACGGGCAGCCCGGTGGTCATGGCGACCAGTTCCGCCAGCGGAACCTCCCGCCATTCCAGGAACGGCGAGTAGCGCACCGTCCCGCCGGCCCGGTCCACATCGCCCGACACCGCGACGCCCACGCCCCGGACCTGCACCCCGAACCCCTCGGCCTCGGTGAGCAGTTCGAGGACCAGATCGGTCAACGCGGCGAGCACCACCTTGGGTTCGCGGTCGTCGAGCGGCACGTGCCGGGCGACGCGGATGCGGCAGCACAGGTCGGTCAGCACGGCGATGATCTCGTCGCCGGTCACCTTGACCCCGATGAACAGGGCCCGGCCGCCGTCGACACGCACGGGGTTCGCGGGGCGCCCCAGTGCCGCACGGGTCTCCTCGCCGACGTCCTCCACCAGATATCCGGTCTCCATCAGAGGCCGGACCGCCTTGGTCACCGCCGCCGGGGACAGACAGGCCCGTCGTGCGATCTCCGCCCGGGTCAACGGACCGTGGGACAGCACGATGGTGAAGATCTGAGGTGCGGCCGGCGTATGGACCGGGAACGCCTCGGGACGAGGGGGCGGGTGCATGGCCGGGAACCTACGGCCCATTCTTTTCTGCTGTCAATGAAAGAAACGGCATCCATGGAAATTGGGCTCAGTGACGTGCGGCCCCATCAAAAGGCAGCCGCGTAGGGGGTATTGACAGGCGATGCATGGGGGACTTGGGTGTCGTCTGCACGTAGCGCCGCTCTCCCACGTGAGGATCCATGACGGTTATCTCCTGCGCCCCGGACACGGGGCTCTGGCTGCTGAACACCCCGCACACCTCGTACGCGTTGCGGGTCGACGAGTCCGGGGCGCCGTGCCATGTGGCCTGGGGTCCGCGGCTGGCGCTTGCCGAAACGGCAGAGCTCGTCGCCCCGCCGGCGCCGCCGCACAGCAGCTTCGAGGGCCGACCGGGCGTGGGCGAGGAACTGCCCGTCGACGGAGGCGCACGCTTCGGCCCGCCGTCCCTCCAGGTACGCTTCGCCGACGGCGCACGCGGCTTCGAATGGCAGCCCGAGGGTCACCGGGTCGCCGAGCCGGCCCCCGGGGTGCACGAACTGGAACTGTCCTTCCGCGACCGGATCCATCCGCTGCGGGTCGCGCTCCACTACCGGGTCCGTGAGGACACCGACGTGGTGGAGCGGTGGCTGGTGCTGCGCAACGACGGCGACGCCGCGGTCGAAGTGCTGCGCGCCGATTCGGCGGCCTGGTCCCTGCCGCCGCTGCCGGGCTACCGGCTCGGCCACGTCACCGGCCAGTGGTCGGCGGAGACCCAGTTGCGCCGGGAGCCCCTGCCGCACGGCGAGACGGTCCTGACCAGCCGCCGGGGCATCACCAGCCATCACACGAACCCGTGGGTGATGGTCGACGACGGCACGGCGACCGAGACACACGGGCGGGTGTGGAGCGCGGCCCTGGCCTGGAGCGGCAGCTGGCGGATCACCGTCCAGCGCACACCCGACGGGCGGGTCGGGCTCACCGGGGGAGCGGGCCACGAAGGCGTCGCGCTGCCGCTGGGCCCCGGTGACGAGTTCACCACCCCCGCCTTCGCGGGCCTGTACAGCGAGGGCGGCTTCGGCGCGGTCAGCCGCGCCTGGCACGCGTACACCCTGGCCCACGTCCTGCCGCACCCCGAAGAGCCGGCACCGGTGCTCTACAACTCGTGGGAGGCCACCGGCTTCGACGTCGACGAGGAGGGCCAGCTGGCGCTCGCCGCGCGGGCGGCTTCCCTCGGCGTGGAGCTGTACGTGCTGGACGACGGCTGGTTCGGCGCGCGCCGCAGCGACCGGGCGGGCCTCGGCGACTGGACCCCGGCCGCCGACCGTTTCCCCCGGGGCCTCGGGCCGCTGGTCCGGGAGGTCCACCGGCTCGGCATGCGCTTCGGCCTGTGGGTGGAACCGGAGATGGTCAACTCGGACAGCGACCTGTACCGCAAGCACCCGGACTGGGTCCTGCACGTCCCCGGCCGTACCCGTACCGAGCTGCGTAACCAGCTGGTGCTGAACCTCGCCCGCCAGGACGTCGCCGACTTCACCTACGGCTGGCTGACCCGGCTGGTCGGCGACGAGGGCATCGACTTCCTGAAGTGGGACATGAACCGCGCCTTCAGCGAGGCCGGCTGGCCGGAGCAGGAGCGAGGCTCGGACCTGCTGTGGACCCGGTACGTGCGCCGGCTGTACGGGATCATCGACCGGCTCCGCGCCGATCACCCGGACCTGCGTATCGAAGCGTGCAGCGGTGGCGGCGGCCGGATCGACCTCGGCATCCTCGCGCGCACGGACCAGGCGTGGACCTCCGACAACACCGACGCGCTGGACCGGATCTCCATCCAGCACGGCTTCGGCCAGATCTACCCGGCGCGGGCCATGGCGGCCTGGGTCACCGACGTACCGAACCAGCTGACGCGGCGCAGCGTCCCCCTGCGCTTCCGCTTCCATGTCGCGATGGCGGGGCTGCTGGCCATCGGCGGAGACCTGAACGCCTGGTCGCCGGAGGAGCTGGCCGAGGCCGCCGGCCTGGTGGCGGAGTACAAGGCGGTACGTCACCTCGTGCAGCACGGCGCTCTCCACCGGCTCGGCGAACCCGGAGGCGCGGGGCCGACCGTGGTGCAGTACACCGCGCCGGACTCCGGGGAGGCGCTGCTGCTGGCGTGGCGCTCCACCGAACGCCACGGAAGCCCTCGCGTCCCGGTCCGTCCGGGCGGACTGGACCCGGCCGCGCGCTACCGCGACACCCGCACCGGGGTGGTGCACCACGGTGCGGTTCTGGCGGGATACGGACTCGTGCTGGATCTGCCGGCAGGGGACTGGTCGAGCACGTCGGTCCACCTGGTGCGGGAGCGGGCGTAGCGACCGGCCGCCTGTCCGGTTCCGTCGAACCGGACACGGCCGCGGCAGGCGTGGCGCGGGCCGGTTCGACGGAACCGGACAGGCGCCGATGGACTGGCGGGGCCTGCTCGCCTCGCGTGCGTCGCAGTCGTATCAGCCGGGCCGCATGACCTGGAGCCGGGTCAGCCCCCATGCGTGTCGTCGGGCCAGACGCCGATGTGGTCCTGTTCGAGTTCGAGCATGACGCGGTGTTCCATGCCGAGGGCCGTGGTGTAGTCGGCGGGCAGTTGGA
>NZ_JBSFDW010000046.1:0-61880 GCF_053594115.1 Streptomyces sp. NPDC001970 | reverse complement strand
GCCGCGCTCGTACGCCAAAACCGATGCGGCGTCAGCCGCCCGGTTGCACGCGGACAGGGTCACAGCCAAAGCCGCCCCCACCTCAGGCGACGGCAACAGCTTCACCTGCACCACGACCTTCACCCCATCAACCTAATCGCCACCACTGACAACAGCCGAAAGCGCAGGTCACCACAGGCACGGAGGGAACTCCGCCGCTCCGCGGCTCCGCGCCAAGGACCCATTCCTCCCCGCCCTGAAGGACGGGGCGTCCTGGGAGAATTCAGGTGAACCGGAGGGGGTCCTGTGCTCAGATGCGGACGACGGCGGGCTCCAGGCGGATCACAATGCCTTTGGAGGTAGGCGTGTTGCTGAGGTCGGCCACGCTGTCCAGCGGCACCAGGACGTTGGTCTCCGGGTAGTACGCGGCAGCGGAGCCCGGTGCCGTCGGATAGGCGACCAGCCGGAAATCCCGTGCGCGGCGTTCCACCCCGTCCCGCCACACACTGACCAGATCGACGTGGTCACGGTCGGCGAGTCCGAGCGCATCGAGGTCGACCGGGTTCACGAGCACGACCCGGCGGGCGTTGTGGATGCCCCGGTACCGGTCGTTCATCGCGTAAGGGACGGTGTTCCACTGGTCGTGGGACCGCAGGCTCTGCAGCACGAGATGCCCCTCGGGCGGGCGCAGCATCTCGAAGGTGTTGCAGGTGAAGACCGCCTTGCCACTGCTGGTGGGGAACGTTCCGTGATTGACCGGGTTCGGCAGACGGAAGCCGCCCGGCTCGGCCACGCGCTCGTTGAAGTCCTCGAAACCCGGCACGACCCTGGAGATCCGGTCCCGGATCGTGCCGTAGTCCGCCTCGAACTCCTCCCAGGGAATGGGCGGTGCGGTGCTGCCGAGGGTCCGGCGGGCCAGTCGGCAGATGATCGCCACCTCGCTGAGCAGCGTGCCGGAGGCCGGCTCGAGACGGCCGCGGGACGCGTGAACTTCGCTCATCGAGTCCTCGACGGTGACGAACTGCTCGCCGCCGGCCTGGATGTCCTTGTCGCTTCGGCCCAATGTGGGCAGGATCAGCGCCGTCTCACCGCAGACCGTGTGGGAGCGGTTCAGCTTGGTCGAGATGTGAGCGGTCAGTCTGCACCGCCGCATCGCCTGCTCGGTGGCCTCGCTGTCGGGGGCGGCCCGCACGAAGTTGCCGGCGACGCCGAGGAAGAACGTCGCCCGCCCGTCGCGCATGGCCCTGATGGAGTCCACCGAGTCCCGGCCGTGCCGTGCCGGCGGGGTGAAGGCGAACTCGCGCCCCAGCGCGTCCAGGAAGTTCTGCGGCATCCGCTCCCAGATTCCCATGGTTCGGTCGCCCTGAACGTTGCTGTGGCCGCGCACGGGACAGACGCCCGCTCGTGGTCTCCCGATGTTGCCCCGCAGCAGGAGGAAGTTGACGACCTCACGGATGGTGGGGACGCCGTGTTTGTGCTGGGTCAGGCCCATCGCCCAGCAGACGATGACGCTCTTGCTCCGCACCACCCGCTCGTGGACCTCCTCGATCTCCTCGCGGGTCAGCCCGGTGGCGGTGAGGACGTCCTCCCAGACGACCTTTCTGGCGTGCTCGGCGAATTCGGCGAACCCCGTCGTGGACGTCTCGATGAAACCGTGGTCCAGCACGGTCCCGGGCGAGGCGTCCTCGGCCTCCAGCAGCAGCATGTTCAACGCCTGGAAGAGCGCGAGGTCGCCACCGGGGCGGATCTGGAGGAACTGATCGGCGATGGGGGTGCCACGGCCGACCAGGCCGCGCGGCTTCTGCGGATGCTTGAACCGGATCAGCCCGGCCTCGGGCAGCGGGTTCACGGCGACGACATGGCCGCCGTTGCGTTTGGTTTCCTCCAGGGCCGAGAGCATCCGCGGGTGGTTGGTGCCGGGGTTCTGACCCACGACGAAGACCAGGTCCGCGTGGTGGATGTCGTCCAGGCCGACGCTGCCCTTGCCGATGCCGAGTGTCTCCTGCAGGGCGACGCCGCTGGACTCGTGGCACATGTTGCTGCAGTCGGGCAGGTTGTTGGTGCCGTAGGCGCGGGCGAACAACTGGAGGAGGAACGCGGCTTCGTTGGCCAGCCGGCCCGAGGTGTAGAAGAGGGCTTCGTCCGGGGACTCCAGCCGGCGGAGCTCCTGGGCGAGCAGGTCGATCGCGTCGTCCCAGCCGATCGGTTCGTAGTGGTCCGAGCCGGGCCGCTTGACCATGGGTTCGGTGAGCCGACCCTGCTGATTGAGCCAGTAGTCGGACTTCTGGGCCAACTCCTGGATCGAGTGCTCACGGAAGAAGTCGGCGCTCACCCGGCGCGAGGTCGCCTCGTCGGCGATGTGCTTCGCGCCGTTCTCGCAGTACTCGTTCATGTGCCGCTGCCCCGGTGCGGGTTCCGGCCAGGCGCAGCCAGGGCAGTCGAAGCCCTTGGTCTGATTGATGTTCAGCAGGGTCAGTGCGGTCCGCCGGACCGAGGTCTGGCCCAGGGAGTACTGGATCGCGTGCGTCACCGCAGGCAGTCCGGTCGCCCAGGTCTTGGGCGGGGTGACCTCCAGACGATCGTCTGTCGGGTCGTCGATGGTGCTCATGGTCGTGCCTGTGCCTTTCTGCAGTTCTCTCGTGCACACGACGGCTTCGATGCCGTGGCGAGCGACGGAACTTCCGGCGCCTCGAGGACACTGCAGAGCGGGAACGCTCCCGCCCCGCAGCGTGAGAAGCGCTGTCGAATACCGGCTGTCCTTGGGGCAGGAGGAAGGCGAGGCCGGACGGTGCCAGGGGGCGCCTCGAATCACCGTCCGGCCACGCACCCGTGGCGTGCACGACGGAGCCGGTCCGTCGTCCACGCACACGATCTCGGGTGTGCGGGCGTGCGCCATGGGGCGCCGGAGCGGGGCGCGGACGTCAGAGTCGCGGCGCCGGCTCGGCGCGGGTCAGCGCATGGCCCGCTGCGGGGAAAGGACCACGGTCCGTGGTCAGATCACTCCCTGCGTCTTGAGGAGCGGCAGTTCCTCGTCGTTGAGCCCCAGTTCGCCCACGTAGACCTCTTCGTTGTGCTCGCCGAGGAGGGGTGAGGTGGTGATGTCGACAGGAGAGTCGGAGAGTTTCAGCGGCGAGCCGACAGTGGTGAAGCTGCCGCGTTCGGGGTGGTCGACCTGGACGACCATCTCGTTCGCCTTGAGGCTCTCGTCCTCGATGATCTCCTTGGTGGACAGGATCGGGCCGCAGGGGATGTTGTGGGCGTTGAGTCTCTCCAGCACCTGCCACTTGGGCAGGGTGCTGGTCCACTCCTCGATCAGCTGGAACATCTTGCCCAGCTTCGGCAGCCGCGCCTCGGGGGTGGCCCACTCCGGATCGCTCGCCAGCTCGGGCCGGCCGATCAGCTTCGCGACCGGCTCCCAGCCCACCGGCTGCACGATCACGTACACGTAGTCGTTCGCCCCGCCCGGCGCGCACTTGACCGCCCAGCCCGGCTGACCGCCGCCCGAAGCGTTGCCCGAACGCGGCACCTCGTCGCCGAAGTCCTCGTTCGGGTACTCGGCCAGCGTGCCGTGCGCGAGCCGCTGCTGATCGCGCAGCTTCACCCGGCACAGATTGAGCACCGCGTGCTGCATGGCCACGTTGACCCGCTGCCCGCGCCCGGTGTTCACCCGCTGGTACAGCGCGGCGAGGATGCCCGCCACCGCGTGCACACCGGTGCCCGAGTCACCGATCTGCGCCCCTGTCGCCATCGGCGGACCGTCCTCGAATCCGGTCGTGGACATGGACCCGCCCATCGCCTGGGCCACCACCTCGTACGCCTTGAAGTTGGTGTACGGGCCCTCGCCGAACCCCTTGATCGAGGCGTAGACGATCCGCGGATTGATCTCCTGGATGCGCTCCCAGGTGAACCCCATCCGGTCCACCGCACCCGGCCCGAAGTTCTCCACCAGCACATCCGAGCGCCGGATCAACTCGGTCAGCAGTTCCTTGCCGCGCTCGGTCTTGGTGTTCAAAGTGATGCTCCGCTTGTTGCAGTTGAGCATCGTGAAGTAGAGCGAGTCGACGTCCGGCACATCCCGCAACTGCTTGCGCGTGATGTCACCGCCCGGCGCCTCCAGCTTCACCACGTCCGCGCCCAGCCACGCCAGCAGCTGCGTCGCGGAGGGGCCCGACTGGACATGCGTCATGTCGAGGACACGGATGCCCTCAAGAGCCTTGCTCATGGCCGGCGCTCCTCACGTCTGCACGATCAGGTTCTGGAACCCGGGGGCCCACCCGTCCGGGTCGACCGAGACGTTGATCAGCTCCGCACGTGGTGCACAGTGGCAGCCGTCAAGCCCGGTCAGACTCCATACTGCAGATTGCATACCGTATGGAGTTCGCCTTTATGGTTGCGGCAGACGCCATGGATGTCCAGGGGACGGGGGGACTTTTTCTCTTCACGGAGCACGCCCCGGGGGTGGGGCGCATGCGAAAGCGGGCTGTGACGTTGAGTCACAGCCCGCTGGAACATTCCCTATGGCGCGTGCCGAGGGGCGATTCGACCACTGACGACACGGTCGTGATCGCGGCAAGGGCGGCTCCGGCTGCACGATCTGCCGGAAGGCCCCACTCGCACGTCGCGAGACCTGGGCCTCAAGACCGTAGCCGTCAGCGCCACGGTGGCGAACGGCAGAGCAGGGCCAACGCGGAGAGGATCATGCACAGGCAGACGGTCCTCAGCACATCCTTGAACTCCCGGTCCGTCAGCCGACAGCCCGATCGACCTCAATGCCGGCCATGCTCTCGCCCTCTCGCCCTCACCGCCCTCACCGCCCTCACCACCTCCGGCGGACGGGCACTCTCGACGTCGAACTGCTGCAGCACGGGGGCGGTCCGCTCATTGCGGACCTGTACGAGCCGTGCCGCCGCCGGTGGATCGCGGGGCGGCTCCCCGTCCCTGCTCAGGACTGGTACGGCTGCTGCTGCGACTGCCCGTGTACGTGACCGCCGTGCCCGCTCACGCTCTGCGCCTGCAGCTGCTCCGCCTGCTCCGTGGTCACGTTCTGCTCCGCGCCGCAAAAGGTGCACTGCGTGGCGTACTTCGTCGAGAACGCGAACAGCGGCACGAAGAACAAGGTGAACTTCGTGACGCGCTTCCTGAGCGTGTGGGCGGAGGGATTGCCGCAGTGACCGCAGACCAGCGTCAGTATCGCGAGCTGGTACAGGTATCCCTTGGTACCGAAGATGATCATGCTGTACATCCTTCCCGGGTCAGTGCCTGCCGACACAGAGCGGTCAGCGGCGGGGGCGGTGACGGAGCACAGTCTCGTGCATGCCGTTGCGCTCGGCGGAGGCGCGGCGCGGTGTCGCCTTCCTCGCGAACCCAGGGGCGGCGCGAAGGCGGACTTCCTGTCGGCTCTGCGTCGGCAGCCGCCGTGCCCGCTTGGATCACAGCAGCCTCTTGATTCACGAACGCACGGCCGCGAGCGGGCCGGTGAGCCTGCCTCGCCGCGGAAGCCGGATGGATGGTGCGGCTGATGCTCGGAGATGTCCAGCTTGGGTGCTTGCGTCTGCGGTACTCCAGCAGGTCGGTCGGCCGTGGCCATGCCCGCGGACCAACTCGAAGCCACGGGCGCTGCGACCATCCGCAGGAACGTCCGAAGCGCCCCCTGGATGACCGGTGGTCCCACGTCGAGGCCAGCGGTACGACGTTGGAGGGCCTGGCTCTGCCCCGACAGCTGCACTTATGTCACATAAAATGACAACTCGAAGCAATGTGACGCACCCCGGAGCTACGAAGTACTTGTTCACGCGGTGTCGGGCCATCCGTGTGCACGGACACTGGGCCGTGACTCCGTCCAAAGGAGCCCCCGTGGAACGGAGCAGGCGACAACAAGGCACGGTGACGTCAGCAGGCCGGCCAGATCCGAGCCGGTGGCATGCCTTGTGGGTCACCCTGGTGGCGGGCTTCATGATCCTGCTCGACGTGACGATTGTCGCGGTCGCGCTGCCCTCGATGCAGAGGGAACTGGGCGCCTCCCCGGCCTCCGTGCAATGGGTGGTGTCCGGTTATGCGCTGACGTTCGCACTTGCGCTCGTGCTGGCCGGACGTCTTGGCGACGCTGTCGGCCGACGCCGGATCTTCCTCGGAGCGCTCGCGGCCTTCGTCTTGTGCAGCGTCGCCGCGGGGGCGGCCCCGACGATCACCCTGCTCGTCATCGCCCGCATGGCGCAAGGAATCACTGCCGGCTGCCTTGCTCCTCAGAATTCCGCGCTGATCCAGCAGATGTTCTCCGGAGCCGAGCGTGCTCGTGCCTTCGGCTTGTTCGGCGCCGTCGTCGGTATCTCCAGTGCGGTCGGTCCGATCACCGGAGGCCTCATCCTCGCCTTGGCCACCGGACCCCAGGGCTGGCGCTGGATCTTCTTCGTCAATGTTCCCATCGGTGCCGTCGCACTCGTGCTCGGCCGGCGGCTGCTGCCCCGCGTCGCCCCGGGCAAGAAGGGACACCTGGATCTGGCGGGCGTTGCCCTGCTCGGCTGCGGTGTCCTGGCGGTCATGCTGCCGTTGGTCCTGGCCGACTCCGGCGGCGTGCGCCGTCTGTGGTGGCTCTTCCCCGTAGGGGCGCTGCTGCTGGTCGGCTTCGGGTGGTGGGAGCGCCGGGTCGCAGCCCACGGTGGCGAACCGCTGCTGCATCCAAGGTTGATTTCCGAAACCCGCGGCTACGCCACCGGTGCCGGCCTGGCGACGCTCTACTTCATGGGCTTCAGCGGTGTGTGGATCGTGTTCGCACTGTTCTTCCAAAACGGCCTGGGCTATTCGCCGCTGCAGTCCGGACTGGCCGTGACGCCGTTCGCGGTGGGCTCCGCGGGGGCCGCCGTCGTAGCCGGACGGCTTGTGGAGCGGATGGGCAGGCTGCTGACCGTGCTCGGCCTGGTCGGCGTCGTTGTCGGGCTCGCCGCAGCGGCCCTGCTGCTTGGGTTCGCCCCGTCATCAGTCGCCGTCTGGGCAGCTGCCCCCGCCCTCCTCGTGGGCGGTATCGGCAGTGGATTCGTCATCTCCCCGAATGTGACGATGACGCTGCGGAACGTTCCTGTGCGGATGGCGGGCGCCGCAGGCGGCGCGCTGCAGACCGGACAGCGGCTGGGCGGGGCAGTGGGGACGGCCGCACTGCCCGGCACGTACTACCTGGTACTGACCTCCAGCGGGGATGACTACCGGCGGGCCGTGGCAGCGTCCGTCGGCGTCGGCATCGCCGCCGTTGTCGCGGCGTTGGGCATCGCACTGATCGAGTGGCGTACCGACGCCCACGCAACAGCGGCCCCGTGCCCGCCCGAGGTCGCCCACAGTCACTGCCATGCCACCCACAGCTGACAGCAGGGCCGTGCCCGCGACCGGTGTCCCGGTTGTGATCGCAAACAGGGCACCCCAGCCTCGCCGTTCCCACCGGAACCCCTCCCACCGGCACCCCCACCGGCGCGCCCCCGTCCGGCGGCCCGGGCGGAGGAGGTGGCGGCGTGCACGAGGAGCCGACCGACGACACGCGCTATCTGCGCGGCACCCAGCTCACCGACCGCAACGGTTTCGTCGAGTTCCGTACGATCTTCCCGGGCTGGTACCGGGGCCGCGCCGTCCACATCCACACCAAGATGCACGTCGGCAGCAAGCTCACCGACTCCGGCTACGAGAGCGGGCACACCTGCCACACCGGCCAGTTCTTCTTCGACGAGAAGTCCGTCCTGGCCTCCGCCGAGGTCGCCCCGTACAGCACCAGCACCACCGAGCGCACAACGCTCGATCAGGACACCATCTACGACCAGGGCGCGGTCACGGGCGGTCTGCTCAAGTTGAAGTACGGCAAGGGGCACATCGAACGGGGTGTCATCGGCACGATCACCATGGGCGTCGACCCGGAGGCCACGAACGACGGCACGGGCGCCGGCGTCCAGCCCGGCGCCTCGGCGTCCCCGTCCCCGTCTGCCTGACGCAGAGCGGAAGCTGAGGGCCCGGGAGTCACACCGGCGTGGTTGTCGAGCCTCTCGGCCTGCATCTCCTGGTAGTCGCCGCCCGGGGAGCCGATGCAGATGTCGCCAGGGGTCATCACCTTGCCGCCGCACGTTGGTGCCGCATCCGGATCGAATCCCTGGCCGCGGAAGTACAGGAACAGCGCGAAGGCCAGAATCCCGGCCCCCCACAAGAAGACGCCACAGCCCGCCCCTACGCCGGTCTTCGGGACGTCCGAGTCCGGAGGAACTGTGGATGGGTCCTGCGGTGTGTTCCGTGCACCCCGGGCCCGCTCTCCGGGCTCGGGCGCTTGACTCAGACGGTTTTCTCGTTGAAGACCTCGACCACGCACTTCGCCCGCGCGGCCCGGACTCCGTCCTTGATCCGTCCGTCGCTGGTCACGAGTGGGACTCCGAAGCCTTCCGCCAGAGCAACGTATGTGGCGTCGTAGGCGGTCAGATTAGTGCGGAGTTCACGTACTCGTGGCAGAAAGGGCAGGTGCTCCTGCCGTCGGATCGGCAGTCCCGCGAACGCGGACAACGCTTCGTCCAGTTCCGTATCGGTAAGCTTGCCGCCGCGATGCCGGCCGAGCAGCGCGGTGGCCACCTCGACATCGACGAGGTACGGGGCGAGCAACCGCTCGCCCACCACTCGGTCGCGTACCGTCTCCCCCACGGGCCCGGCGTCTGCGAGCAGCATCACCAGCGCGCCCGCGTCCATGACGATCACTCGTGGCGCCTTCCCTCGTCGATGTCCCGCAGCACGTCCTCGGTGGAGAGACGAGCGGTCACCCGGGCGCGGATGCGTGCGATCACGTCCTCAAGCGCCGGGGTGGCCGCTTCCTGCTCCAGCAGGGTCCGTGCGTACGCCTGCAGGGACTGCCGGTTACGAGCGGCCCTTATCTTCAGCTCGGTGAGCGCTTGCTCGGACAAGTCCCGTACATAGAGAGTGGCCATGCAACAAGACTAGTCGCATTGCCAGCATTTTGCTAGCTCGAGTCCGCCTCGAGCTCGAGCTCACAGCAACTCACAGCTCACGCCCCCGTCAGCTCCGTTGCCTAGCCTCGCTGTTTCGCTTCGGGTGGTTGAGCTGGTCTGATCGCGGTCACTAGCAGGGGTGAGCAGTGAGCTGCCTTCTGGGAACTACGCACCACAAGCGCACCTGTTAGGGCGGGGAATCACGGTGAGAGCGGCCGAGCCGCCGAGGCCCTACCCCGGCTGCTCGCGCAGATCAGCGCGCGAACTGACCCGGAAGGGACAGGTCTCACGCCGTCCGGAGGTCCGGTGAGCCGGGTCTCAGTTGTGATCTCGGACGGTGTTCGTTCCAGAGCCGTTACATGGCGTTTGACGTCGTCCGATACTCGCGATGATCGGCGGTGTAAGCCGTTTTGCGTACCTCGAGGCTCGTTACCAGACGAGGACGCCGCCGCCCATTGCCTGCGCACGCCTGGCGGCATCCTCGATGTTTGCCAACCGCGCAGAGATTGTGTGTCTGTGTTCCTCGACCGTCCGTACGGGCTTCGTACAGCCGACGATCCTCTCGACGTTTTCGCGGAGCAGGACGCACTCGCGCAGGAATGCCGGCACCTGGCCGGCCTCGACCTGCAGGTCGGCGTCGGCCAGGACTGGAAGGAACCGGGCTCCGAGCGAACGGACTACCTCCGAGCCCCACACAGCGGTACGCCAACTCTCGAACCCAGCCAGGTCGGAGCATCCCGCTGGAACGTCCAACACCTGCCTCTTACCGTCCGCACCAATGACGAAGACATCCACCGACAAGCTCATGAGCGGAGTGGATCACAGCCGCCATGCGACGGTCCACGGGATTCAGTGCCCTAGGTTTCTGGACGCGGACGACACCACACCCGGTCGGTTGCCCAAACGCGTGGGGCCGACGTGGGACGGCGCGGCGGCGTCAGGCGAAATTTCCAGCTCAGGCGCTATGGGCCGCGCAGTCTGTGAAGCTGTCCGTCAAGCGGAATCGGGTATTCACCTCTAGGGGTATACTCCCCCCGCTGTTTTGCTGGTGAGATCGAATTGGAGAGGCTCCAGGGATTACGCTTCCGGCCTGTTCCTTTAGGTATGGGGGTTCTGTCCAGTCACGAGTGTCGGGCCGAAGAGGTGCTCCCCTCCGGGAGGGTACAGGTCGAGAACCATGGGATGAGCGTGCGCAAAAGCGGGGAGGGTGTCATTTCTCAGTATCGTTGATTGTGACCTTCACCGTGCCTAAGCCGTGCGTGGTCTGTGCGCCAACACCCGCCATGTGGGCAAACAGCGACAAGGCGACGAACGCCTTGGCGGCTTCATCAAGGTGAGGTCTTGCGAGCGTGAAAATGGCGCGACCAGTGAATCCGATGCGGGTGGCCGTGCCGATCTGAGTGACGGTTGTGGCGATGTCGTGGTGGGAAAGGCTCACTGAATCGAGAAGGCATTCTCCTACTTCAGGGTCGAAGCCGGCGAACACTGGTGCGAAGTGGTTCCAGCGGCGTAGAAGACCGCCGTAGAGGAGGACGGGATCTGGGAGGGGATACCAGCGACTGCGCCGGGAAAAGTACGTCGCGGACAGGAAGTCGATGACGACACGGTGTGCCTGAGTAACGTCGCGGAGCAGTTCGTAGGGTATGAATTGTTCCGTCGCTTGCGTGATGGTGGAGAATCGCGGGCCCAGGCGGATACGGCTACCGGTGAGCAAAGTGAGGTCCGGGCGGGGAGTGTCCTGGAGCCAGCCCAGGCGGAGGGTAGCCGTGGCTGGGTGGTTGGTGGTCAGTAGCGGTGCAATGCTGTATGGCTTATTTTTGGCCCAATGGTCCGTATCGGCGCTTTCCAGAAGGGTTGCGGCGAGGCCGTGGAGTTGGACGGGGGTAGCCAATTTTTGGGCAGTGGGATGTCGGGTTTCGAGGGTTAGGGTCCACCGGGTAGGCATCAGGGCTCTTCTCTCGGCACGCATAGGTCGTGTAGGCGACGAGGAGCAGGACCAAGTCGCCAATTATTGGGTGCCATGGCTAACCCAGCTCATCGGGGAAAATTGCGATTTTGCATTTTCCCGACGACTTGGCCATTCTTAGCGCCACGAAACTTTCCCGCAGCGTCGCGCCAAGCCCAGCCGAAAACGTGAGACGGTTCGGCCTCTGGAGGCTAGTCAATGTGTCGATCAGTTGACCCGCGGCATCACTTTGAAGCTCGGTCAAGATGCTGTCACCCCCTACGGTGATTACCTTGACTCCATCTATTTTTGTTAGTTCTTCGGCCAGTTCCTTGATCGTGTCTGCGACCATTTTGGAAGCTTCGGCGAACGCGGAGACGTCATTGGATAGCAAGTGTCTCTCTACTTTACTCCCAACATCGTCGCCATCGATGATTGCGAACGGCAAAGAGTCCTCCCTCGGCGGTGGGTCAGATGTATTCGATTACTGACGTAGATGTGGGCAAGAGGGCTCCCAGAGAGAAGGCCAATGAACTTGGTGCAGAGATGAAGAGGCGCCCCTCGGAGATTGACCCGTAGGTGCTCGCCTGTGTGGACAGGTAGAGATCCCAATCCTGCACAATTACTTTGAGTAATTCATTGTAGGCGGATCTATCGTCTGGGAATCTTGGGGTCGAGCACTGGTAGACCAACGCCGTACGGCACACGTCGTTGGCGCCGACCACGTACCTGCCCTGACTTCCCTGTGTTCCTTGAGCCGCTTCTGTGGCCTCGCGCACCATGTTTGGCTGATTTGCGATGTTGAGAATTAGCGCGTGTCTGTTCGCCAGTTGATTGCTGGTCGGTGAGAGGTGAATCGGGGGGTCGCGACGGATTATTGAGGCTAGTTGGTAGCTTCCTTGGGTCGTTTGCGGGCCGCCGGGAGTCCCTTCAAGCACGAGCGGGGGGAGCGGTGTATTGTGCCCTGAGCTGGACACTTGATGCACCGAAATCTCCTTGAACTCAAAGATCCGGAGCTGTGCCCCCTGTGTGCTATTGAAGACCTGCTGACCTAGTCTGAATGCGTTGGCGAGGCTGCAGGCCAAGTAGAATGCGATGTGACTTGAGTTCTTTGCTTCCTCTTCTTTCAGTCTCGCTTCGATGACACGCTGAGTAAGACTAGCTCTGGCGTCAGCGGTCAGGCCGGGCTGCAGTTCATCAACGTTCACGTAGAAGTAGTTGATATGGCGGCTTCTTGCTGCCGATGAGTGTTCGAGCAGTCGCGCGTCGGACCATCCTGATGTAGGTGTGGGTTGGAGGAAGACTGCCACTCCCACTCCCATGCGGCCATTGAGACTGATCCAACTGACCGTCAAGATGACGAATCCAATAACCATTAATGCGGCAAGTGTCTTGCTTCCACCGGGGACCAGCTTGAGTAGTTCGGGGAGTGAGCCGGCTACTAAGGTGGAACCGAGGGCCGCGATTAGAGCGGACAGAATCGCTCGATCTTCATTTATCCGCCGGTAACTTCTCCGGATCCGACCTGCCACCAGTCACGCCTCCGAGGTGCCGCCCTGCTCAGGTAGAGGGCCAACGTACCGGTTCGGTACGAGGTATGTGGCAGTGGTGGGGCGCGACTTGGTGCAGAGGCCGCGTCTTGAGGCTCACCCAGACGGTCCGGCGTACGGGCTTCTCCTCGGCGGTCGGCGTCGCCTGCACAGCCACTCACCAAATGTCTCTGTGGGCAGACGTGGGGCGCAGGGCGCTCGCGCGGTGATGAGCGCCGGTCAGGGCCAACCGGCCGCGCGGTCTGTAAAGCCGAGCGTCAACATCCACGGTCGTCCCATCCGGTCGCGTGAGCTGGCCAGCTGGCATTCGGTCGGAGGGGACCCCTTTTGTCGTTGTCTGCTGCCACAATGCCTGAGTTCGCGCGAGGGAGGGGCTCAATGATTGCGGAGACGGCGGCGTTACGGCTGGGCACGACCGTGGCGAGCGCGGCGGGACGGTTGTGGCTGGGAGGCAAGCAGCGGGAGCAGGGGCGTTTGCTGCCGATGGAGGAACTAGTCCGGGTACGGGTGCCTGGCATGCGGCTGCAGCGCGAGGTCAGGCAGCAGTTCGAGCAGATCACCAACGCGGTGTTCGACCGGCTGGAGCCGTTCTTGAAGCACGCGTTCCAGCGCTTGGAGGAGGGCGGTCGCCAGGCCGTTATCGACGCCGTGTCCGACACGTTCACACGGGCGGACCTCTCAGACGAGGCCCTCCTCGCCGCGAATGCTAAACCAGCCGAGCTCATCCGCCACATGACCAGTTCCGTGAGCGCGCCTGTCGGTCTGAACGAGGCGGAGAGCCGCCTGTACGAGGTGCTCTTCGCCGAGTGTGTCGAGTACTACGTCCGAATCGTGCGCAGCCTGCCCGTCTTCGAGGAGCGGGCAGCGGGGGAGTTGCTGACACGGACGGCCACGTTGGGCACCGAGGTGACGCGAATCCTGGAACGCCTGCCGGACCGTTCACTGTTTGCGCCAGACGGCACGGACCACGACACTGCCTTCCGCCGTACGTACCTGGAGCTGGTCAGCAAGGACCTCGACGAAGTCGAGCTATTCCGCAGCACGTCCGACCAGGCGACCGCACCCCGCGTACGGCTGTCGGTCGCGTACGTCAGCTTGCGGGCCACCGGGGACGACGGGAAGAGCCAACGCACTACCCCCTCTCTGCCACGTATCAGGCCCGACATGAGCAACTGGGAGGAAGCGGGAGTCGAGAGCTCCGGCATGCGGGTCGAGGCCGCGTTGAGCGATGCGTCCCGGGTACTGCTGCGGGGCGAAGCCGGTTCAGGGAAAACGACTTTGCTGCGATGGCTGGCCATCATGGCAGCGCGCGGAGCTTTCAAGGGTGAACTGGCCGACTGGAACGGACTCACCCCCATCTTGATCAAGCTGCGTGACTACAGCGGTCGCACGCTGCCCAACCCGGAGGCAATGCTCGACGGAATCGCCGGACCAATTACCGGGATCATGCCTAGAGGGTGGGTGGAGCGGCAGCTCAACAGCGGTGAGGCACTGCTCCTTATCGATGGCGTGGACGAGCTGCTCGACCACGAACGCCGAGCGGTACGGGACTGGCTGCGCAAGCTGCTCGGGCAGTACGACGATGTACGGGCGGTCGTCACCTCGCGCCCCGCGGCGGCCAGCGCGGACTGGCTGCGCCGTGAGGACTTCACAGCCTTCCACCTGGACCGGATGACGCCACCGGACATGGCGGCATTCGTACGGCAGTGGCACCAGGCTGTACGGCAACTGGACAGCGAACTGCCCTGCGCTGTAGGTGAACTTCCGCACTACGAGCAGTCCCTGCTCACCAGTCTAAAGGACCGCGCGCACCTCCAATCGCTGGCGGGCACACCGTTGCTGGCGGCCATGCTGTGCGCGATGCACCTGAACAGGGGCCGTCAACTGCCCCGAGATCGAATGGAGCTGTATCGCAACGCACTACACACGCTGGTCCACGATCGGGACGCGGACCGGAATGTGCCGAGTGCGGCGGACAGCAAGCTCAACTTTGGCGACAAACTCGTCATACTGAGAGACCTTGCGTGGCGCTTGTCCGACAACAATCGCAGCGAGGTCGACCTGGAGAGGGCGGCCGAGTACGTCGCAGCAAGGCTGAAGGCGATGCGCCACCTGGACGTTCTGGACGGCGACGAAGTCCTGGAGCAGCTACGACACCGCTCCGGGATCCTCCGGTCCCCCGCCGAGGGGCGCATGGACTTCGTACACCGAACCTTCCAGGAGTACCTCGCAGCCAAAGAGGCCGCGGAGGAGGACCGCATCGGCAACCTGGTCGGCCGAGCGCATCTGGATCTGTGGCGAGAGACGATCATCATGGCGGCGGGTCATGCCAACACCCGCCAACGGGAAGAACTGCTCGGTGGCATCCTCGATCGCGCCCAGGAGGAACCCCGGCACGCCCGCACACTGCGACTGCTGGCGGCAGCCTGCCAGGAGACGCTGCCATCCATGTCGGACAGCCTCGCGGACCGCCTGGACGAGGCCGTGACCAAGCTGCTTCCGGCCAGCCGGAAAACAGATCCGCCCGCGCTGGCGGCGGTGGGGCCCAGTCTTCTGCGTTGGTTGCCGCGGTCATTGGGACAGCTCACCGAGAAAGCCGCGGCACAGACAGTACGCACGGTAGCGCTGATCGGGGGTGAGGAGTCTCTGGAACTGCTGGTCGGATACGTGTCGGACAAGCGTGAGGACGTCGTCAGAGAACTTATCGGAGCATGGAACTACTTCGACGCAGACGTCTACGCCGACGATGTTCTGTCACGACTGCGGCTGGCGGGACGCGAGGTGCTGCTCACTCACTCCGGCCAGTTGCACGCGGCGAGCCGGTTGCGTTCGCTAGAACGCGTACGCATAAGCCATCCCATGCGGGGACTCGGGTTTCTTGCCGAGCTCCCACCCCTGCAACACCTATGGGTGAACAGGCTGGTGGAAGGAGCTGACCTGTCTGCCCTCCGGAACCATCTCGGTTTGGAACGACTCTCGATGTTTGGCAACGGACCGCTGAGAAGAGCATCGGTTCTCGCAGAGCTCCGGGAATTGAGCTGGCTGGCACTTCCCTCCTCGGCGGACCTGGACCTGGACATCCTGAGCCTGCTTCCCAAGCTGCAGTTCCTCAACCTAAGCGGGGTCATGGCGAGGTCCGACCTGAGCCCGCTGACCACCCTCGCTGGCCTGCGGAACTTGCACCTGATCGGGACTGACATGCGCGCGGCGCTAGGTTTCGAGGAGCTCGCGGGGATGACCAGCTTCGACACACTGTATCTCTACAACTACGACGTGAACGCTTGGCTTACGGCACTGAAGAGCGCCCCGCCGTCGTTGACCCACCTGCATCTGTACAACTGCATCGTGTCCCCCGACCATCACGCCTTCACGCAGTTCGACACCCTCAAAGTGGTGACCCTCTCCGATTGCTGCGCCCCTGACGGTACGAGCATCACCGCCCTGGACATCCCAGGGGTGCACACCGAGGTCGGATGACAGCGCAGCGGTCCCGGCCTCCCGAAAACGACGGGCCGGGGACGCGGCAGGCCCGCTCTGCGGGTACTCGCTATGGGGCAGGCGTGGGGTAGCCATGCCCACAGACACCGTATTGGCAGGTGAGTCCGCTAAAGACCCACGGTCTGTCAATACGCACCGGTTCCATCGCCCTGCTGGCCGCATCCCGGACCGGCGACGAGTCGTTCCTGAGCAGCACCGGAATACCTACCTACGAGGTTCAGCCCCTGGACGACGAATCGGCGCACGCGTTGGTGACCGAGCGGTTCCCTGCCATGGCGGCCAGGGTCCGCCGGCGCGTTGTCACGGAGGCCTCGGGAAACCCCCTGGCGCTGCTTGAGCTGCCCGTCCCGCTCGATGACGCACAGCACAGGGAGCGAGGAACGCTCCCGGCCGTGCTGCCGTTGACCGAGCGGCTCAAGAGGATCTTTTCCGCCCGGGTCGGCGCGCTCCCGGACGCCACGCGGAAACTGCTCCTGCTCGCCGTCCTGGACGGCTCGGGCGATCTGCACATCCTTCGGCAGGCAATGGGCGGCCCCGACGGCCTGTCCGGGCTGTGTTCTGCCGAAAGGGCCGGACTCGTACAGGTCGACACCCCCACGGGCCGTCTGGTCTTCCGGCACCCTCTCACCCGGTCCGCGGTCATCGATCTGTCGACCAGCGCCGAGCGCCGTCGGGGACACCTGGCGCTCGCCGAGGAATTCCCGGAAGGATCCGAACACCGGGCCCGGCACCTCGCCAACGCCACCGTGGGTCCCGACGACCAGGTGGCCGCCCTTCTGCACGCGGTGGCCTACAGCACCCTGCGCCGCGGCGACGCCGTCGGCGCCATCACCACCCTGCTGCGCGCCTCGGAGCTGAGCAGCACGGGGGCGGCCAAGGGACGAAGGCTGGCCGAGGCGGCCTGCCTGGGCGCCGGCATCACCGGTGATCTCCGCAACGTACGCGGCCATCGACGACCACGACCTGCCCGACGGGGCGGACGACAGCATCCTCCGCGAAGCACTGCACACCCTGGCCCTGGTGTGTTTCTTCGGCGGAAGGCCGGACCTGTGGCACTCCTTCGACAGGGCCGTGACGCGACGTCCGCTGCTCTCCTCGGATCCCCTGCTGCCGGTGATCCGGGGCGCCTTCGGCGATCCGGCCCACGCGGCACTGTCCGTGCTGGACGGTCTCGACGAGCTCATCTCCGGTCTCCACCAGGAGACCGACCCCACACGCATCATTCGGACCGCCGTCTCTGCCGCCTATGTCGACCGCCTGCCGGGCTGCCGCGGCGCGTTGCGGCGCGTCGTCGACGACGGTCGAAACGGCGGCGCCATCACGTCGGCGATCGAGGCGCTCTTCCTCCTGGGGAACGACGCCTACACCAGTGGACAGTGGAACGACCTCCAGGAGGCCACTGACGAGGGTCTCCGGTGGTGCGCGACATACAGTTACCGCGTGCTGGCATGCTCAGGCCAGTTCCTTCAAGGGCTGCTGGCCGCCGCACAAGGAGACGACACCACCGCGCGAAGAGTCGCGGACCGCCTCATCTCCTGAGGGAACCCCCGAGGGCTGGGCACGCTCCGCGTCTACGCCTCCCACATCCGGGCCCTGTCGGCGCTCGGTGGCGCGGACTTCGACGCCGCCTACCGCCTTCCGAGAGGAGTGGGCACGCCCGGGCGACTGCCACCGCACATGCCGCATGCTCTGTGGCTCCTTCTGGATTTCACCGAAGCCGCCGCTCACTCCGGCCGCCACTCCGAAGCAGCCGCGCACGCCGCGGCGGTCAGAAAGACCGACATTCCGTCGATCTCGCCGCGGCTGGCCATGCTGACCGATGCCGCCGAGGCCATGGCCACTCCGGGCTTCATCGACCATGATCTGTTCGAAGCGGCCATCGCCACGCCCGGTGCCGAGCGATGGCCGTTCGACTGGGCCCGAATCTGCCTGGCCTACGGCGAAAGACTGCGCAGAGCCAAAGCAGGCGTCGAGGCCCGCGAACACCTGGGCGCCGCGCTCAGCACGTTCGAGCGCCTGGGAGCCGCGCCTTGGAGTGCGCGAGCGGCGAACGAGCTGCGGGCGAGCGGGATCCCCATCAGGACCGTCGTACCCGGCGCAGACCCGCGCTCACATCTGACCCCGCAGGAACGGCAAGTGACGCAGCTTGCCGCCACGGGGCTGACCAACAAGCAGATAGCCGCGCAGCTCTTCCTGTCTCCCCGAACCGTGGCCGCCCATCTGCGAAACGTTTTCCGAAAGTTGCACGTCACCTCGCGTGCCGGATTGCGCGACGCTCTGACCCGCCTGTCCCAGCAGCTGCCACCTGCGCCGGAAGACAGCACGACGTACTGATCGTTTCGGAATGAGATCGGGGTGTCGGCTTGGCGTTGAGTGTGGTGACGGCAGGGTCTGCCAGGTGTCCGATGAGCTTGCGCCTGATGGCCTGTCTCAGCTTTGCGGCGGGCCGAACCGAAACTGGCCACGCTGGTTTTCGAAGGCGTAGGACGCGTCAACTTGTCCCGTGCGCCGATCAGGTCGGCGTCGAGGGCGGCATTCCCCAGCGTGTGAGCGATCTCGTTCGTCGCACTCACTTCGTCTCCTTCCTGCCGGCGCCGTGCCCGTCTCCGCTACCCGCTCTTGGTACGCAACTCCTCGAGTGACGCCGCCGTCAACCGTTGTGGAGTCCGACCGGGTTCGACCAGTACGACGTTGCAGGCCGCGGTGTGGGTCAGTGCGGCGGTGAAGCTGCCGTCGGTGAACTGTGCCACCGGTCCGCGCGGGGATCGGCCGACCACGATGGTGCGTGCTTCGACGTCGGCGGCGTACTGAGCGAGGACCCTGCCGGCTGTGGCGTGGTCACCGATACTGGTGAGTACCTGTCCGCTGGTTGTGATGCCGTGTGCGGCGAGGTGGTTGAGGTGGGCGAGCACCGCGGCGCGTGCGTGGTCGGCGTCCTCGGTGTCGATGGCCTGTTCCTCGATCACGGCGGTCTCACGGACGTGGACGACCTCCAGCGGGCTGCCGGTGTCGCGGGCGATGGCGGCGGCCGCGTCGACGATCAGGGCGGCGTCCTTGGTGGCGCCGACTGCCACGATGAGCGGGCGGTACCCAGGCGCCGGGGTGGCCCCGACGCGCTCGAGGGTCGGGCGCACCGTCTCGCCGTGGGCCTCGTTCTTCTCCGCAGCGCTGACCAGCTTGTGGCCCGAGGCGAGGACGAGGACCGCGAGGATGAAGGCGGCGCCGCCGAGGTAGAACGGGACGCTGAGGTCGGTGGCGTCGGCGAGCTTGCCGGCGACGAGCGGGGCCAGGCCGCCTCCGATGAACCGGACGAAGCCGTAGGTCGAGGAGGCGACTGATCGCTCGACCGGGGAGACGAGCATGACGGCCTGGGTGGTGAGGGTGTTGTTGATGCCGATGAAGGCGCCGCTGACGATGACCGCGACGATCACGGCGACGGGGCTGTTGACGCCGACGGCGATGACCGTCATGACGATACCGAGCCCGATCAGGTTGCCGTAGAGCACCGGGGCGGTGCCGAATCGTGCCTGCAGGCGGGGCGCGAAGAACACGCTGAAGGCGGCGACCAGCAGGCCCCAGGCGGTGAAGACCAGGCCGAGCTGCCGGGCGTCGAGCTCCATGGGGTACGGCGCGTAGCCGAGCATGGTGAAGAATCCCCAGTTGTACAGCAGCGCCATGATGCCCATGGTGAGCAGGCCGCGGTGCCGCAATGCCTTGAGCGGGGCGGTCAGAGATGTGCGGCGCTCGGGCTTGGGCAGTGCGGGGACGAACGCGATCGTGGCGATCAGGGCGACGGCCATGAGCGCGGCGACGCCGAAGAACGGCCCGCGCCAGCTGATGGTGCCCAGTTCACCGCCGAGCAGTGGACCGACGGCGATGCCGAGACCGAGTGCGGCTTCGTACAGGATGATCGCTCCGCCGAAGCCGCCGCTGGCCGAGGCGACGATGACCGCCAGGCTGGTGGCGATGAACAGGGCGTTGCCCAGGCCCCAGCCGGCGCGGAAGCCCACGATGCCGCCTATCGAGCCGGAGGCGCCGGCGAGGGCGGAGAACACGACGATCAGCGCCAGGCCGATGACCAGCGTGCGCTTGGCGCCGATCCGGCTGGAGACCCACCCCACCACGAGCATCGCGACCGCGGTCACGACCAGGTAGCTGGTGAACAGCAGCGACACCTGACTCGGTGTGGCATGCAGGCTGCTCGCGAGCGAGGGCAGGATCGGGTCGACCAGGCCGATACCCATGAACGAGATGACGCAGGCGAACGCCACGGCCCACACAGCACGTGGCTGCTTGAACAGGCTCGCCGTTGTCCCATGCGTTGCGCTCATTGCCTATTTTCTCCTGGAAGGTTGCTCTCATCGATGCCGACGGTCACTTGGACGCCTCGGCCTGGATCAATCGGGCGAGCGCGGGGAGGGCGATGACCACCGCGGACTGCTCCTGCGGTTCAAGCCGGTCCATCAGCTTGCGCAGAGCCTCGGCACGCTCGGCACGCCGCCGTCCGACCAGGTCGGCTCCGGCGTCGGTCGCTTCGACCAGCACGCCTCGCCGATCGTCGGTGCTCGCGATGCGGCGCACCAGCCCGTCGCGTTCCATACGCGTGACCAGCTGTGTCATTCCGGGCTGGGAGACGCCCTCTGCGCGTGCCAGCTCAGTCAGCCGCTGGGGTCCCTCGCGGCCGAGGCGGCCCAACACGGACGAGGCCGCCGTGCTCAGCCCCCCGGCCGTGCTGACCTGACGCACATACCGGACCAGCTGCTCAAAGGCGACGACGAGTTCTTCGCCGGAGCCACCGGAATCCATAACCCTGTTATGCATAAGTGTATTATGAAAGTGGGTGAGCTGATCGTCAACGTGTCCTGGATCTCAGCTCCGAAGGTTCAGCGGCTCGAGCAGGCCGCAGCTTGAGCAGGCAGCCCAGGGCTGTCCTGCGGAGTCGATGCGCGCGAAGTCGGCTGTCCCGGGTACTGAACGCCGTGCGAGCAGCGGCAGATGACCGACGACGAGGAGCCGTTCGTCGCCGACCTGGTCGGCAGGCAAGTGCTTCGGGTGACTACGGCCTGGCACCACTACGCGGAGGACGAGCATCCGCTGCTGCACCTGTGGTTGCATGCGGAGGGCCGGCGCTGTCCACGAGAACGAACGGACAGCAGATGCCGGCCACTTCGGGAGCACTGCGGTCGGCGGCAAGGTCACGCCGTGCTTTGCGCCGCGGCCGTCACGAAACGCGTCACCGCCTGCGAGAAGGCCTCCGGCTCCTCGAGGTGACCGAAGTGCCCGCTGTTCTCCAGGATCAGCAGTTCCGATCCGGGGATCAGCCGGTGCAGTTCCTCGGCCCATCGCACCCCGCAGATGACGTCGTGGCGGCCGACGACGACGAGGGTCGGCACGGTGAGCGAGCCGAGGTCCTCACGGTCGTCGATGACGTGCGGGGAGAGGTTCTCGTCCAGCCCGGAGATGTGGGTGGCCCGCACGGAGGCACGCAAGGGTGCGAACTCCTCCTCCCGGCCCCAGTAGTCGGCGAAGTACGACGGGATCAGCCCCCTGACGACGGCCGTCATCCGTGCGTCGTCGGAGATGGTGGGGATGGCCTGGAAAGCCCTCAGGACCTCGGGAAGTTCGGGACGGTCGGCGTGCCGCGCCGCGAACAACTGCACCAGGCGCATGGCCTCGGCGGCGTGTTCGGGACCGGTCAGCGGCGCGCTGTCGTAGAGGATCACCCCGGCGACGCACTCGGGGTGGCGCAGGGCGTGGTACTGGGCGACGAAGCCGCCGTGCGAGTGGCCCAGAAGGTGCACCTCGGGGACGCCGAGGTGCTCGATCAGCGCCCCGAGGAACCGGCTGTAGCGGGGCCGGGTGTAGCCGTGGGGGTGGGAGGTCAGGCGGCCGGAGGCGCCGCTGCCGATCGGCTCCGGGTACACGATCGTCAGGTGCCGCTCCAGCGCGGGCATGCGCAGGTACTCCCAGACGATGCCCGGTCCGCCGGAATGCGCGACGCATACCGGTCCCGTGCCGTGGACGTGATAGCGCTGCACGATTCCGTCGATCTCGACGGTGTGCGTTCCGGCGGCCAGAGGATCGGTCGCAGAGGTGGTCATGGGGTCTCCGTATCCGGCAGGTGTCGATGACACCGGCAGGACGCCGGAGAGAGGACGAAGTTCGACCCGAACCAGGTGACGTCCATCACATCGGGGTGAGTGACCGAATGGCCTGCACCGGCCTCGGGTGCAAGAGACGCAGCCGGTGCGGACGACCGGCGTCGTCCAGGGTCATCAACCAGGCCACCGAGGGCGGGCAGTGGTCGGGGTTGTCCGCGGGGTTGAGGAGGTCCATCTCCCAGACGACAAGGGACCGGCCGGCCACGGTATGGACCAGGCGCTGCCGTACACCGGCCTCGATGTCACCTTCCATGCCGCGCACGAGGACGCTCCTGCCACCCACCGGGTCGTTCCCCCTGAGCAGGACGATCTTGGGCGACCAGCGCTCCGTGAGCAGCGCGCCGAAGCGTCCGCTCTCTGCGGCGGCCAGCGTCTCGCATGCCTCGACACGGCTGGCGCGGATGCGCTGCGCGGTGTCGCCGTGCGGGGCGTCCGCCGTGGCGGCGAGGGCTGTCGCGAGCTTGGCCCGTCCCTGGTTGAGCCGGCTGCGGACCGTGCCGACCGGGACCCCGCAGGCCTCGGCTATCCGCTCGTAGGAAGTGACGCCGGTGCTGAAGTGACGCAGCACCAGGGGCAGGCGCAGTGCGGGGGACAGCTCTTCCATGGCCTCCCAGATCCAGTCCCGCATCGTGTGCTGCTCCAGCCACCGCTCCGGACCGGCGTCCATGGAGGGCACATGCAGATCGTCGATCGGCTGGAAGGGAACGGAGCTGCGCAACAGGGAACGGCTGGCGTTGCGGACGATCATCCGCAGCCATGCGCCCACGGCCGCCGGGTCACGGACGTCGCCCACACGGCGGATCGCGGTCACGGCCGCATCCTGGACCACGTCGTCGACGTCGGGCCCCGGCCCCAGAATGCTCAGCGCCACCGCGCGCATACCTGCCCGGTGCCGTTCCAGCAGCAGACCCAGGGCAGTGACCTCACCCGCTTGCGCGGCACGAGTGAGCACCGCGTCCTCGATCCGCGAGGCTTCGCCTGCGTTCCGGCTCATGGGGTCCCTCTTCCAGCGTCAGCCGTCGTGCGCGACCGTACTACGTGATCGCGATGCCGCTCCCTCGGCCGGCCGATGCCGGGATCGTCGTGCCATGCCGGAGAACCACGGCACTCGCATCGCTCAGCAACGCCCACCCGCCCCCACCGCCTGCGCGGCCGGCTCGTCGAGCGCGGCGACCTCGTCGGCCGTCACCCCGATGTCGGCAGCGGCCACGTTCTGCTCCAGCCACTTCACACGTCTGGTTCCCGGGATGGGCGCCACGGGAGCGCCGAGGCGCTCGCCACGAGCAGGCACCCAGGCGAGCACCGGCTGGGCCGGAACGATGCCCGCGGATCCGGATCGTGGGCGCGACCGCACATCCGACCGCGTCCTGGGTCGCGCCCGAGGCGATGGTGCTATTGCATACAGTATTCAGACTGGCTAACGTCTGCTCATGCGACTGACGACGTTCACAGACCTGGCACTCCCCATGATCATGCGGTTGGCGGTAACCGGTGCGGAACTCACCACCGGACGGCGGTGCCGGGCATGACGATTTATGGCGATGACACGACAATAAGGCAGATTCTCACCGCTGCCGGAGACACCTGGGCCGTGGTGGGCCTGTCCGACAACCCCGATCGGGCCGCTTACCGCGTGGCCGAGAAGCTGCAGCGCATCGGCAAGAGAGTGGTGCCCGTGCACCCAAAGGCCGAGACGGTGCACGGTGAGCAGGGCTACGCTTCCCTCGCGGAGATCCCTTTCCCGGTGGATGTGGTGGACGTGTTCGTCAACTCCGACCTCGCCGGAGGCATCGCCGACCAGGCTGTGGCGATCGGCGCCAAGGCGGTCTGGTTCCAGCTGGGCGTCATGGACGAGGCCGCCTACGACAGGACTCGCGAGGCCGGCCTGCTCATGGTGATGGACCTTTCCCCGGGACGGGAGATACCCCGGCTGGGGCTGGGCTGATGCTCCCCAGCCGGCCAATGCGCGATCACACATCGCTCACATTCCCAGGAGCCGGGAGTCAAGGCGGCGGTGACGACGCCGTTCTCGTCGTCGTACTGGACGATGTGGCGCATCGCGCGCTTGAGAAACGCGCGATGCAGCATGTGCGCGTTGTCGGCGCAGCCGGGCTGCTGGGCTCTGCAGGTGCCGATACATCATCCGGCCTGCTCAGGCGACATGTCGGTACTCGTGCAGGGTTCCGCCGAGCCGGTCTCGTCGGCGGACCTCAAGGTGCCCGATCTGCTCTGGCACGGTAATCGGTGTAGGCAGTGGGCGCAGCGGCGAGGCTTGTCCCAGGGCTCGGTGCGGGTGGACCCAGCCGTCGTCACCCAGTGGACCAACGAGGCACAACGAGACAAGGAAGTGGCACTGAAGAAGCTCGACACGCTGCCCGCCGCCACTCGGAAGACGGAGCCACAGCCCACCGCCCACCAGATCCGGGCGATGACTGACGAGACCCGGGGACAGCGCGCAACGCATCCGCGCCTTCGACGCCGAAAAGAAGGGCCCCCTCTACGAAGCCCTGGGCATCACCATCAGCTACGACAACGCAAAAAAGGACCGCGACCTTAAGGTCGAAGTCCTCGCTTCCGTATCGTCATAACGAGTGTCCGAGGGGGGACTTGAACCCCCACGCCCGATAAAGGGCACTAGCACCTCAAGCTAGCGCGTCTGCCATTCCGCCACCCGGACCAGGTGTTTCTCCGCCCCGGGAGTGCTCCCCGCGGCGACATGGACAACTCTACCAGGGGTTCGAGGTGCCTCTGAACCGCATTTCGCGTGGTCAGTGGGGTGCCGGGCGGCGATCGAGGGGCCTCGGCCATCCGCCACCGAGCGGATACGGAGCGCAACCACGCACGCACGGAAGATGTTCCGGAGGGTGCCGCCCGGGGCTCCGTACCAGGGCCCCGGGCGGTCCCCCTTTCTCATGCGTTGAGCTGGTAGTCCGGGAAGTTCCCGGGCACGCGCTCGCCGGCGGGCCCCACCGTGACCGCCTTCACCAGCAGCTCGCCGCCGACGAAGGCGCCGCGCCAGGAGGCGCCGAAGCCGCCGAAGAGCTCCTCGCGGTCGCCGCGCGAGCGCGGTTTGCCCCGGCCCACCTTGAAGGCGCGGATCTGCGGCGACAGGCGGTCGAAGGTCTCCGGGTCGTCGGTGGAGAGGGTCGCGACGAGGGCACCGTTGGAGGCGTTCATCGCGGCCAGCAGCTCCGCCTCGGTGTCGACCAGGACGATCGTGTCGACCGGACCGAACGGCTCTGCGTGGTGCAGCGGGGAGGACGGCGGCGGCCCCAGGAGCGTGACGGGGGCCATGTACGCGCCGGTGTCCTGGCCGGGCAGGAAGTGGCCGTCCGTCAGGGAGCCGCGGTGGAGCGGGACGGCTCCGCGGTCGACGGCCTCGGCGACCTGGTCGGTCAGTTCCTTGGCCTTCGCCGCGTTGACGAGCGGGCCGAAGTCCAGCTCGGGCAGGGGGTCCGCAGGGTCCGCGACCGCCAGGGGGTGGCCCAGGCGGATCGAGCGGACGGCCGGGAGGTACGCGGCGAGGAAGTCCGCGAAGGCACTGCGCTCCACGACGAAGCGCGGGTAGGCGGTGCAGCGCTGTTTGCCGTAGTCGAAGAGTTTGGGGATGACGGCGGCGAAGGTGTCCCAGTCGGAGCAGTTCCAGATTCCCCAGGTGTTGAGGCCCTCCTGTTCGAGGATGTGCCGCTTGCCGAGGTCGGCGACGGCGGTGGCGATACGGGCGCCGGTGTCGCGGCCGCCCACGAAGGAGACGCAGCCGATCTCGGGCGCGCGGACGAGCGCTTCGGAGAGCTCGCTGCCACTGCCGCTGACCAGGGTGACGGGGATGCCCTCACGGGCGGCGAGAGCAGTGGCCAGGGTGAGGCAGGACAGTCCGCCGTCGGTCGGGGTCTTGGCGATGACCGCGTTCCCGGCGAGCGCCTGGACGAGCATCGCGTGGACGAGGACGGACATCGGGTAGTTCCAGCTGGCGATGTTGGAGACCGGGCCGTCGAGGGGCGCTCGGCCGTCGAGCATGCCGTCGATCCCCTCGACGTACCAGCGGACGCCGTCGATCGCCCGGTCGACGTCGGCCTGGGCGAGCCGCCACGGCTTGCCGATCTCGTGGACGAGTAGGAGGGCGAGCAGCGCGCGGTGCTCGGTGAGGGCGTCGAGCGTGGCGGCGACACGGGCGCGCCGTTCGGCGAGCGGGATGTGCCGCCAGGCGCGGTGCCGGTCGAGGGACGCGCGGACCGCCCGGTGGGCGGTGGCCGCGTCGAGACGGGGCGGGCCGGCGATCGGCCCGCCGTCGATGGGGCTGGTCGCAGGAAGGGCGCGGCCGTCGGCCTGCCACCGGCTGTCCCACAGGTTGAGGACCCGGTCGTCGTGGAAGGCCTCGGGGGCGACGGCCAGGCAGCGCTGCCAGGCGTCGGCCCAGGACGTACCCGGTTTGAGGGTGAGGGGTGCGGTGAGGGTTGATGCCACGGGTGTTCTCCGCTCTCGGTGCACAGTCGGGCGGGGAGGAGTGATGGCCTTGCGTCACTCGTCATGGTTGCTCAGACGGAACCGTCTCGCTCAGGCAGCAACGTAGTGATCCCCGCCCATCGTGCGTCCACCCGTGGCGTCACGTGTGGGTGACGTCACCCATTGTCACCGCCCGAGATGCTCACGGACCAGGCGGGCCGTCTCGCTCGGCGTCGAGCCGACCTTCACCCCCGCTGCTTCCAGTGCGGCCTTCTTCGCCTGTGCGGTGCCGGAGGAGCCGGAGACGATGGCGCCGGCGTGGCCCATGGTCTTGCCCTCGGGTGCCGTGAAGCCGGCGATGTAGGCGATGACAGATTTGGAGATCTTCTCTTTGACATAGCTCGCGGCGCGCTCCTCCGCGTCGCCTCCGATCTCGCCGATGAGCACGATGAGTTCGGTGTCCGGATCGGCCTCGAAGGCGGCGAGGCAGTCGATGTGGTTTGTACCGATGACCGGGTCGCCGCCGATGCCGACCGCCGACGAGAAACCGATGTCCCGCAGCTCGTGCATGAGCTGGTAGGTCAGCGTGCCCGACTTGGATACGAGTCCGATGCGGCCCGGTGCCGGGGCGATGTCGGCGGGGATGATGCCGACGTTGGACTGTCCGGGGCTGATGAGGCCGGGGCAGTTGGGGCCGATGACGCGCGTGCCGCGTTCCTTCGCGTACGCCGTGAAGGCGACGGCGTCGTGGACGGGGACGCCTTCGGTGATGGCGACCACCAGCCCGATGCCCGCGTCCACCGCCTCCCTGACGGCCGCGCCGGTGAAGGGCGGCGGCACGAAGACGACCGTCACATCGGCACCGGTGGCCTCGACGCCTTCGCGTACGGAGCCGAAGACGGGAACGGTGCGGTCGTCGAAGTCGACGGTGCGGCCCGCCTTGCGCGGGTTGACGCCGCCGACGACCTCCGTACCGGAGGTGAGCATCCGGCGGGTGTGCTTCATGCCCTCGGCGCCGGTCATGCCCTGGACGAGGACCTTGCTGTCCTTGGTGAGAAAGATGGCCATGTGTCTGGTCTCCTCAACGGGCGGTGGAGGCGGCTTCGGTGGCGAGGGTGGCAGCCTGACGTGCGGCGCCGTCCATGGTCGTGGCCTGCTCCACGAGGGGGTGGGCACGGGCGTCGAGGATGGCGCGGCCGCGGGCCGCGTTGTTCCCGTCGAGGCGTACGACGAGGGGCTTGGTCAGCCGGACGGTCTCGAGGGCCTTGACGATGCCGTCGGCGACGGCGTCGCAGGCGGTGATGCCGCCGAAGACGTTGACGAGAACGGACTCGACGCCCGGATCCGCGAGGACGACGCTCAGTCCGTCCGCCATGACCTGGGCCGAGGCCCCTCCCCCGATGTCGAGGAAGTTGGCCGGCCGGGCTCCGCAGCCGGCGACGACGTCGAGGGTCGACATGACGAGACCGGCGCCGTTGCCGATGATGCCGACCTCGCCGTCGAGCCGTACGTAGTTGAGGCCCCTTTCGGCCGCTGCGGACTCCAGCGGGTCGTCGTGGCCGTCGTCGTCGCCGCCCCAGCGGGCCTGCCGGAAGCGGGCGTTGTCGTCGAGGGTGACCTTGCCGTCGAGGGCGAGGATGTCTCCTGCAGCCGTGCGCACAAGGGGGTTGACCTCGACGAGGAGGGCGTCCTCCTGGGTGAGGACGGTCCACAGTTTGCGCAGGACGGGCGCCGCGGCGGGCGGGAGTCCGGCTGCGGCGGCGATCTCGGCCGCCTTTTCGTCCGTGACGCCCTCGGCGGGGTCCACGGGGATGCGGGCCACGGCTTCGGGCCGGGTGTCGGCGACCTCCTCGATGTCCATGCCGCCCTCGGCGGAGGCGATGGCCAGGAAGCGGCCCGCGGCGCGGTCGAGGACGTAGGAGACGTAGAACTCGGCTTCGATGTCCACGGGTTGAGCGAGCATCACCTTGCGTACCGTATGGCCCTTGATGTCCATGCCGAGGATCTGGCGGGCGGTGAGCTCGGCGGCGGCCGGGTCGGCGGCGAGTTTGACGCCGCCCGCCTTGCCGCGGCCGCCGGTCTTGACCTGGGCCTTGACGACAACACGGCCGCCGAGGCGGTCGGCGACGTGGCGGGCGTCGCGGGCCGAGTCAACGGTCTCGGCCTCGGGTACGGCGATTCCGTACTGCTGGAAGATCTCACGTGCCTGGTACTCAAATAGATCCATTCCGGCTCCCTGTCGAGGAAAGTGCCGCACGCCCCCTGGACACCACCCACCGGATGCGGGATAACAAGGTTCATACAGTATTCGTCGACTGTATGCAATCAGCCGGAAGCTCACGTGCGGGCAGCTTCGCCCAGCTCAGAGCACCTCCGGCGAGCGCCACAACTCCCCGACGAACCCGGACGGGTGGGTCCCCGGGTTCCCGAACCTGATCGTGCAGACGTGAGGAGCGCCGACCATGAGCAAGGCTCTCGAGGCCATCCGTGTCCTCGACATGACGCATGCCCAGTCGGACTCCTCCGACATGACGCACGTCCGGGCGGGCCCCTCCGCGACCCAGCTGCCGGCGTGGCCGGGCCCGGACGTGGTGAAGCCGGAGCCGCCGGGCGGTGACATCACGCGCAAGCAGTTGCGGGATGTGCCGGACGTCGACCCGCTCTCCTCCACGATGCTCAACTGCACCGAGCGGAGCATCACGTCGAACACCAGGACCGAGCGCGGCCAGGAGCCGGAAGCGGGCTCGGGCCGCGGGGTTGTCGGGCGGTGGTCGATGAGCTGAGAGAGGGCACGACCCACGGGGCCGCGGTTTTCGTTTCCGCGGGCCCCGGCACGAAGAGTACGGACAGGGGGCGCTGGCCTGGCTTCTTCGACGCGAGGGGTTCAACCGAACATGGCGACAACAGACATCACTACGCCCGTCTCCTACAGGGAGGTGACGGACGAGAACGGCCGGATGTACCGCATCGGCGAGTCCGATGTGGACATCATGGGCCGCAAGCGGAAATGGATGGTCATTCTGCCGTGGGTCGGCATGATGGGCATCAGTTCGGCGGAGTACGCGTTCGCCTCCGCCGAGGACACGCTGCACACGGCGCACCAATGGGGCAACCAGCACATCTTCTGGATGCTCGGGGTGTGGGTGTTCTTCCAGGCAGCGGTGGCCTTCCCGGCGGGGAAGCTGCGCGAGAGCGGAAAGCTGCCGGCCCGGTGGGCGATGATGCTGGGTGCGGTGGGCACCCTGCTGGGTTATCTGTCACTCGCGTACGCGCCGCATGTCGTAGTGGCATACGTCGGATTCGGCATGTTCAGCGGCATGGGCGCAGGCATGGTCTATGCGACGTGCGTGAACATGGTCGGCAAGTGGTATCCGGAGCGAAAGGGCGGCAAGACCGGTTTCGTCAACGGCGGTTTCGCGTACGGTTCGGTGCCGTTCGTGTTCATCTTCACCGGCTACATGGATCTGACGAACTTCCGGTGGGTGCTGGTCGCGGTCGGACTCTTCCTGGCGGGCGTGGTGGCCGTCGCGGGGTACTTCTTCCAGGATCCGCCGAAGAACTGGTGGCCGGCCGAGGTCGATCCGCTGCGCAAGCCCGACGACCCACGGGCACGGCGGGCGATGGAGAAGAACCCGCCGGCCGTGAAGCAGTACACGCCGGCAGAGGCGTGGCGGACGGGCCGGGTGGCGCTGATGTGGTTCTGCCTGCTCTGTACGTCGGGCGTGAACATCTTCGGTATCGCCTTCCAGGTGCCGTTCGGCGCCGAGGCCGGTTTCGCGGGCGGAATCGTGGCTACCGCGATGTCGCTGAAGGCCATCGTGAACGGTA
This sequence comes from Streptomyces sp. NPDC001970, assembly GCF_053594115.1. Classification (NCBI taxonomy): domain Bacteria; kingdom Bacillati; phylum Actinomycetota; class Actinomycetes; order Kitasatosporales; family Streptomycetaceae; genus Streptomyces; species Streptomyces sp. NPDC001970. The sequence goes on along the minus strand of NZ_JBSFDW010000046.1, from coordinate 31,516 downwards.
CGGGGCGCGGGGTCATCGGCTGGCTGTCCGACCGCTACGGCCGCAAGCAGTGCCTGATCTTCGTCTGCATCGTGCTGGGCCTGTCCCAGTACGGGATTCTCTGGTCGGGCAGCATCAGCAACCTGCCGCTGTTCCTGCTGTTCTCGAGCATCTCCGGCTTCGGAGGCGGCGCGATCTTCCCGATGTTCGCGGCGATGACGGCCGACTACTTCGGCGAGAACAACAACGCGTCCAACTACGGCCTGGTCTACAGCTCGAAGCTGGTGTCGGGTCTGCTGGGGTCGGGCATGGGCGCCGTGGTCGTGGCTACGTGGGACTACGAGGGCGCATTCGTCCTCGCCGGTTCCATATCGCTCTTCGCGGGCTTTGTCGCGGTGTTCCTGCATCCGCCGGGGCGGTCGCGGACGAAGGGCATTGCGGCGAATCCACAGCCGATCAGCCGGGACATCGGCTGAGTCGGTGATTCAAAGGGGGGAAGCGGGTGGCCGAGTGGCCGCGGGACGGCAATTCCGTCCCGCGGCCACCTGGCCTTTCAGGACAACTGGCCGTCGTAGTCGGGCAGCTTGAACGTCCGCTCCGCGTGACCGCCCACGAGGTCGCTCGTGTTGTTGCCGATGTTGGCGATGATCTTGTAGCCCTTGGCCTCGATCTCCGCGCGCTTCTCGGTCTTGTACGTGCTGACCTCCTGGAACAGGTCGGGCAGGTCTCGCACGTACAGGCCGTCGACCGGGTATCCGGCCCGCTTCAGGTTCCAGTCGGTGAGCGAGTAGATGATGCCCGGGCGGGCGGTGACGAAGAAGATGGCGACGCCGCGGGAGTCGGCGAACCGGGCCAGGTCGCGGACCGGTGCGACCGCGGGGGTCGGCAGCTCCCAGAAGTGGTGGAAGTCGGTCTCCAGCGAGGTGTTGTCGATGTCGAGGACGATCGCCTGCTTCTCGCCGGAGGTCTGTGCGGTGCGCTGCTCGATGTAGGGGCGGGCGACGGCGACGACTGCTGCCACGTCCCGCTGCCAGGTGGCGTAGTCGACGTCGGCCGCCTGCGCGGCGGTTGCGGCTGTGCGGGGTTCCCCGGCGGTCGCCGTCGGGGTGGCAGCCGATGCCGCGGGGGTGGCCATGGTGAGAGCCGCTGCGGCGACGACCGTCGCCGTTGCGGTCCGCCATCTGCGTGCATGCATGGGGGGTTCTCCTGGGTCGAGGGTGGTCGGGAGAGCCCTTCGTTCGGCACTGCCGAACAAGGGGCGTTGGCATGCTCGCGTCCGATGATGGACGGAATGGAACATTCCCTCTACTGGTCAGTAGCCAGAAGTTTTGACGACTTTCCGCGCACGGCTCCGCCCGCGGCGCATGACGGCTCGCCGCGGGCGGGGTACGCAGGGCGTCTGCTAGCAGCCCTTCTCGCGCAGTGAGTGGAGGTGATCGCTCGACTTGCGGGCGAACGTGAACGACTCCACGGGGTTGTCGTGTTCGGCCTGCCAGTGGTGGTCGAGCCGGCCGCCCCTGGTCCTGGTCACCGCGGAGATGAACCGCTGGTAGTCGATGTCACCGTCCCCGACGTCCACCATGCGGTAGCCGTCACGGGCGGATGCGTCGTGCTCGCCGTCCTTGACGTGGAAGAGCGGATAGCGGTCGGGCTGCTTGAGGACGTAGCGCAGCGGGTCGAAGGGGGCAGGGGTGCCGTCGACGCGCTTGGAGAAGCGGAACTGGCCGGCGTAGGCCCAGTAGATGTCCATCTCCAGGTACACGAGGTCGGGGTCGGTCTCGGCGAGCAGGACGTCGTAGAGGCGGACGTCGGGCCTGTCCCAGGCGAAGGAGAACTCCTCGGCGTGGTTGTGCTGGTAGAACTTCATGCCGCGGGCCTTGGCGGCGGCGCCGTACTCGTTGAACTCCTCGGCACAGCGCTTCCAGCCGTCGACGGTGTCACCGTAGCGCCAGGGGCCGGATGCGGTGCCGATGTGCTTGAGCCCGAGGGCCTGGGCGTCGTCCAGGACCTTGTCGAGGTTCTGCGCGAAGGTGTACGCGTTCGGGTCGGACGAGTAGTAGCCGACGTGGCTGCCGATGGCGCGCAGCCCGTGGTCGCGGGTGAGCCGCTTGAGCTGGGCGAGGGTGATGGCGCCCGCGGAGCCCTGGGTGTAGCCGGCGTACTCGACCTCGTCGTAGCCGTACTTCTCGAGTTCGGCGAAGACGGCGGCGAAGCCGAGCGTGGAGACCTTGTCGCGGAGCGAGTAGAGCTGGATGCCGAGGCGTCCCGGGGGCAGTACGGGACGGCCGCGGCCCGGGCCGTGGGCGGCGGCGGTGGGGGCGGCGGCGCCGAGGAGGGCGGCGGCGGTGGCTCCGGCGGCGACGCCGAGCATGCCGCGTCTGCTGAGCTTGTGGGCGAGCTCGGGATCGGTGGCCTTGCTGTTGCGGCTCATTGTGGATAACTCCTCGTTGTCGGTGGAGTGTGGTTCAGTGAAGACCGGCGAGTTGAAGGAGCAGGGACTTCACGTCGGTGGCCGCGACGCGGCCGCTGAGAGCGCGGGGGGTGGAGCACAGAATGAGCGGACCTTCGTCATCGCTCGTGGGGAGGCGGCCATGGCTGCCGCGAATAGGTGAGGGGTCGAGCGGCACGACCGCCATGCGGTAGCGCATGCCGAGCTTCTTGCGGGCGAGGGCCGTGGCGGCCTTGACGCGGACGTACGGGTCCTCGGGGTCCATGAACAGCTCGACCGGGTCGTAGCCGGGCTTGCGGTGGATCTCGACGAGCTGGGCGAAGTCGGGGGCCTTGTCGTCGTCGAGCCAGTAGTAGTACGTGAACCAGGCGTCCGGGTCGGCGACGGCGACGAGTTCGCCGGAGCGCGGGTGGTCGAGGCCGTGGCGCTTCTTGCCCTCGTCGTCGAGGAGTTCGGCGATGCCGGACAGGCCCGTGAGGGCCTCGCGGGTCGCGTCCAGGTCCTCCGGTCGCCGCACATAGACATGGGCGAGCTGGTGGTCGGCGACGGCGAAGGCGCGGGAGGCCATCGCGTCGAGGTACTCCATGCCGTCCTGGGTGTGGACTTCGAGAAGGCCGGCGCGGCGCAGCTCGCGGTTGATGTCGACGTGCCGGGTGACACGGGTGATGCCGTATTCGGAGAGGGCGACAACGGTGCGGCCTTCGCGTTCGGCGTCGTCGAGGAGGGGAGCCATGGCCGCGTCGAGGTCGGCGGCGGCCCGCAGGGAGCGAGGGTCATCGGGGCCGTACCGCTGAAGGTCGTAGTCGAGGTGCGGGAGGTAGCAGAGCGCCAGGTCGGGCGTGCGGGTGCGGAGGATGTGGCGGGTGGCGTCGACGATCCACCGGCTGGACACGATGTCGGCGCCCGGGCCCCAGAAGTGGAAGAGGGGGAAGGTGCCGAATCTGTCGGTGAGTTCGTCGTGGAGTGCCGGGGGCCGGGTGTAGCAGTCCGGTTCCTTGCGCCCGTCGGCGTAGTAGACGGGGCGAGGGGTGACGGTGATGTCGGTCTCGGCGCCCATGGCGTACCACCAGCAGATGTTGGCGACGGTGTAGCCGGGGTGGGCGCGGCGGGCGGCGTCCCAGAGCTTGTCGCCGCCGACGAGTCCGTTGTGCTGGCGCCACAGCAGGACGTCGCCGAGTTCGCGGAAGTACCAGCCGTTGCCGACGATGCCGTGTTCGGAAGGGAGGGCGCCGGTCAGGAAAGTGGACTGGGCGGCGCAGGTGACGGCGGGCAGGACGGTGCTCAGGGGGGCCTGGGAGCCGCTGCCGGCAAGCCGTTGCAGGCACGGCATGTGGTCCAGGAGCCGGGGGGTGAGGCCGACGACGTCCAGGACGAGAAGAGGGGTGGGTCGCGCCGTGTCGTTCATGGCAATTCCTTGAGGCCGAGGTCGGTGAGCAGATCGCGGGCGAGGGTGAGTTCGGCGGCGATCCCGTCGGCGAGCTGGGCGCGGCTGCGGGGACGCAGCTCGGCGGGCAGGGCCTGCCAGGTGTAGGTCTCGACCTCGAGGTGGCGGGTGAGCGGGGCGGGAACACCCACGAGTCGGGCGAGGGTGTCCTGGAGCACGGGGAGAGTGGAGGTGAGCGGTGGGGCCGGCGGCGCGTGCAGGGGGACGTGGAAGTGGGCGCGCCAGGGGGCGCTGACGGGAAGGGCGTCGGCTGCGAGGGCCTCGTGGAGGTCGTCGGTGCCGCGCAGGCCGGCGGCGGTCCTGGTGCGGGTCTGGTGGAGGAAGCGGGGTTCGGCGAAGGCGGCGAGTGCGTCGCGTACGTCGGGGAGATGGGGGTGTTCGGCGTGCAGGGCGGCGGACAGCTGGGCTTTGGGGATGGCGATGCCGGCGGTGGTGAGTGCGTGGAGTGCGGGACCGGGTTCTTCGAAGGAGGTGGCGAGATGGCAGGTGTCGACGCAGATGCCGATGCGGCTGCTCGACACGGCCGCAAGGGGGCGGATCGCGTCGGCTGTGGTTTCGACGGTGCAGCCGGGCTCGGGTTCGAGGGCGATCCGGATGGATTTGCCGGTGAGCTCTTCGAGCGCGTCGAGGCGTGCGGCGAGGGTGGTGAGTGCGGTGCGGGCGGCAGTGGCGGCGGTGCCGTCGAAGCGGGTGCGCCAGCCGAGGGGAAGGGTGGAGACGGATCCTTCGCTGACGTCGTCGGGCAGCAGGGCGGCAAGGAGCCGGGCCAGGTCGGTCGTGTGGGCGAGTCTTTCGGGCTCCGTCCAGTCCGGACGGTAGACGCGGTACTTGACCTCGTCGGCGCCGAAGCCCTCATAGGGGAAGCCGTTGAGGGTGACGACCTCCAGGCCGCGCCGCTCGAGTTCGGCGCGCAGGCCGCGCAGTGCCGCCGGGTCGGTGGTCAGGGCGCGGGCGGCGTCCTTGGCGAGCCACAGGCCGATGCCGATGCGGTCGCGGCCGAGGCGTTTGCGTACGGGTTCGCAGTGGTCGCGCAGCTGGGCGAGGACGCCGTCGAGGGTTTCGGCCGGGTGGACATTGGTGCAGTAGGCGAGGTGGACGATGGAGCCGTCCGGGTGGCGGAAGCGCATGGGTCCCCCTCCTCATTCCCCGCCGCGGAGGATGGAGTTGCCCTCGTGCAGGGCCTCGGGGGCGGGGACGTCGAGCTGGAGGCGGCCGCTCTGGCCGTAGAAGGCGGCGGGGTTGCGCCACAGGACCTGGTCGACGTCGTCGTCGGTGAATCCGGCGGCGAGCATGGCGTCGGCGACCTTGCGGGTCTTGAGCGGGTCGCTCTTGCCCCAGTCGGCGGCCGAGTTGACGAGGACGCGCTCGGTCCCGTGGGCCTTGAGGATGGTGACCATGCGGTCCTCGTCCATCTTGGTGTCGGGATAGATGGAGAACCCGAGCCAGCAGCCGCTGTCGGCGGCCTCCTTCACCGTCGTCTCGTTGAGGTGGTCGAGCAGGACGTGCTCGGGAGCGAGCGCGGATGCGCGGACGGCGTCGACGGTGCGGCGCAGGCCGGCGAGCTTGTCGCGGTGCGGGGTGTGGACGAGGGCGGGCAGGCCGTGGTCGGCGGCGAGCTGGAGCTGGGCGGCGAGTGCGGTGTCCTCGGCGGGGGTCATGGAGTCGTAGCCGATCTCGCCCACGGCGACGACGTTGTCCTTGACGAGATAGCGGGGCAGTGCGTCGAGGACGGGCGTGCAGCGGGGGTCGTTGGCCTCCTTGGGGTTGAGGGCGATCGTGCAGTGGTGGGCGATGCCGTACTGGGCGGCGCGGAAGGGTTCCCAGCCGAGGAGGGAGTCGAAGTAGTCGAAGAAGGAGTGGGGTGAGGTGCGGGGCTGGCCGAGCCAGAAGGAGGGTTCGACGAGGGCGCGGACGCCCGCGGCGTACATCGCCTGGTAGTCGTCCGTGGTGCGGGAGGTCATGTGGATGTGGGGGTCGAAGATGCGCATCAGGACTCCTCCGTGGGGGACGTCAGGGCGAGGACGCGGTGGAGGTCGGCAGGGACGGGCCGGCCGGCGGCGGTGCGTTCGGCGGCGTAGTCGCCGAGCATCCGGGCGAGTTCCGCGTCGCCGCGGGCGCGGCGGGCCAGGCCTTCGGCCGCGTCCACGGGCACTCCGGTGAACAGGCACTTGAGGAGGGCGTGGCGCCAGGAGTGCGGGTCGAGATGCTCCGCGGCGTAGGGGCCCACGGCTGCGGCGACGAGCCTGGTGTCGTTGGTGCGCAGCGCGTCCTCGACGAGGGGGAGCCCGGCGGCGGGGGCGGGGCCGAGGAGGGGCAGGGCGAGGAGGACGGCCCGGCGTTCGGCGGCGGTGCCCTGCTGGTAGAGACGGGTGAGCGTGGCCGCGTCGGCGCGGGCCTGGTGGAGGAGGAGGGTGCGTACGGAGTCGGCGTACTCCTGGCCGCAGTGGCGGCCGGCGGCGGCGAAGCGGAGCTCCCAGGCGGGCACGGCGTACGAGGTGGCGGCTGTCTCTGGCGCGGTGGCGGTGTGGGCGGCCTCGGCGAGGGCCTCGTGCAGCCAGGCGCGGGCGGCGCCGGGGAGCCGGGCGTCGAGTTCGCTGCGGGTCAGGATCGCCATGCCGGTGCTCCGTTCGTGGGGGTGTGGGAGCGGAGGAACTCGAGGGAGGAGCGGGCGAGTTCGGGGCCAGCGTGGGAGTGGCGGGGCAGTTCGACGACGGTCAGGCCCTGGTAGCCGGTGACGGCGAGGGCGTCGAGGACGGGCGGGAAGTCGATCTCGCCGTCGCCGAAGGGGAGGTGTTCGTGGACGCCGCGGCGCATGTCCTCGATCTGGACGTGCCGCAGCCAGGGGGCGGACTGCTTGACGCAGTCGGCGGGGGACGCCGTTTCCAGGCACTGGCAGTGGCCGATGTCGAGGGTGAGGCCGAGGGGGTCGGGGTCGCCGATGAGCGAGCGGAGGTGGTGGAAGTCGTCGAGGGTGGCGAGGAGGTGACCGGGTTCGGGTTCGATGGCGAGGGGGACGCGGGCGGAGGCCGCGGCGTCGAGGACGGGGGTGAGGGCGGCCTCCAGGCGGCGCCAGGCGGTGTCGGGCGAGGTGCCGGGCGGGGTGATGCCGCTGAAGCAGTGCACGGCGTGCGCGCCGAGGTCCGCGGCGACCTGCACGGCACGGACGAGGAGCCCGGTACGGGCGGCGCGGGCGTCGGGGTCCGGGTCGAGGAGGGACGGGCCGTGCTTGCGGCGCGGGTCGAGGACGTAGCGGGCGCCGGTCTCGACGGTCACCTCGAGACCGAGGTCGGCCAGGCGGCCCGCCAGTCGGCGGGTGCGGGTGGCGAGGTCGGGGGCGAGGGGGTCGAGGTGCATGTGGTCGAGGGTCAGGCCGACGCCGTCGTAGCCGAGGTCGGCGAGCAGCATGAGGGCGTCGTCCAGGCGGAGGTCGGTGAGGCCGTTGGTTCCATAGCCGAGGCGCAGGCTCATGTCGGGCTCACCTTCCGGGCGAGACGTCGGGCGACGGGGACGAGCGCGAGCACGGCGAGCCCGGTGCCGGTCGCTCCGGCGCGGGCGGCGAGGGCGGCCTGCAGCGGGATCATGGCGCGGATCCCGGCGCCGACGGCGCGCTGGGTGAGGGGCGGGGAGGGGTTCAGAGCCGCGTGGAGGAAGGGGGTGAGGGTGGCGCGGGCGTAGCCGGTGGCGGCGACTGCGGCGAGGAGTTCCCCGGTCCCGCCCCTTCCGGACCGGAGCGGCATGCGGCTGCGCCGCGTGGGAGGCGAGCCGTCGGGCTCCCGGGCGAAGACTCCGGTCACCTGGGCGGTTGCGGGTCCCCGGGGTATGCCCCGGACCCGGTCGCGGGCGCTGCGCGGCGTGGACGTGCCGGCTGCGTCGCGCGACGGCGCGCCGGCTCCGAGCCCGGTCGGGCGGGCCGGCGACGAGTCCCCGGTTCCGCCGTCGGGTGGAACAGCCGCACCGGGACCGCGCTCCCCCTGCTGCCGTCCGCTCGGGCGCGGGCCGTGTGGCGTGGGCCGTACGCGGATGGCCACCGCGGCGATGGTCAGGGCCATGGCCAGGGCCGCGAGGGGGGTCTTGGTGGAGCCGCCCTGGGTTTCGTGGCGAGAGACGGAGGTGATCGCGTAGGTGTGGGCGCCGAGGAGGGCCGCGTGCGGGAGGGCGGGGCGCAGGCCGGTGGGGTGGGTTGCCGCGGCGCCGAGGAGGAGGTCCAGGGTGCGGGCGGCTGCCATGGCGGCCGGGCCGGCCGGGGTGTGCTTGAGGTGCAGGTCGTACGACCAGACCGCCGCGGTCAGCGCAGAGGCCACGAGCAGTGCCGGGCGGCCGGCGCGGGCGGCCAGGGCGAGCCCGGCCGCGGTGAGTGCACCGGCCGCGGTCAGGGCTGCCGCGGGACGGATCCGGCCCGACGGGATCGGGCGGTGCGGCCGGTCGACGGCGTCCTCGTGGCGGTCGGCCCAGTCGTTGAGGGCCATGCCCGCCTCGTAGAGGCAGAGGGAGGATCCGATGGCGAGCGCGGTCCCCCGGTTGGGGCGCAGCCCCGCGGAGGCGGCGCCCGCGAGGGCGTCGCCCGGGACGCTGAACAGGGCGGAGACGCGCAGGAGTTCCGCCCAGGCTCGGAGCCGCCCGCCGCTCGCCGCGGCGGCGGGCCGTGCCGGTGGCGGTGCGGGTGCCGGTGCGGCGGTCCCGATCGCCGTCCCACCGGACGGCGCCGTCCCCGCCCGCGCATCGCTGCGCCCGGCTGCGGCCCGCGGCTCCCCGCCCTCCGGCGTGCCCCGGACGTCGCTCTGCCCGGGAGCGGAGACCGCCCCCGGCCCCGGCAGCCCGGGCGCTGCCGCAGGCCTGCCCGCAGGGTTCCGCGCGGGCGCGGGCAGCAGCCATGCCGCCGGCCCGCGCAGGAGCGCGAGGACGCCCGGGGCGCCCCGGCGGCGGCCTCCCGCCGTCACCGGGCCTCCCCCAGGCGCGCCGCGAAGCCGAGCAGCTCCCCGTACTGCTCGGCCAGGGCGGCCGGGGCTCCCGGGTCCGGGTCCTTGAAGTAGAAGGCGAGTTCGGGCAGGGGGCCGGAGCGGCCCGTCTCGTGGGCGCGGGCCACCAGGCGCGCCAGGTCCAGCACCAGCGGTGCCGCGAGGGCCGAGTCGCAGCCCTGCCAGGTGGTCTGCAGGACCATGCGGGCGCCGAGGAAGCCGTCGAAGGCGATGTGGTCCCAGGCGGTCTTCCAGTCGCCGAGGGCCGGGACGTCGTCGATGTGGACCTCGCCCTCCGGTGCGGTGCCGAGGGTGTCGGCGAGGACGCGCTCCTTGCCGGCGTTCTTCGCCGCGGCCGCCGCGGGGTCGGCCAGCGCCGCCCCGTCCCCGCCACCCAGCAGGTTGGTGCCGGACCATGCCCGTACGGACAGGGCGCGCTGCACGAACATGGGGGCGAGTACGGAACGGAGCAGCGTCTGGCCTGTCTTGCCGTCCCTGCCGGCGTGGGGAAGTCCGCGGGCCGAGGCGGCGTCGGCGAGGGCCGCGGTGCGCAGCCCGGTGGAGGGTGTGAAGTTGACGTAGGGACAGCCGGCCTCGATGGCGGCGGCCGCGTAGAGGGAGCTCGCGGGCAGTCGTACGGAGTCGGGGGCCGGGGCGGGTTCCGTCGACGCGACGTTCATCACGACCACGCGTGCGAGGTCGTGGCGCTCGCGGAAGGCAACGATGTCAGTGGCGAAGGCCTCGATCAGCGCCGTGTCCGGCCGGGTGTCGCCCGGGAGGGGGCCGCCCCCGCGGATCTCCTCGTTCGCGGCCGCGAGTTCGCCACTGACCGCCGACGGCAGACCGTGGGGCAGGACGCCGCCCGCCGCGAGCTGTTCGGCCCGCTTCGGCAGGGGACAGCCGGTCGTGTCGTGGCCGCCGAAGACCAGGGAGGACAGGGGCGGCAGCCCGGCCTGGGCGAACGGCGGGGTCTCCGTCACCATGCCGGTGGCCGGGTGCAGGCCTGCGGTGACCGCAGCGCATCCGGCGACCGCGGTGGTGGCGACGGAGCCGCGGGCCCCGATCAGCCAGACCCCGGTGCGGTGTTCCTTGGGATTCGTCACGGGCTGCCTCCCTGCGATGCGATGCGATGGTGGGACGGCGGGCGGGGGTACGGCGTCTCCCCGCCCGCCGCCGGCTCGGCGGGCCGCCCTACGAGGACGAGGGCAGCTCCTTGAGCTGGATGTTCCGGAAGGACACCTGGTCGTCGGCGCCGTGGTTCTGGATGCCGATGTGGCCGTCCTTCAGGCTGCGGACCGGGTCGGTGTTGGTGAAGTCGTTGATCTTCACACCGTTGAGGAACAGGGTGAGCCGTTCACCCTGGACCTTGATCTCGTAGCTGTTCCACTGGCCCGGTGGCCGCAGCACCCGGTCGCGGGCCTTGAGGTCGGCCGACTTGAAGCCGTAGACGGCACCGGTGGTGCGGTCGGCCGCGTCGGTGGCGTCGATCTGCACCTCGTAGCCGTTGTTCACCGCGGACCAGGGGTCGTCGGATGCGGGGAAGCCGACGAAGATGCCGGAGTTGTCGTCGCCCTCCATCTTCCAGTCGAGCTTGAGGGAGTACGACTTCAGCTCCTTGGCCTGGTACCAGAGCATGCCCATGCCGCCTTCGGACCGGAGTTCACCGTCGACGACGTTGAACTTCCCCGGGCCTGCCTGCTTCCAGCCCTCCAGCGTCTGCCCGTTGAAGAGGTCCCGGTAGCCGGTCTGCGGCTTGCAGTCGGCGTTGACCTGTCCGGAGGTGTAGCGCAGTCCGCCCAGCAGGTGCTGCCGGAACGCCGGTTCGGCGTAGGACTCCTTGGTGTGGCCGCCGCCGGTGTAGAAGGCGCGGCCGCCCTGATAGGTCTGGCACCAGGCGATCGGGTGGTCGCCCTTCATGTTGCCGCCCTGATAGGTGGTCTCGTCGAGGGTGGCGAGGATCCGGGCCTGACCGCGGGGGTTGGTGCGGTAGTTGTACCACTCGTCCGTGCGCTCCCAGGCCGACTCCAGGTGCGAGGTGGCCGGGTGGTCGTGGTCCTCGACCCGCACGGTGGCCTTCTGGATCTGCGGGTGCGAGTGGAAGTACGCGCCGACGAGTCCGCCGTAGAACCGCCAGTCGTACTCGGTGTCGGCGGCCGCGTGGACACCCATGTAGCCCCCGCCCGTGGCGACGTAGTTCTCGAACGCCTTCTGCTGTTCGGCGTTCAGGACGTCACCGGTGGTCGACAGGAACACGACGGCGTCGTAGCGGGCGAGGTTGTTGGTCGTGAACTGGCCGGCCTCCTCCGTGGCGTCGACCGTGATGTTGCTGCCGGCGCCGAGCTCCTTCAGGGCCGCGACACCGGTCGGGATGGAGTCGTGGCGGAATCCTGCGGTCTTGGAGAAGACCAGGACCCGCTTGGCGGTGCGGTCGACGGGCGTGTTGGAGATCTCGAAGTCGTCGACGTCGTAGAGCGCTCCCGCGCCGCCCTTGAAGACCAGGAAGAGCTCGGTGGTCGCCCTGGGCACGGCGCGCAGCGGTACGTCGATGTCCTGGAAGGTCTCCCAGCCGCCGGTCACCGGCACGGGGGCCGAGCCGAGCAGCGTGCCGTTCGCCGATCCGGTGCGCACCTCGAGGAAGCCGCCCGCGCCGCCCGAGGAGATGCGTGCGGTGAGCTTGGTGGAGCCGGTCAGGTTGTAGGGCTTGAAGGAGATCCAGTCTCCGTTGTGAACGTCGCCCACGGTCTTGCCTCCGTTGGCGGGCGCCTTGTCGATGACGCTGATCCCGGACTGGGCGTCGAAGTGCTCGGCCTGCCGGTGGCGCGGCTGCAGCTGCGCCTGGTCGTGGGTGGTGAGCGGCGCCTGGCCGCCGCCTCCGCCGTCGGTGTACTCGGCGTCGAAGACTCCGAAGATGTTGGCGTTCGGGTCGTGCCCGCCGTCCGCGGAGGTCTTGATGGTGCCGGTGCAGCCGTTCGCGGAGGTCACGGGGTGCCCGTGGCTGTCATGACCGAGTACGTACGTGACCTTCACCTTGGCGCAGTCGATCGTGCCGGCCGCGCTGTCTTCGGGATCCGTGACGGTGACCTTGAACGGGATCTCGTCGCCGAAGTCGAACAGCGCCCCCTCTACGGGCAGTTCCAGGGTCACCTTGGGTGCCGTGTTGCCGACGACGACCTGGACACTGGCCGAGCCGGTGCGCCCGCTCGGGTCCCTGGCGGTCACCGTGGCCGTGTAGGTGCCGTTCTTGCGGTACGTGTAGGCCGGGTTGGCGGACGTGGAGGTGCCGCCGTCGCCGAAGTCCCAGCGGTAGGTGAGCGCGTCGCCGTCGGCGTCGGTCGTGCCGGCCGAGGAGAACGTGACCTTGAGCGGGGTCGTGCCCGAGGTCTTGTTCGCCTTGGCCTCGGCGACCGGCGAGTGCCCGTCGGTGGCGTTCTCGATCCGGTACAGCGCGGAGTGCTCGTTGCCGCCGAACCAGGCGGTGCCGTAGTCGAGGACGTACAGCGCCCCGTCGGGGCCGAAGCTCATGTCCATGATCTGGGTCCCGGTCCAGGGGACGTCGTTGATCGACTGGACGGTGCCGTCGGCGCCGTGCTCGATGCGCTTGATCCAGCGGCGGCCGAACTCGCCGGCGAAGAAGTCGCCGTCGAAGGCCTCCGGGAACTTCACCGGGGAGTCGAGCGCCGGGTCGTAGTGGTAGACGGGCCCGCCCATCGGGGACTCGGAGCCGGTGCCGAACTCGGGCACGGATCCGCCGTCGTAGGGTATCCACGCCGTCTCGGCGGGCGGCAGGTCGACGAGGCCGGTGTTGTGCGGCGAGTCGTTCTTCGGGGCGGCGCAGTCGAAGGCCGCTCCGGACACCTTGGTCGCGAAGTCGTAGTCGACGAACGGGTCGTTGTCGCCGGTGCAGAAGGGCCAGCCGAAGTTGCCGGGCTTGGTGACCCGGGCGAACTCGACCTGTCCCGCAGGTCCGCGCTTGGGGTCGGCAGCGCCCGCGTCGGGCCCGTACTCGCCGACGTACAGCACTCCGGTCTTCTTGTCGACGCTGAAGCGGAACGGGTTGCGGAAGCCCATCGCGTAGATCTCGGGCCGGGTCTTGTCCGTGCCCGGGGCGAAGAGGTTGCCCTCGGGGACGGTGTACGAGCCGTCGTCGGCGACCTTGATGCGGAGGATCTTTCCGCGCAGGTCGTTGGTGTTGCCGGAGGTGCGGCGGGCGTCGTAGGCCGGGTTGCGCGTGGGCCGCTCGTCGATGGGCGTGTAGCCGTCCGAGGCGAACGGATTGGAGTCGTCGCCGGTCGACAGATACAGGTTGCCCTGGGCGTCGAAGTCGATGTCTCCGCCGACGTGGCAGCAGATGCCGCGGGTGGCGGGGATGTCGATGACCTTCTTCTCGCTGGCGTTGTCGAGGGTCCCGTCGGTCTTGAGGACGAAGCGGGAGAGCCGGTTGACGCCGTCGTACTTGGCGAACTCGGCGGCGGTGCCGTCGTTGGGTGCGTCGCCGGGCGGGGTGTCCAGCGGGGGCGCGTAGTAGAGGTAGATCGCCCGGTTCTCGCTGAACTTCGGGTCGATGCCGACGCCCTGGAGGCCTTCCTCGTCGTGCGAGTAGACGGGGATGGTGCCGACGACGCGGGTGTTGCCGGCCGCGTCGGTCATACGCAGCTCGCCGTCGCGGGAGGTGTGCAGCACGCTGCGGTCGGGGAGAACGGCGAGCGACATGGGCTCGCCGACCTCGGGCTCGCCCTTGGCGAGGGTGACCTGCTGGAACTCCTCGGCCGCCGCTGCCGCGGCTTCCGGGTCCTGCGCGGGGGCCGCGGCCCCGGCGGGGACGGCGATGGCGAGTGACGTCGCGGCCAGCAGGCCGCCGGTGAGGAGCGCGAGTCCCTTCCTGAATCTGCGTGCTCCGGGCCGTTTTCTGTGCACGTGTGTCCTCCGGGAGTAGCCGGTCGTACGGGCGGGTGCTGCTGCCGTGCGGTTCCTCGCGCGGAACGTGCCGCGGGAACTCCGGGGACCGGCGTGCGCCGTCACGCTGGTCGGGATCCGGGCAGAGACCCGATCGGAGTCACGCCCCGATCGGGGCTATGTCCTGTACACCTCAGGGACGGTAGCCGGGTTCGTCCTGGGCCGAAAGCCCTTGCACACCAAGTAAGTTGAACTTTCTCCAGGGGCAGGACAAAGCCGGGCAAGGGCAGGCCTGACCGGCCCGGCGGCACGTTTGCCGCCACCGGGCCAGGCCTGCGCCGATGTGCTAGTCGTTGCCTCCGAAAGCGGCGTCGAACGATGCCGACGGCGGATCGAAGTCATATCGCTTCAGCGTGGCAAGCGCTTCCGGAGCGCCCGCCAGCCGGTCCATTCCGGCGTCCTCCCACTCGACCGAGACGGGGCCGTCGTAGCCGATGGACCGCAGCATCCGGAACACGTCCTCCCACGGCACGTCGCCGTGCCCCGCGGACACGAAGTCCCAGCCGCGCCGCGGGTCGCCCCAGGGAAGGTGCGAGCCCAGGCGCCCGTTGCGGCCGTCGAGCCGCCGACGGGCCTCCTTGCAGTCGACGTGGTAGATCCGGTCCCTGAAGTCGTAGAGGAAGCCGACGGGATCGAGGTCCTGCCAGACGAAGTGGCTCGGATCGAAGTTCAGCCCGAAGGCCGGGCGCCGCTCCACCGCCTCCAGCGCGCGGTGCGTGGTCCAGTAGTCGTACGCGATCTCGCTCGGATGGACCTCGTGGGCGAAGCGCACGCCCTCGGCGTCGAAGACGTCGAGGATCGGGTTCCAGCGCTCGGCGAAGTCCTCGTACCCGCGCTCGATCATGCGCTCCGGAACCGGCGGGAACATGGCGACCAGGTGCCAGATCGACGAGCCCGTGAAGCCGATGACGGTACGGACCCCGAAGGCGGCAGCGGCCCGCCCGGTGTCGGCGAGCTCGCGCGCCGCCCGCCGGCGTACGCCCTCGGGCTCGCCGTCGCCCCAGATGCGGGCGGGCACGATCGCCTTGTGCCGCTCGTCGATCGGGTTGTCGCAGACGGCCTGCCCGACGAGGTGGTTGGAGATCGCCCAGCACTTCAGGCCGTACTTGTCGAGCAGCGCCCGGCGCCCGTCCAGGTACGAGGGGTCGGCGAGGGCCTTGTCGACCTCGAAGTGATCGCCCCAGCAGGCGAGTTCGAGGCCGTCGTAGCCGAAGTCACGGGCGAGCCGGCAGACCTCCTCCAGTGGCAGGTCGGCCCACTGGCCGGTGAAGAGGGTGAAGGGACGTGGCACGACGGGGACCTCCTCAGACGGGGACGGCTGTGTAGACGGCGTTCTTCTCCGCGCTCTCCTCCACCGCCGCGAGCACGCGCTGCACCTGCAGCCCGTCGGCGAACGACGGCGCCGGGTCGGTCCCGTCGGCGATGGCGTGCACCAGGTCGCGCGCCTGGTGGGTGAAGGTGTGCTCGTAGCCGAGGGCGTGACCGGGCGGCCACCAGGCCTCCAGATACGGGTGCTCGCCCTCCGTGACCAGGATCCGGCGGAATCCGGAGGAGGCCGCGGGCTCGGTGTGGTCGTGGAACGACAGCTCGTTGAGCCGCTCCAGGTCGAAGGCGAGCGACCCCCGCTGTCCGTTGATCTCGAGCCGCAGGGCGTTCTTGCGGCCCGAGGCCATCCGGGTGGCCTCGAAGGAGGCGAGCGCCCCGGAGGCCAGCCGCCCGGTGAACAGGGCCGCGTCGTCGACGGTGACCGGCCCGCGCGCAAGGCCCCCGGACGCCGTCAGCCCGCTCGCGGCCCCGGCGAGCAGCGGCCTCTCCCGCACGAAGGTCTCGGTGAGCGCCGAGACACCCACCAGCAGTTCTCCTGCCAGATACTGCGCCAGGTCGACAGCGTGCGCCCCCAGATCGCCGAGCGCCCCGGACCCCGCGTGCTCCCGCTCCAGGCGCCAGGTCAGCGGGAAGTCCGGGTCGACGAGCCAGTCCTGCAGATAGGTGACCCGTACGTGGCGGATGGCGCCGAGCCTCCCGTCGGCGATGAGCCGGCGGGCGTACGCGATCGCCGGCACCCGCCGGTAGTTGAAGCCGACCATGGCCACCTGGCCGCGCTCCCGGGCGCGTTCGGCCGCCAAGGCCATGGCCTCGGCCTCGGCGACCGAATTGGCCAGCGGCTTCTCGCACAGGACGTGCTTGCCCGCCTCCAGCGCCGCGATCGCGATCTCCGCATGGCTGTCACCCGGTGTGCAGACGTCGACGAGCTGCACATCGTCCCGGGCCACGAGGGCACGCCAGTCGGTCTCCGCCGCGGCCCAGCCGTGTCTGTGCGCCGCGGCCCGGACGGCGGCCGCGTCACGGCCGCCGATCGCGGCGAGGACCGGCCGCATCGGCAGGTCGTAGACCCGTCCCACGGTGCGCCACCCCTGGGAGTGGGCGGCGCCCATGAACGCGTATCCGACCATGCCGACGCCGAGTGTCGGCGGCGCGGCCTCACTGTCCCTCTGTTCCATACGGGTTCCTCCTCGTCGATTCCTCGGTGGCGGCGGGCCGGGGACGATCAGCTGAAGCCCGTGGGCAGGTACTCGTCGACGTTCTCCTTGGTGACGACAGCCGAGTAGAGGGTCATCGAGGCGGGGATCTCCAGCTCCGACAGTCCGCCGACGCCCTTGCCCTGGCCCAGTGCCCGGGCCAGGTCGATGGCGGAGGCGGCCATCGTCGGCGGGTAGAGGACGGTCGCCTTCAGGACGCCGTTGTCGGCCTTGATGGCGTCCATCGCGGACTTGGCCCCCGCGCCGCCGACCATCAGGAACTCGTCCCGGCCCGCCTGCTGGATGGCGCGCAGGGCGCCCACGCCCTGGTCGTCGTCGTGGTTCCACAGCGCGTCGATCTGCTTCTGCGCCTGGAGCAGCTGGGCCATCTTGGCCTGGCCGGTCTCGACGGTGAACTCGGCGGCCTGGCGGGCCACCTTCGTGATGTTCGGGTAGTTCTTGAGGGCGTCGTCGAAGCCCTGGGTGCGCTGCTTGGTGAGCTCCAGGTTGTCCATTCCGGCGAGTTCGACGACCTTGGCGTTCGGCTTGTCCTTGAGCTGCTCGCCGATGTAGCGGCCGGCGTTGAGGCCCATGCCGTAGTTGTCGCCGCCGATCCAGCAGCGGTACGCCTGCGGGGTCGCGAAGATCCGGTCCAGGTTGATCACCGGGATGCCGGCCTTCATGGCCTGCAGGCCGACCTGTGTGAGGGCCTTGCCGTCGGCCGGCAGGATCACCAGGACGTCGACCTTCTTGTTGATCAGCGTCTGGATCTGGCCGATCTGGATCGCGGTGTCGTTCGAGCCCTCGGTGATCTCCAGGGTCACCTCGGAGTACTTCGCCGCCCGGTCCTTGGCGTTCTGGTTGATCGCGTTGAGCCAGCCGTGGTCGGCCTGGGGTCCTGCGAAGCCGATGGTGACGGGCTTGCCGGGCTTGTCGTCGGCGGCCGGGGCGTTGTTCGTGGCCGTGCCCTGCTTCTTGGGTTCGTTGCTGGTGCAGGCGGTGAGGAGGGCGCCGGCGGAGACGGCGGCGGTGCCGAACAGGAGCCCTCTGCGGCTGGTGGCCGGGATTTCTGGCATGGCGATGAAACCCTTCGGGATCGGGCGTGCGGGGGCGGGTGGTGGGTCGGCGAGGCCGGCAGGAAGCCGTCAGGCCTCGCCGCTGCGCAAGGTGCTGCGCTGGACCAGTACGGCGGCCACGATGATCGCTCCCTTGGCGATCTGCTGGACGGCGCTCTCCAGGTTGTTGAGGGCGAAGA
This sequence comes from Streptomyces sp. NPDC001970, assembly GCF_053594115.1. Taxonomy (NCBI): domain Bacteria; kingdom Bacillati; phylum Actinomycetota; class Actinomycetes; order Kitasatosporales; family Streptomycetaceae; genus Streptomyces; species Streptomyces sp. NPDC001970. The sequence continues at coordinate 13,962 of NZ_JBSFDW010000046.1, read as the reverse complement.
TGTTGGTGATGGTGGTGAAGACGAGGACACCGAGCACGGAGCCGACGATGGTGCCGCGGCCGCCGCTCAGCAGGGTGCCGCCGATGATCGCTGCGGCGATGGCGTCGAGTTCGTACAGATTGCCGTTGGTGTTCTGGCCGGAGCCGGACAGGATGATCAGCAGGAAGGCCGCGATGCCGCAGCACAGCCCGGAGAGCAGATAGAGGTAGAGGCGCTGGCGGCGGACGTCGATGCCGGCGAGGCGGGCCGCTTCCGCGTTGCCGCCGACGGCGACGGTGCGGCGTCCGAAGGTCGTGCGGTTCAGCAGCAGCCAGCCGATGACGGTGACGGCGGCGAAGACCAGGACGAGCGGCGGGACGCCGAGGATGTACGAGCTGGGGAGGCCGAGGTCCAGGACCGACGTCACGCTGACGATCTGGGTCTTGCCGTCGGTGAGCTGGAGGGCGAGTCCACGGGCCGACGCGAACATGGCGAGCGTCGCGATGAACGGCACCATCCCGCCGTAGGCGATGAGAAGCCCGTTCACCAGCCCGCAGCCGAGACCCACGACGACCGCGGTGAAGAGGATGCCGGCGAAGCCGTACTCCTGGGTGGCGAGGGTCGTCGCCCACACCGAGGCGAGGGCCACGATCGCGCCGACGGACAGGTCGATCCCGCCGCTGGTGATGACGAAGGTCATGCCGACGGTGACGACACCGATGACGGACGCCTGGGTGAGGACCAGCTGGAGGTTGGACGTGTCCAGGAAGGAGTCGGGATTGGTGATGCCGCCGACCACGACCAGTGCGGCGAGGACGCCGAGGAGGGAGAGGTTGCGCACGTCGGCACGCAGTCCCAGCGCAGGCCGGCCGCCCCTGTCGGGGGTGGACTTGGCCGCGGGCGGCGGCGGTGCCTGCTGAGCCTCGGAGGCAGGCTGCGTCATGAGCTCGGGCTCCCTTCCATCACAAGGTCGAGTACGCGGTGCTCGTCGAGCTCCTCCGCGGGTGCCGTGTGCACGACGTGGCCCTCACGGAGCACCAGCACCCGGTCGGCGAGACCGAGCACTTCGGGAACCTCGCTGGAGACGAGGAGTACGGCGAGGCCGGCGTCGGCGAGCCGGCGGATCACGGCGTACAGCTCGGCGCGGGCGCCGACGTCGACGCCGCGGGTCGGCTCGTCGAGCAGGAGGACCCGGCAGCCGCGGAGCAGCCAGCGGGCGAGGACGGCCTTCTGCTGGTTGCCGCCGGAGAGGGTGCGGATACGGGCGTCGGGGTTGTCGGGGCGCAGGGACAGTTCCCGGGTCGAGCGCCGGGCGGCACGGCGCTCCTCTCCGCGGTCGAGCCAGCCGCCGCGCGAGAAGCGGGAGAGGGAGGAGAGGGACACGTTGCGGGTGACCGATTCGAGCATCAGCAGCGCCTGGGCCTTGCGCTCCTCGGGTGCGAGCCCGAGTCCGGCGCGGACCGCGGAGCGCACGCTGCCGGGTTTGACCGGGCGTCCGTCGACGGTGACCCGGCCCGCGGTGGGCTTCCTGGCTCCGTAGATGGTCTCCAGGATCTCGGAGCGTCCGGAGCCGACGAGTCCGGCGAGTCCGACGATCTCACCCGGGCGCAGTTCGAGGTCGACGGGTGCGAACTCGCCGTCCCTGGCGAGTCCTTCGACGCGCAGCACAGGGGCGCTGTCGGGGGCGCCGTCGGGCCGGTCGGGGAAGACGTACTCGACGTTGCGGCCGGTCATCATGGCGACGATGTCGCGCGTAGGGGTGTCCTTGGCAGGCAGTCCGCCGGCCACCGCCCGGCCGTCCTTGAGGACGGTGACGCGGTCGCCGATGCGGCGGATCTCCTCCAGGCGGTGGGAGATGTAGACGACGGCGACGCCGTCCGCGGTGAGGTCGGCGACGATGCGGAAGAGGTTGGCGGTCTCGTCGGGGTCGAGGGCCGCGGACGGCTCGTCCATCACGATGAGGCGTACGTCGTGGGAGAGTGCGCGGGCCATCGACACGATCTGCTGCTGGGCGGCGGACAGGTCGCCGACGGCGCGTCCGGGGTCGATCTCGGGGTGGCCGAGGCGGCGCAGGAGCGCGGCGGCGGACTGGCGGGCGTCGCGGCCGCGGACGATGAATCCGGCGGTCGTGGGTTCATGGCCGAGGAAGACGTTCTCCGCGACGGACAGGCCTTCGACCAGATCGAGTTCCTGGTAGATGGTGGCGATGCCGAGACGCATGGCCGCGATGGGCGACTTCAGCGACACGGGCTCGCCGCGCCAGGTGATCTCTCCGTCGTCGGGCTGGTGGGCGCCGGCGAGCACCTTGATGAGGGTGGACTTTCCGGCACCGTTCTGGCCGAGGAGGCAGTGCACTTCGCCGGCCTGGACGTCCAGGTCGACGCCCTCGAGGGCGCGGACGCCGGGGAACGACTTGGTGATGCCGGACATGGTGAGGAGCGGTGGTGCGGGCGGTGCCGGCGGTGGTTCTGGTGCCATGGCTTATCCCCTCGGCGGGTGCGGGCCGGTGAGCGGGCAGGTGGAACCAGGTGCGGGTGGTGCGGATCGGCGGGTGGTCCGTGCCCGTCCGTCCCGCCTCGGCGGAGCGGATGCCCACGGACATCGCCGTCGGGTCAGGCCGGGGAGAACAGGTGGTCGCTGATGAGCCGGGCCGCGCCGATCACTCCGGCGGTGGGGCCCAGTTCACCCAGCACGATCGGGAGGTTGCCGGTGGCCAGCGGCAGGGACTGCCGGTAGACCTGGGTGCGGACGCTCGCGAGCAGGGTGTGGCCGAGCCCGGTGACGCCTCCGCCGATCACGACGAGTCCCGGGTTGAAGAAGCTGACGAGGCCGGCGATGACCTGGCCGACGCGGTTGCCGCCCTCGCGGATGAGATCGAGCGCGGTGGCGTCCCCGGCCGCTGCCGCCGCGGCGACATCGACGGCGGTGAGCCTCCCGGCCGTCTCCAGTCGCGCCGCGAGTTCGGGCGACTGTCCCGTACGTGCCGCCTCGTCCGCGTCGCGCGCGAGCGCGGCGCCGCTGAAGTGGGCTTCCAGGCAGCCTCTGTTGCCGCAGGCGCAGGCGCGTCCGTCGGCCTCGACCTGGATGTGGCCGATGTCGCCGGCGCTTCCGGTCGTCCCCCGGTAGACCTCGCCGCCGACGACGATGCCGCAGCCGATGCCCGTGCCGATCTTGACGCAGAGGAAGTCGCCGACGGAGCGCGCGACTCCGGCGTGCTGCTCCCCCATCGCCATCAGGTTCACGTCGTTGTCGACCATGACGGGGCAGCCCAGTTCCTGGCTGAGCGCCTCGCGGACCGGGAAGCCGTCCCAGCCGGGCATGATCGGCGGCGCCACGGGGACGCCTTCGGGGAACCGGACGGGCCCCGGGACCCCGATCCCGGCTCCGTCGAAGCCCTCGGCGAGCCCGGACACCTTGAGCTTGGCGGCCATCGCGAGGACCTGCTCGAAGACGGCGACCGGGCCTTCGCGGACGTCCATCGGGTGATTGAGGTGGCCGAGGACCTCCAGTTCGGCGTTGGTGACGGCGACATCGACCGACGTGGCGCCGATGTCGACGCCCAGGAAGCGCAGATTGGGCGCGAGCCGGATGTTGTGCGAGCGCCGTCCGCCGCGGGACGCGGCGAGCCCGTCCGCGACGACGAGTCCGGTCTCCAGCAGCCGGTCGACCTCGACGGCGAGCTTGGAGCGCGAGAGGTCGACCAGATCGCCCAGCTGGGCCCGGGAGTTGGGGCCGCCGTCGCGCAACAGCCGCAGCAGCCGCGCCTGATGCGCATTGGCGGGTCGCGCCGTCATGCGTCTCACGTGCCCCTCCCCTCCCCCGGCCTTCGGCATGGGGAATCCCGCATGGCCTGTGCCGTCGGGCTTTCGAGGGGAAGTTAGCAGCGCCGTCCTCGACTGGGAAGAAGTTGCGCAGGAATCCCCCGCAACTTTCTCCACACCCAGGACAAAGCCGAACGGTGTCAGCCACTCGGGGCAGCGATTCGGGCCACCTGGGCAGGCCTCAGCGCCGATGCGGGCCCGGATGCCGGAGTACAAGTGACGGCGACGGCACAGGCTGCTGTGGTGGTCCCATGTCTCCTCCCACCGGCGCCGAGGCCGCCGCGTCACGACACAGCTCATCGGGCCGGTCGCGGTGCCGGTGGTGACGCTGTCAGCCGAAGCACGACGGGCCGACCACCCCACGGCCGTCGCGGGCGCGGACGACCGGACCGCGACCTGACGATCTCGCCCACGACCTGAGCGACGACCTCCGCGCACCGTCGCCCAGTGGGCCGAGGCGCACGCCGACGCGTTCAGGGTGGTCCGAGCGGATCCGGGCGGGACGCCGGGCGGCGGCGCGGCAACGCAGGTGCGCGTCCTCAGCCGCAGCCAGAGTCGGGGTCGGGGCCGGAGTCGGGGCCGGGGCCGGAGTCGGAGTCGGGGCCGGGGCCGGAGTCGGGGCCGGAGTCGGGGCCGGAGTCGGGGCCGGAGTCGGGGCCGGAGTCGGGGCTGGAGTCGGGGCCGGAGCCGGAGCCGCCGAGCGTCCTGTCCGCGTGCCGCTCCGACCAGCGAGCGGTGAGCAGCAGCGCGATGTCGTCGGGGCGGTCCTCGGCCTGGCGTGCCTCGCGGATGAGGCGGTCCGCGGCGTCGGTGAGACTGCTGCCGCCGGCCCGGGCGAGGGTGGCGCGCAGCCGCTCGATGCCGTAGTCGATGTCCGTACCCGGCCGTTCGATCAGCCCGTCGGTGTACAGGGCCAGCACCGCCCCGGGTTCGACGGTGAGATCGCTGACGGGGTACCTCTCCTCCGCGTCGACGCCCAGGACGATCCCGCCGGGCAGGTCGAGGACCTCGGTGCGGCCTTCGGGGCTGCGCAGCAGCGGCTGCGGATGCCCGGCGCGCACGGCCTGGGCGGCCCCGGTCGCCGGGTCCAGCCGGACGTAGCAGCAGGTGGCGAACTGGCCGGGGTCGAGGTCGATGAGCAGCCGGTTGGTGCCGCTCATCACCTCCTCGGGCTCACGGTCGGCGAGCGCGAACGCCCTCACGGCGCTGCGCAGTTGCCCCATGGTGGCAGCGGCCGCCACGCCGTGTCCCTGCACGTCCCCCACGACGAGGACAAGGCCGGGGCCGGTCTCGATGACGTCGTACCAGTCCCCGCCGACGTCCATGCCCTGAGTGCCGGGGAGATAGCGCGCGACGGTCTCCACGAAGTCGGGCTCGGGCAGCCTGCGCGGCAGCAGGGCGTCCTGGAGGCCGCGCGCGAGCGCCGCCTCCGTGTCGTACCGCTGGGCACGGGCGAGCGCCTGGGCGATGAGTCCGGCGAGAGCGGTGAGGACCGTACGCTCCTCCGGTGCGAAGCCCCGTGGCTGGTCGAAGCCGAGGATGCAGGTGCCGATCGGGCGGCCGGACGCGATGAGCGGCAGGAAGGCGCGGGCTCCGACGGAGGCGTCCATCAGGATGCCCGGATACGCCGCTGCGAGCTGGTCCATGGACTCGAAGAAGATCGGCCGACCGGTGGTGAGCGTCTCGACACCGGGCAGGCGGGCGTCGAGCCCTACTCCCTCGAAGGGTTCCAGGAAGCCCGGCGGGAAGCCGGTCTCCCAGGCCAGGTAGAGATGCCGCTCGTGCAGGACGTATATGGCGAGTTGGCGGCCGCCGAAGGCGGGCAGCAGTTCCTCGGTGACGACGGCCGACACCTGGCGTGCGGTGACGGCCTCGGTCAGGGCGATGGCCAGGGCGACCGGGCGGTACAGCGCGGAGGCCCGGTCGCCCGGGGAGGCGAACGGGCCGATCCCGGCCCCGGGCCTGCTGACGGAACCGGGCTCGTAGCTGGGGCGTTCCAGGGCCGATACCTGTCCCGTCACGCCGAGGTGGCCGGGATAGAGCGCCACGCCGATCCACTCGCCCGCCGGACGGCGGGCCTGGAACTGGACGGGTTCGTCGGACAGGAGCGACGCCCGGTAGTAGTCCTCGTAGGCGGGCTTGCCGAGCCAGGGCACGGCCTCCCACAGGACCCGCCCGGTCAGTTCGAGGCGGGTGCCGCCGAGCAGTGCCTGTGCCTTGCGGTTGACATAGGTGATCCGGCCGGACCGGTCGAGGGCGAAGAGGCCGCCGGGCAGCCGGTCACCCGCCTCACCCGCGGCCGCTGCGGAACCGAGATCGACGAGGAAGCCGGTCAGCCGGTAGCCGTCGTCGCCGCGGGCCCCGCGGCCACCTGCGATGTCGCTTTTGGCGTCGCCTTTGGTATCGCCTTTGGTATCGCTACTGGTGTCGCCTTTGCTCGCGTTCTTGGCGTCACCACCGGTCAGGGCGGGCCCGCGCACCGACCTCCCCGTGAACTCCACCAGCGATGCCGTGCCGTCGGAGCGCAGGAGGCGCATCCTGCGGCTCACCACCCGGCCGTTGGGGTTGGCCTCGTGCGCGACGGCCCACAGCTGGGGCACGTCCTCGGGGGCCAGGCTCTCGGCCAGCGCGTCGATGGTGCCGGGGAAACGCGCCGGGTCGGTGCGGAGGATGTCGCACAGGTCGGCGTCCGCGGTCAGGGCGCCGCTGCCGATGTCCCAGTCGAAATGGCCGATACGGAGCGAGGGCCGGGTGATCTCCGGGGCCTGGGTGAGGATCGGCTCGTCGCACCACTCCACGCGCGAGCCGCCCGTCTCGATCCGGGCGAGGTTGCCTGCGAGCTGCCGGGCGGATGTGTCGAGCCGGTCGATGTCGGACTGGCCGACCGGGCGGCCGGGCGTCGCGGGGCGGAGGACGACGAAGACCCCGAACCGGTCGCGGCCGCTGGTGACGGGCGCGTACATCGAGCCGAACGGGAACGGGAGCCCGGCCATGAGCTGCGGGAATCGGCGCATGGCCTCCTCGGCGTCGGCGAGGTGGATGGCCTGGCCCGAGCGGAAGCACTCCGCGACGGGGAAGGGGCGGTTCACGTGCATGCGCCACCACGGGCGGAACAGTTCTCCCGGCAGCCCCACGAGCACTCCGAGCCGAAGGAGCCCTGGTGTCTCCGAGCGCAGATACACCCCACCGGCGTGGCCTCCGACCGCGCCGATGGCCTTGACCGCGGCCTCGGCGAGCGCCTGGCCGAGCTCGTCCGAGCCGGGGACAGCGCTGTTGCTCGTCCCGCGCTTCGGCCCGCGGCGCCGGGACGGGCCGGGCCTGGCCGCGCCGTACCAGGTCACACAGCAAGGATGCGCCCGGGGACGACCGCCCCGCACCTCAGGGTGCCGTAGGCGGGGGCCTTTCCCCTTCCCGCACCTGGGACTCCGCCCCGGCCCCCCTTCGCCCTGTGGGCATGGGGGCTCCTCCATCGGCGGGACTCCTTTTCGGCGCGTCTGGCGTCGAGGCCACGCACACCACACCCGTTTCGGCGCCTGAGGCCGGCCACCCGGCCCGTACGGGGCGGACCTCAAGCCCGTCCGACACTCGAGGATGGACATCCCGGACCACGACCCGGTACCGGGCACACACCCAGCCCGCCCGGTGCTCGAGGACGAACACCACCGACCACCAACCCGTAGGCGATACACTCCAGCCGGTCCGGCGCTCGAGGACCCACACCCAGGGCCACGACCCGGTACCGGGCACACACAGCCCGCCCGGCGCTCGAGGACGAACACCACCGACCACCAACCCGTAGGCGGTGCACTCCGAGCCGGTCCGGCGCTCGAGGACGAACACCGCGGACCACCAACCCGTAGGCGGTGCACTCCAAGCCGGTCCGGTGCTCGAGGACGGACACCGGCTCGCCGGCGCGTACGGGCGGACTCCAACCCCGTCCCGCGCTTGAGGACGGACGCGCCGACCCGACCCACCGATACCGGGCTGGGGCGGCGCCCCGCCCGCAGGGGGTCGTGCTCAGGCCTCGCGCTGGTGGTACGTGCGGCGCGTGTGTTCCGTGTGCGCGCGCATGATCTCCGTCGCGCGCTGTTCGTCGCGCGCCGAGATCGCCGCGATCAGCTCCCGGTGCTCGATCCAGGACTGCTTTCCGCGCTGCCGGGCGACCGGCGTGTAGTACCAGCGGACGCGGCGGTCCACCTGCCCCGCCAGCTCGGCGAGGACGACATTGCCGGCGAGCTCCATCACCTTGGCGTGGAAGGCTGCGTTGGTCGCGACCGCCAGGTCCACGTCGTCGTCCGCGACGGCCTGCTCGCCCCTGGCGCAGAGCTCTTCGAGCGCCGCGATGCCCGCCGAGCCGGAGTTGGCCGCGGCCTGCCGGGCGGCTTCGGCCTCCAGGAGCGTACGGACCGAGAGCAGCTGGTCGGCCTCCTCATCGGTCGGCTCATGCACGAACGCGCCCTGCGCCGGGCGCAGATCGACCCAGCCCTCGGTGTTGAGGCGCTGGAGCGCCTCACGGACGGGCTGGCGCGACACACCGAGGTGGCCGGCGAGTTCGCTCTCGACCAGGTGCTGACCGGGGCGCAGTGCCCGCGTGGTGATGAGCTCGAGCAGCGCCTCGTACACACGCTCGCGCAGCGGGCCCGGGCGCTCCAGCCTGGGCACGGCTCCTTGCGGAAGTCCTGCGGACAACATCGCTTCCCCTCCGTGCGATCGGTCAACCGCCCGATTGGCTGTCGTCTACAGTCTACCGAGTCCAATCCGGTTACGGACAGTGCACAACCTGCCCCGCATAGGAAAGATTGCCACCGAAACCGAAGAGCAGCGCCGGCGCACCCGACACCACCTCGCCGCGCTCCACCAGCTTGGACAGGGCCATCGGGATCGAGGCGGCCGACGTGTTGCCGGACTCGACGACATCGCGGGCGACGACCGCGTTCACCGCGCCGATCCGCTGGGCGACGGGCTCGATGATCCGCAGGTTCGCCTGGTGCAGGACGACGGCGGCGAGGTCCTCGGGCGCGATCCCGGCCCGTTCGCACACGGCGCGGGCGATCGGCGGGAGCTGGGTGGTGGCCCAGCGGTAGACGGCCTGGCCCTCCTGCGCGAAGCGGGGCGGCGTGCCCTCGATCCGTACCGCGTTCCCCATTTCCGGGACCGAGCCCCACAGCACCGGCCCGATACCCGGCGCCGCGTCCCCCTCGCACGCCTCGACCACCGCTGCGCCCGCGCCGTCGCCGACGAGGACGCAGGTGGAGCGGTCGGTCCAGTCGGCGACATCGGACATCTTGTCGGCGCCGATGACCAGGGCACGGGTGGCGGACCCGGCCCGTACGGCGTGGTCGGCGGTGGCCAGGGCATGGGTGAAGCCGGCGCAGACGACGTTGAGGTCCATGGTTGCGGGCGAGGTCATGCCGAGCCGGGCGGCGACGCGTGCCGCGGTGTTCGGGGAGCGGTCGGTCGCGGTGGAGGTGGCGACGAGGACCAGGTCGATGTCGGCGGGCGCGAGGCCGGCCGAGGCGAGCGCCTTCGCTGCGGCGTGGGCGGCCAGCTCGTCCACCGGCTCGTCGGGACCTGCCACATGGCGGGTTCTGATCCCGACGCGGCTGGTGATCCACTCGTCACTGGTGTCGACCATGGCCGCCAGGTCGTCGTTGGTGAGCACTCTGGCGGGCTGGTAGTGCCCGAGCGCGGCGATACGCGTGCCGGTCATGCCCGGGGACCCCCTTTGCTGTCGACATCAGGAGCCTTCCAGTGTCGCCTGCGACTCATGGGTACGAGGTGAGCCGAACAGACAGGAATCGCCTCGCGATCTTGGAGACTCCGTCAGCCTGCTTGGAGACTCCGTCAGCCTGGGGGACTCCGTAGGCTCTCGGCGGGAGTCTCTCGGCCCTGGGGACCTCGTCACCCGACCGTGCCGCCCGTAGGTGGCTGGTGCACGCCGAAGGGCGAGCCCTGGTCGTCGCGGCAGAAACGGAAGCGCCCGAAGCGGGCGACGGTCTCCGGGTCCTCGGCAGCCCCGCCGGGCCCGGGTTCGACGGTGCCGCCGAGCGCCACGACGCGGGCGAGCGCGATGTCGAGGTCGTCGACCTTGAAGAAGACGTACGGGCTCGCCTCGGCGTCGGCACCATGGACACCGCCCGGGACGTTCGGCGTACGGACCGAGAAGCCGGTCCCCGGCGGAACCGCCTCGAAGGTCCACCCGAAGAGGCCGCCGTAGAAGACGCGGGCCTTCTGCGGGTCCTCCACCCCCAGTTCGAAGAAGGAGATCTCCCCGGCCATCGCTGACTCCTCTTCCGGTCGGCGGAGCTGTCGGTCTCCACGCTGCCACACGCCTTGTCCGCAGCAAATCCATACTGTAGACAATGTATCGCCGACAGGTTCGGACAGGACGTGCCCTCGCGCCGCCTGATCCGTCCTTGCAGCACCGCAACCCGGTTCCCTCGACCGAACGGAGAGCCCACGTGAAAGCCACGGTCGCCGGCGCCGGAGCGATCGGCGCCCGCGTCGGAGCCGCTCTCCAGCGCGCCGGAGACGACGTCCCTCTCATCCGCCGTGGACCGCATCCGGCGGCCCTGGGGCAGCACGGTGTCCGGGGGCACGTCCAGGACAATGACCTCGTCCAGGTCACCTCGCCGCACGACAACCAGGTGACCCACGGCACGCTCTGCATCAAGGGCCGCTTCGGCTTCCACCACGTACAGAACCGGGACTGATCATCATGGGACGGGTCACCGAGCGCCGCCGCACCGTACGGGTCAGGGGCGGGTCCGTGTCCGCCAGGCCGGACACCCTGGTGGCCGAGGAGCCGCTGGAGATCCGGCTGAACGGCCGCCCGCTGGCGATCACCATGCGCACCCCGGGCGACGACTTCGCGCTCGCAGCGGGCTTCCTGGTCAGCGAGGGCGTGATCGGCACAGCGGCCGAAGTCCGGTCGATCGTGTACTGCGCCGGCGCGAAGGACGACGGGTCGAACACGTACAACGTGGTCGACGTGCAGCTCGCGCCCGGCGTGCCCGTCCCGGACATCACCCTCGAGCGCAATGTGTACACGACGTCGTCGTGCGGCCTGTGCGGCAAGGCGAGCCTCGACGCCGTGCGCACCACCACCCGCCACCCGATCGCCGACGCTCCCCCGGTCCGGGTCGAGCCCGAGCTGCTGTCCGGCCTGCCCGACCGGCTGCGGGCGGCGCAGCGGGTCTTCGACCGGACGGGAGGGCTGCACGCCGCCGCGCTGTTCTCGGAAGAGGGCGAACTGCTCGACGTCCGTGAGGACGTGGGACGGCACAACGCCGTCGACAAGCTGGTCGGCCGGGCGCTGCGCGAGGATCTGCTCCCGCTGTCGCGGGCGATCCTGCTGGTGTCGGGCCGGGCGTCGTTCGAGCTGGCACAGAAGGCCGTGATGGCCGGCATCCCGGTGCTGGCCGCAGTCTCCGCCCCGTCGTCGCTGGCCGTGGATCTGGCGGCGGAGACCGGACTGACGCTGGTCGGGTTCCTGCGCGGACCCGACATGAACGTGTACGCGGGCGAGGAGCGCATCGCCCTGCATACGGGGGTGTGACCGGGCCCGGCCGGCGGGGAGCGCCCCCTGCGCCGGCCGGGTCCTCTTCCCTTCCCGGTGGCCGTACTGCCCGGACCGACTGTCCGGCGACGTCGATGAACTCCGGGTTCGTGCAGCACCATGTGTGCAGCCACGGTCGCCGTTGCCGGGCTCGTGCGCGATCGGCCCGTGCGGGTCGACCGCGGCCCCGAGGAGACCTGGGCCGTTGCGACTGCCGTCGCTGCCGCGGAGACGTACGCAGCAGGACTCCTCCACGCGGCCGAGCGGGATCCGCAGCGTGTACCGGCCTCGGCGGCCAAGGACATCGGCGGTGTGCACGACCCGGGCGTCGGGGGCGCGCCACGCGTCGCGGTCGGCGGCGGGGCCGCGGACCGCGCGGCCCCGTGTGCCTCGGCCAGGACCGGCGCCGGCGCGGACGCGGCGGTGCAGGCCGCGCCCGCGAAGGCTGCGCCGTACGGGCCTGCGCGGCGCAGAAGGCTGCGGTGGCTGAGGCCCTGCGCGTCGAGTGCCTCGGCGGGGACATGGGGGTCGGCCCAGCGCGGCAGGGATTGGCGTGTGTGTACGGTTTCTCCTCGAGTGAGCCGGGCCGGTGACCTACGCGTTCATGAACGCGCCGACGGGCAGAGCGCGTTCGGCGATGCGGACGTCACCGATCCAGCCGTGGAAGAGCTGGTCGAGTACGCCCCCGTACTCGTAGCCGCCGAGCAGCCAGGAGAGACCGAGGGTCGTCAGGCCGTTGGTCGCCGTGGCGGGGTTGCGGGCGACCGGGCAGCCGTCGACGTACATCGTGGTGCTGCGGCCGTCGTTGACCACGGCGACGTGCCACCAGTGGTCGAGCGGGAGTTCGTGACCCCAGTTGGAGACGAGCGACTTCTGGTTCAGGGGTGCGGCCGCCCACTGGAGGGCGTGGCCGTCGGAGAGGGAGAGGGTGACGACGGGCTCGTCGGGGTCTCCGGTCTTTCCGGCAGCGGCGAGGGTGCCCTGGCGGCTGAGGATCCCCGACCAGGCGTGCTGGGAGCCGGACCAGTCGGCGGGCAGCTTGAAGAACGCCTCGACGGTGTAGCCGGAGCGGAACGTCGCGGTGCTCAGCGGGGCGCCCTTCACGGTCTGCAGGAAGGCGCCGCGCAGCGGACGCTTGTTCCCGTCGAAGTAGAGGCTGCCGTGACCGGGCTGGTCGGGGTGGTGCTCGGCGGACCAGCGCAGGGCGTCGGCGGGGCTGCCGGGGACGGCGCCGCGGGTGAGGTCGTTGCCGTGGCCGGAGAGGTCGGGGACGCGGAGGGTCTCGGCGGCGGAGGTGCCGTCCGCGTGGCCCGTGTCGAAGCGCCAGTACGCCACGGTGCCGGGCACCAGCATGCGGTGGGCGGGGCGGGAGCTCCGCGGCGGCACCGGTGCGAAGCCGGCGAAGCGCTTCTCGAAGTCGATCGCGACGGAGAACCGGTCCTCGGGGCCGGTCAGTTCGGTCTCCTGGAGCGCGAGGGCGTTGGCCTTGTCGCGGGCGGCGCGCTCGAGCTGCCACGGGGAGAGGGTGGAGACGTCGATCGTGTTCCGGTCGAGGTCGAAGCGGTAGAGGCGGATCATCGCGCTGCCGCCGAAGTACCGGTCCTGGTAGTTGGTGAGGTGCAGATGCACGTCGTGGCCCGCGTCGTTCGTGCGGGTGGTGCGGGCGGCGGGCCAGTAGTGGCCGTTCAGGGTGAGGAATATCTGGTCGTTGCCGGCGATCAGCTCGTCCCAGAGCCGCTGCCCGTACGGGGAGAGCCGGGCCTCCTCGCCCGGGTTCTCGCCGAACACGAGGTCATGGGTGGTGAGGATGACCGGGCTCTCCGGGTGCTGCGCGACCACCTCGTTCGCCCAGGCGAAACCGGCGGCGGACATGCGCCAGTCGAGGGCGAGGACCAGCCAGTCACGGCCCGCGGCGCGGAAGAGGTGGTACGTGTTGTAGCCGTCGGGCGAGGCTCCGCCGAAGGTGGGCAGCCGGCGCATCCGGCGCGGGCCGAAGGCGTCGAGGTAGGGGCTGGGGCCGCGCTGGTCGTCGGTGGAGGAGACGATGTCGTGGTTGCCGGCGAGCACGCTGTACCCGGCGCGGCGGTGGTCGAGCAGCTCGAACACCTCGCTCAGCGGGGCGAATTCCTCCTGCCGGCCGTTCTCCACGAGGTCACCCAGGTGGGACAGGAAGACGATGTTCTCGTCCCGGGCGCGGTCGAGGACATACCGCAGCGACGCCTCGACGGGCTCCGGGTTGATGCTCGCGCCGTCGAACAGGTACTGGGTGTCGGGCATCACGACGACGGTGAAGCTGCGGCGGTCGGGGTCCGGGCGCGAGCCGGACCCGGCAACGTTGTCGGACGCTGCGGCGGCCCCGGCCGCGACGGCGGTCCCGGCACCTGCTGTCCCGGCTGTCCCGGCGGCGAGGGCGGTGAGCCCGGCAGCGGCGAGGAAGGTACGCCGACCGGCGGGAAGCGGACTGCTCATGTAGGTCTCCGGGCACTGGACGGGCTTGACGGGGTGCACGCTAGACGAGTCATTCCGAATGATCGTTAGTGGTCGTAGGCGGTCAGGGATCGCGTGACCGGCTGGCCGGTCTTGTGGTTGTGCCAGATCGCCGCG